>NZ_JBJGYM010000009.1:0-188568 GCF_054049995.1 Geodermatophilus sp. SYSU D01106 | reverse complement strand
ACACGCAAGGTAAGGCCCACCCCCACTCACCCCGTCCCCCCCGAGCAGTTGTGCTAATCGGCCGCCGTCCTGCCACACCGCCGCCGGGGACCCAGCACGCACGGACGTGAGCCAGGACGGCCCGCACACCGGGAGGGTCGGCCCAGCGTCTGCTGGGCCGGCCCTCCCGTCGTCTCAGGGGCCGCCTCAGGGGCCGTCCAGCGCGGCGACCAGGCGCCGGAGGACCTCCCGGCAGGCCAGCAGCTCCTCGGCGGAGGTGCCTGCCGCGGCCAGGACGCGCGCCCGGTCGGCGTCCCCGCGCTCGACCAGCGCCGCCAGCGCCGCCCGCCCCGCGCCGGTCATCTCCAGCAGGGGAGCGGTGCGGTGGTCGGGGTTGGGCGCGCGGTCGGCCAGGCCGTCGGCGACGAGGTCGTCGGCCACCCGCTGCACCGACTGGCGGGCGAGGCCCAGTCGGCGGGCCACGGCGGCCACCGTCGACGGCGCCCCGGACAGGACGCTGAGCACGTGCCACCGGGCGGTGGTCTGCCCGGCCGTCGCGGCGATCGCCTCGCTGGTGCGCCGGGACGTGCCGGCGAGCTCGTAGACGTCGGCGACGAGCAGCCGGTAGGCCTCCTGGACGTCGGTCATGATGACAGTCTACTGTCGTCCTGACAGGAGACTGACGAGGAGGTCGCCGTGCTGCACGAGGTCCTGCACTCGCCCGAGCCCGACGGCGAGGACGCGCTGGCGCTGTTCGGCCGGCTGGCGGGGAGCTGGCGGCTGTCCTGGCGCGGCCTCGGGCCCGACGGGGACTGGGCGACGGCGGAGGGGGAGCTGCACGTCGGCCGCGTGCTCGGCGGCCGGGCGGTGCAGGACGTCTGGGTGGTGCCCGGTCCGGGACGGCCCGGCGCCGGCGTCCCGCCGCGGGCGTTCCACGGGACGACGGTCCGCTTCCCCGACCCGCACGCCCCCGGGACGTGGCGCTCGACGTGGATGGACCCGGTCAACGGGCGCGTGCGGCGCTTCACCGGCCGCCCCACCGGCGACGGCGGCGTCCTCCTGCTCAGCGACGACGAGGAGCCGTGGCTGCGCTGGCGCTTCTCCGACGTCCGCCCGCGCTCGTTCACCTGGTCGGCCGAGACGTCCCCCGACCGGGGCGTCACCTGGGTGCACGACGAGCTGATGACCGCCGAGCGGGTCGACTGACCCCGGACGCAGCGAGAGGGCCGGTCCAGCGAGTGCTGGACCGGCCCTCTCGTCGTCTGTGCGGCTAGACGCCCGCGGCGACGGCGGCGGGCTCCGCGGCGATCAGCCGGGCCCGCTCCTCCTCGCTCATGCCGCCCCACACGCCGTAGGGCTCGCGGACGCTCAGCGCGTGCTTGAGGCACGCCTCCACGACGGGGCAGGAGGCGCAGACGGCCTTCGCGGCCGCCTGACGACGGGCCCGCGCGGGGCCGCGCTCGCCGTCGGGGTGGAAGAACAGGGCCGTGCTCTCTCCACGGCAGGCGCCGTGCAGCTGCCAGTCCCAGACCTCGGCCACGGGCGTCGGCAGTCGGCGGATGTCGGCCATGTCGGTCCTCCTCGGCTCGGTGCGAGCCGGAGGGGGCGGTCCGGCTGCTGGGGTGCCGGTGCCCGAGGGTCCCCGGGGTCAAACACACCGGGATCGGACATTTTCCCGGCTCCCGTCTCCCCCCGCAGGGTGAGCACGGGTGTTCCCCGTCCTGACCGGCGGTCAAGGTGACTGCAGGCCGTGCCGTTCCCCGGGTCGAGTGACCCGGGCGCCCCGCCCGGCCGGGGGAGACGAGGAGCAGCGAGTGATCGACGACAGGATGCGTGGACCGGGACACGGTGCCACGACCGTGTGGGTGTACGACGAGCGCCGCCGCGTGCGCGACGACGTCGCCGCCCGCCTGGTGGCCCTCCCGTTCGTGGGACGCGTCGAGGTCGTCGGTGACGCGGTCGCGCTGATGCAGCGGCTGGCCACCCGGCAGCCCGACGTGCTGCTGGTCGGCACGCAGCGCGCCGTGGACACCGGCCTGAGCGTCGCGACGACGGTGCTGCGCAGCCACCCGGGCGTGCCCGTGCTGGTGCTCGGTGCCCCCGACGACGCCGAGACCGTCCGCGGCGCGGTCGCCGTCGGTGCGCGGGGCTACCTGCGCTGGGACGCGAGCGCGCTGGAGATGGGCCTGGGCCTGTCCCGCGTCGGCCTGCGCCCGGAGGGCCCGCGGCCGCCGCAGCAGGTCAGCGCCTCCGTGCCGCTGGCCTCCGTCGGCGCCCCGGTGCCCGCGTGGGCCACGCCGCTCAACGGCGCCGGCCCGCGCGCGGTGAGCACGCCGGTCCGCGAGGCCGCGCCCGCGGTGACGCTGTCCATGCGTGAGATGCAGGTCCTCACCGGCATGAGCCAGGGCAAGAGCAACGCCCAGATCGGGCGCGAGCTCTACCTGTCCGAGGACACCATCAAGACCCACGCCCGCCGGCTGTTCCGCAAGCTCGGCGCCAAGGACCGGGCCGAGGCCGTCGCGACGGGCTTCCGCCGCGGGATGATGACCTGAGACGACGGACGCACGCCGAGGGCCCCCTCCGGAGCACCGGAGGGGGCCCTCGGCGCGTTCTCGTCCCGGTGCACGCGGATCGCGCCGGTACCCCTGGCCCGGACGGCCGTCCCGGCGCACGCTGACCGTGCACGGGGCCGCCGCCGGAGGGGACGACGATGAAGGAGCTGCGCTGCCGCGACGCCGGGTTCGACTGCGAGGCGGTCGTCCGGGCCGAGTCGGTCGACGAGCTGATGGCGCAGGTCGGGCCGCACGCCCGGGAGGCGCACCGCGTCGAGGTGACCCCCGAGCTGGAGGGACGCCTCGCGACCCTCGTCCGGGACGTCTGAGGTCAGTCGTCCCGGGCGTGGCGGCCGGTGCTGCCGCCCCCGGGCTCCTCGCGCTCGGCCATCGCGGCGACCCCGTCGGCGTAACCGCTGGCGTAGTCCCAGCTGACGTAGTCGTCGGGGTCCGGGTCGAACGGCGGCTCGTGCCGGCCGGTCTGCCCCTCCTCGAGCAGCTGGCGCAGGTTCGCCTGCATCAGCGCCCAGTCGACGTGGTGCTCCTCGTCGCAGTCCGGGCAGTCGACGACGATGCCCTTGATGCCCGTCGGTTCGAGCAGGGTGCGGAACACCTCGAGCTCGGCGAGGTCGTCGAGGACGCCGGCGCGCTCCTCCATGGTGAGCGGCGGCGGGTCCGACGGCGTGGAGCCTGAGTCGGGGCCCGGCAGGTCGTCGAAGGGACCCACGGTGCCTCCTCCCTCGTGCGGCGCGGTCGCTCTCGTGCGGTCGCGCGGGCGCGCGTCCGGGGGACCACGGTAGCCGCCTCCGGCTCCCGTTCCCACGCGTGCGCGGACGCCGTCCCGGGCCCCCGGCGCCCCCGCCTACGATCGGGGGTGGTTCCCGCGCGCCCGGCCGGGGGCGAACCGACGAGAGGGTGGCGGCGATCATGCAGCCCGACGACCGGACCCCCGAGCTGCCGGCGAAGTTCGCCCCGCTCGGCCTGACCTACGACGACGTCCTGCTCATCCCGGGCGAGTCCGACGTCGTCCCGGCGGAGGTCGACACCAGCAGCCGCCTGACCCGCGGCATCCGGCTGGCCGTGCCCCTGCTGTCGAGCGCGATGGACACCGTCACCGAGGCCCGGATGGCGATCGCCATGGCACGCATCGGCGGCGTCGGCATCCTGCACCGCAACCTCGCCGCCGAGGAGCAGGCCGGCCAGGTCGACCTCGTGAAGCGTTCCGAGGCCGGCATGGTCACCAACCCGGTCACCTGCTCGCCGGACAACACCCTGGCCGAGGTCGACGCGCTGTCGGCCCGCTACCGCATCTCCGGCGCCCCGGTCGTCGACGGCGACGGCGTGCTGGTCGGCATCGTCACGAACCGCGACATGCGCTTCGAGACCGACCAGCACCGGCTCGTCCGGGACGTCATGACGCCGATGCCGCTGGTCACCGCCCCGGTCGGGGTCGACGCCGACACCGCGCTGGCGCTGCTGTCGCAGCACAAGATCGAGAAGCTGCCGATCATCGACGACGCCGGCCGGCTGCGCGGGCTGATCACGGTCAAGGACTTCGTCAAGCGCGACCAGTACCCGAACTCCACCAAGGACGCCGACGGCCGCCTCGTCGTGGGCGCGGCGCTGGGCGTCGGCGAGGACGCCTACAAGCGGGCCGGCCTGCTGGTCGACGCCGGGGTCGACGTGATCGTCGTCGACACCGCGCACGGCCACCAGCGCGCCGTGCTCGACATGGTCGCCCGGGTGCGCACGGACTTCGGGGGCGACGGCGGCGTGCAGGTCGTCGGCGGCAACGTGGCCACCCGCGCCGGCGCCCAGGCGCTGGTCGACGCGGGCGCGGACGCCGTGAAGGTCGGCGTCGGCCCGGGCTCGATCTGCACCACCCGCGTGGTCGCGGGCGTCGGCGTCCCGCAGATCACCGCCGTCTACGAGGCGAGCCTGGCGTGCAAGCCGGCCGGGGTGCCGGTCATCGCCGACGGCGGCCTGCAGTACTCCGGCGACATCGCCAAGGCGCTGGTCGCCGGTGCGGACACGGTGATGATCGGCGGGCTGTTCGCCGGCGTCGAGGAGGCGCCGGGCGAGCTCGTCTTCATGAACGGCAAGCAGTTCAAGACCTACCGCGGCATGGGGTCGCTGGGCGCGATGCAGAAGCGCGGCAACCAGTCCTTCAGCCGCGACCGCTACTTCGCCGACGACGTCCTCTCCGACGACAAGCTCGTCCCCGAGGGCATCGAGGGCCAGGTGCCCTACCGCGGCCTGCTCGCGACCGTGGCCCACCAGCTCGTCGGCGGCCTGCGGGCGTCGATGGGCTACGCCGGCGCGGCCACCGTGGCCGACCTGCAGGAGCGCGGCCAGCTCACCCGCATCACCGCCGCGGGCCTGACCGAGAGCCACCCGCACGACATCCAGATGACGGTCGAAGCACCGAACTACCGGGGGCGCTGACCCATGCCCAGCCGCGACACCGTCGAGATCGGTCTCAACCGCTTCGCCCGGCGGGGCTACGACCTCGACGAGGTCTCCATCGTCCCGTCCCGCCGCACCCGCGACGTCGACGACGTCTCCACCGCCTGGCAGATCGACGCCTTCCGGTTCGAGATCCCGCTGGTCACCAGCCCCAGCGACGCCGTCGTCAGCCCGGCGACGGCGATCGCCGTCGGGCAGGCCGGCGGCCTCGGCGTGCTCAACGCCGAGGGGCTGTGGACCCGCTACGACGACCCGCTGCCGGTCTACCGCCAGCTGCGCGACGCCGCGGCCGAGGCGCCGCCGCCGATCGCGCTGCTGCAGCAGGTCTACGCCGAGCCGGTGAAGCCCGACCTGATCAGCGCCCGCATCAAGGAGATGCGCGACGCCGGGGTCACGACGGCGGTGCGCGTCTCCCCGCAGCACACCGAGCTGCTCGCCCCGTCCGTGCTCGCCGCCGGGGTCGACCTGCTGGTCATCCAGGGCACGATCGTCTCCGCCGAGCACGTGACCACGCAGGGCTCCGCGCTGAACCTCAAGTCGTTCATCGCCGACCTCGACGTCCCGGTGATCGTGGGCGGGGCGGCGAACTACCAGACGGCGCTGCACCTCATGCGCACCGGCGCGGCCGGCGTGATCGTCGGCGTCGGGGCCGACAGCTTCTCCACCGGCGACGCCGTCATGGGCGTGCGCGTGCCGCTGGCCAGCGCGATCGCCGACGCCGCCGCGGCCCGCCGCGACTACCTCGACGAGACCGGCGGGCGGTACGTGCACGTCATCGCCAACGGCCGGATCGAGACCAGCGGCGCGATCGCGCGGGCGCTGGCCTGCGGCGCCGACGCCGTCCAGGTCGGCGAGCCGCTGCGCGCCGCGAAGGAGGCCCCGGCCGGCGGCGTGTGGTGGGACTCGGTGGCCGCCCACCCGCGGCTGCCCCGCGGCGGGACGTCGGCGCCGGTCCCGGCGGCCGGGTCGCTGGAGCAGGTGCTGCTCGGGCCGGCCGAGACCTCCGACGGCCGCACCAACCTCTTCGGCGCGCTGCGCCGCACGATGGCCAAGACCGGCTACCGCGACCTCAAGGAGTTCCAGCGGGTGGACCTCGTGATCGGCGGTCGACCCGACTGATGGACTTCCCGACCGTCCTCGTCGTCGACTTCGGCGCCCAATACGCCCAGCTCATCGCCCGGCGCATCCGCGAGGCCGGCGTCTACTCCGAGATCGTCCCGTCGTCGGTGTCGGCGGCGGAGGTCCTGGAGCGGCGGCCGGCGGCGATCGTGCTCTCCGGCGGCCCCTCGAGCGTCTACGCCGAGGGCGCGCCGCAGGTCGACCCGGCCCTGTTCGAGGGCGGCGTGCCCGCCTTCGGCATCTGCTACGGCTTCCAGGCGATGGCCCAGTCGCTGGGCGGCACGGTCGCGCACACCGGCGACCGCGAGTACGGCGGCACCCCGCTGACCGTCACCACCGGCGGCCGGCTGTTCGGCGACCTGCCGGTGGAGCAGTCGGTGTGGATGAGCCACGGCGACGCCGTCAGCACGCCGCCGCCCGGGTTCACCGTCACCGCCACCTCCACGGGCGCCCCGGTGGCCGCGTTCGAGGACGTCGACCGGCGGCTCGCGGGCGTGCAGTTCCACCCCGAGGTGCGGCACACCGCGCACGGGCAGACGGTGCTCGAGCACTTCCTGTTCGACATCGCCGGGCTCGAGCGCAGCTGGACGATGAGCAACGTCGTCGACGAGCAGGTCGAGCGCATCCGCGAGCAGATCGGCGACCGGCGGGCGCTGTGCGCGCTGTCCGGCGGCGTCGACTCCGCCGTGGCCGCCGCGCTCGTGCAGCGGGCCATCGGGGACCGGCTGACCTGCGTCTACGTCGACCACGGGCTCATGCGGCAGGGCGAGACCGAGCAGATCGAGCGCGACTTCGCCGAGGTCACCGGCGCCGACCTGCGGGTGGTCGACGCGAGCGACCAGTTCCTCTCCGCGCTGGCCGGGATCAGCGACCCGGAGCAGAAGCGCAAGGTCATCGGGCGCGAGTTCATCCGGGTGTTCGAGCAGGCGGCCACCGACGTCGTCGCCGACGCGCAGGCGCACGGCGAGACCGTCGACTTCCTCGTGCAGGGGACGCTCTACCCCGACGTCGTGGAGTCCGGCGGCGGCACCGGCACGGCCAACATCAAGAGCCACCACAACGTCGGCGGGCTGCCCGAGGACCTGCAGTTCACCCTCGTCGAGCCGCTGCGCACGCTGTTCAAGGACGAGGTGCGCGAGGTGGGCCGGCAGCTCGGCCTGCCCGACCGGCTCGTGCAGCGCCAGCCGTTCCCCGGCCCGGGCCTGGGCATCCGCATCGTCGGCGAGGTGACCCGCGAGCGGCTCGACGTGCTCCGCCGCGCCGACGCGATCGCCCGCGAGGAGCTCAGCGCGGCGAAGCTGGACACCGAGATCTGGCAGTGCCCCGTGGTGCTGCTGGCCGACGTCCGCTCGGTCGGCGTGCAGGGCGACGGGCGCACCTACGGCCACCCGGTGGTGCTGCGGCCGGTGTCCAGCGAGGACGCGATGACGGCGGACTGGACCCGCCTGCCCTACGACGTGCTCGCCCGGATCTCCACGCGCATCACCAACGAGGTGCCCGAGGTCAACCGGGTCGTCCTCGACGTGACGAGCAAGCCGCCGGGCACCATCGAGTGGGAGTGACGCTCACCTGACGGCGCGGGCGTCGGGCGGGGGAGTGCCGTAGGCGGCGGGGTCCCGTTCCGGCGCCGTCTCGGTGGTGAGCGACGCCGCCTCGATCCGGTCCCACCGGAACCAGCGCGGCGCGTCCCGCTCCCGGCACCAGCCGATCAGGTACCAGCGGTCGCCGGTGCGGGCGAGCAGGTGCGGCTCCACCCGCCGCCGGGACGCCGTCCCCGCCCGGTCCCGGTAGGTGATGGCGACGACGCGACGGCGGGCCAGCGCCTCCTCGACCACCGGCGCCGGGTCCGGCCGTCCGGCGCCGGACCGCACCCACACCCGCCCGCCCAGCCGCTCGGCCTCCGCCCGCGCCTCCGGGCCCAGGACGTCGAGCACCTTCTCCAGCGCCGCCCGGCCGTCGGCGGCGAACGGCGCGTCGCCCGCGCCGGCCAGCGCCACCGCGACGGCGACCGCCTGCGCCGGCGTCAGGTTCACCGGCGGCAGCGTGGCCGCGGCGTCGAGCACGTAGCCGCCGCCCGGCCCCGACGACGCCCAGATCGGCACGCCGGCCTGCTGCAGCGCGTCGACGTCGCGCTTGACCGTGCGGGTCGACACCTCCAGCCAGGCCGCCAGCCGCCCGGCGGTGCGCCCGCGCGGCCCGGCGCGGCGCAGCTCCTCGGTCAGCGCGTGCAACCGGTCGGTGCGGTTCACGCACGGGATCCTGTCAGGAGTCGGTGACAGGACGGTGTCACCGACCCCGCGGCAGGGTCGTCGCATGGCAGCGATCGCGCTCTTCCACTCCGTCCTCGGCGTCCGGCAGGGCGTCACCGACGCGGCCGGCCGGTTCCGCGCCGCCGGGCACGACGTCCTCGTCGTCGACCAGTACGACGGCCGGGTCTTCGGCGACGACTACGCGGAGGCCGGCGCCTTCGTCGAGGAGGTCGGCTTCCCGGCGCTGATGGCACGGGCGGAGGACGCCGTGCGCCACCTGCCCGACGGGTTCGTGGCCGCCGGTTTCTCCAACGGCGCCGGGATGGCCGAGCACGTAGCCACCCGGCGGCGGTGCGGCGGTGTCCTGCTGTTCTCCGGCGCGCTGCCGATGGCGGTGCTCGGGGCCGCCGGCTGGCCCGCCGGCCTCCCGGCCCAGCTGCACCGGGCGACGGGGGACCCGCTCGCGTCGCCGGAGTGGGACGCGGCCTTCGCGGCCGACGTCGAGGCGGCCGGCGCGGAGCTCGAGGTGTGCACCTACGACACCGCGGGCCACCTGTTCACCGACGCGGGCCTGTCGGGCGAGTACGACCCGGCTGCCACGGAGCTGCTGTTCGGGCGGGCGCTGGACTTCGTCGCGCGCGTGACCGCCTGACGAGGAGGCCCCGGGTCGCAGCGCCCCGACACGGCGGAGGGCCCGGGGAGCAGCAGCTCCCCGGGCCCTCGTGACCACCGTCCCCCTGTCGGTCAGCGCCTCCGGCGCGCCTTCCGCAGCTCGCTCACCAGGAGCAGGACCCCCGCGCCGACCAGCAGCAGCCACAGCAGGCCGCCGTCGGCGAGGAACTCCAGCGGCAGGGTGACCCCGGCGAGGAAGGTCAGCGCCAGGAGGACGAAGGCGACGCCGGGCACCAGGGCCACCAGGTCGGGACGGCGCCGGCGCGGCGGCTCCTCGACGGGCAGGAGGCTCGCGGTGTGGTGCTGCCAGTCCTCGGCCAGCGCCCGCTCCTGCCAGCCGGTCGGGGTGGTGGGGAACTCGCTGTAGTCAGGCACGGGACACCTCCACGTTTCCGACGCCGTGCTCGATGGTCAGGACGAACTCGGGACGGGCGTCGCTGTCGTCCTCGTCCTCGGCGGGGAAGAAGCCGCCGTCGCTCTGGTCGAAAATGTCCACGTCGCCGATCCCCTGGTCGAGGACCACCCGGACGTCGGCGTCCTCGGGCACCGTGATCTCGAGGTCGCCGGCGCCGTGGTCGATGGCGATGTCGACGGTCTGCCGGATGTCGTCGACGTCGATCTCGGACAGGTCGAGCTCGAGGTTGCCGGCACCGAGCGCGTACTCGGGCCGGATCTGGGCCACGGTCGACGGCTCGTAGGAACGGTCGCCGACGCCGCCGCGCGGGCCCTCGCCGTCGTGCCAGGCCGACACCGACGAGGTGAACAGCAGCGCGAGGGTGAGCACCGAGCCGAGCGCGATGAGCCCGCCGCGCGGAGCGCGGTTGCGGACGAAGGCCGAGGCGACCAGGCCGAGTCCCACCACGAGCAGCGCCCCGGCGAGGAAGCCCCGCGGGCCCAGGTCGAGGGGCGTGTAGCGGGTGACCAGCACCATCAGGCCGACGACGATGAGCAGTCCGGCGACGGTGATCCCGGCGACGGGGGAGCGCGGCCCCGGCGGGGCGGCGGGCGCGCCGTCGGTGTGCCTCGGGCCGGCCGGCATGAGCAGCCACAGCAGCAGGTAGATCGCGATGCCGGTGCCACCGGCCAGGGTGAGGGCGACGAAGCCGACCCGCCACAGCAGCGGGTCGACGCCGCTGTACTGGGCCAGCCCGCCGGCGACACCGCCGGCGTACTTGTCGGTGCGGCTGCGCCGGAGGGCGGGCCGGACCGGTGGTGGTTCGACGGGGGGAGCGGGGGGAGGAGGGGATGCGGCGGTCATGGCACAGAGCGTGCCCAGCGGGCCGTCCGCGGGGCATCGGGGAAGGCCCCCATCCGACCCTGGTCCTGCCCGTCCGGGGTCTTCCCGGTACCGGGAGCGGCCCGCGCGGTGCGACGATCGCACCGTGACGAGGACCGTGCCGACCTCCGTGGGCGGGCTCCCGGTCGGTGTGCAGCCGCCGGCGGGCGTGCCGGCCGCGGCCGCCGCGCAGCCACCGGCCGGCGTGCCGGCCCCGGCGCCGGTACCGACCCCCGCGCCGGACCCGGCCGCCGCGCCGGCACCGCTGCTGACGGTGTCCCCGGCGGCGCCCGCGCAGCCCGAGCGGCCGCCGCTGGTCCGGCCCCGGTCGGGCCGCATGCTCGCCGGCGTCGCCGCCGGCACCGCGCACCACCTGCGCGCGGACCCGCTGGTGGTGCGCGCCCTGTTCGTGGCGCTGGCGATGACCGGCATCGGCGTCGTCGCCTACGTCCTGCTGTGGTTCTTCGTGCCGCTCGGCGAGGTGGACCCGGCGCAGGCCGCGCAGCCCAGCCGGCGGCAGACGCTGGGGCTCGCGTTCGTCGGCCTCGGCGCCCTGGTGCTGGTCACCAACCTCGCCACCTGGGGCAACAACGACCTCATCGCGCCGCTGCTGCTGGTCGGCGGCGGCCTGGCGGTCATCTGGCGGCAGCTGGACACCGACCGGACGCTCACCCGCCCCGGCGTCCGCTGGGTGCTCGCCGGTGGCGCCGCGCTCGCCGCGCTCGGGCTGGTGCTCCTGCTGGCCACCACCGGGCAGCTGGCCAACGCGCGCAACGGCTTCGTCGCGACGGTCGTCATCCTCGCCGGCATCCTGCTGGCCACCGCCCCGTTCTGGCGCCGGCTGCTGGACTCCCGCGAGGACGAGCGCACCGCCCGCATCCGCTCGGAGGAGCGGGCCGCCGTCGCCGCGCACCTGCACGACTCGGTGCTGCAGACCCTCGCGCTGATCCAGCGGCACGCCGACGACCAGCAGGCCGTCGCCCGTCTCGCCCGCAGCCAGGAGCGCGAGCTGCGCACGTGGCTGTACGAGCCGCGGACGGCGGCCGGCGGCACCTGGGCGGCGCTGGTCTCGGAGATGATCACCGAGGTGGAGGGCGACCACGCGCTCACCGTCGACCCCGTCGTCGTGGGTGACGCGCCCGTCGACGACGCCCTCGCCGCCCTCGGGGCCGCCACCCGCGAGGCGCTGGTCAACGCGGCGAAGCACTCCGGCGTGACCTCCGCCGACCTCTACACCGAGGTCACGGCGGGTCAGGTGTCGGTGTTCGTCCGCGACCGCGGCGCCGGCTTCGACCCGGCCGCCGTCCCGGTCGACCGGCGCGGGCTGCGCGACTCGGTCACCGGGCGGATCACTCGGCTGGGCGGCACGGCGACCGTGCGGTCCGCGCCCGGTGAGGGCACCGAGGTCGAGCTCGTGCTGCCGCGCGAGGCCGCCGCGTGACCGTCCGGGTCTACCTCGTCGACGACCACGCGATGGTCCGGGCCGGCGTCCGGCACGAGCTCGGCGACTCGGTCACGGTCGTCGGCGAGGCCGCCGACGCCGACTCGGCGATCGCCGGCATCCGCGCCGCGGCGCCCGACGTCGTGCTGCTCGACGTCCACCTGCCCGGTGGTGGTGGGCGCGCGGTGCTCGAGGCGCTGCGCGGCGAGCTGCCGGACGTGCGCTGGCTGGCGCTGTCGGTGTCCGACGCCGCCGAGGACGTCATCGCGGTGATCCGCGCGGGCGCCCGGGGATACGTCACGAAGACCATCTCCGGCCCCGACCTGGTGTCCGCGGTGCAGCGCGTGGCCGACGGCGACGTCGTCTTCAGCCCCCGGCTGGCCGGGTTCGTGCTCGACGCCTTCGCCGCCAGCTCGCCGTCGGCCCCGCAGCCGGAGGACCCGGCCACCGACCCCGGCCTGGACCTGCTCAGCGCGCGGGAGCGCGAGGTCATGCAGCTGCTCGCCCGCGGCTACACCTACCGGGAGATCGGCTCACGGCTGTTCATCTCGGTGAAGACGGTGGAGTCGCACGCCTCGAACGTGCTGCGCAAGCTCCAGCTGTCCAACCGCAACGAGCTCACCCGCTGGGCCGCCACCAACCGCCTGCTCTGACGGGCGGGACCCGCGCACCCGGACGCCCCGGGTGCGCGGGCCCCGCGGCGTCAGGCGAAGTGGTCCTTGTAGATGACGCCGTGGACGCCCACGGTGCGGTCGACGACCTGGGACACCTCGAAGTCCGCGGCCGCCGAGAGGTACGCGTACGCCACCGACCGGTCCATCCCCCGGTCGTGCTCGAGGAAGTCGAGGGCGTTGACGACCGCGCGGCGGGCGGCGACGTCGAGGTCGACGAACTGCCCGTCCCGGTAGCCGTCGGGGTCGGACAGGCCGATGGGCAGCCAGGCGTCGGGGCTCTCGCCGAAGGGGTACCGGAAGGCCACCGACGGCGCGTCCCCGGAGCCCGGCCGGCAGACGGTCAGCCGGAAGGTCAGCCGCAGTGACCCCTCCAGCGCGGTGAGCGCGACCTCGCCGTGGCCCATCGACATGTGCGGGTCGCCGACGGAGAACAACGCGCCCTCGGCGACCACCGGCACGTAGAACGCCGAGCCGACGGTGAGCCGCCGGATGTCGATGTTCCCGCCGCCTCGCGTCGGCGGGATGGAGTTGACCAGCGGGTCGTTCGGCGCGGGCGCGTCCGCGACGGTGGCCACCGCCATGAGCCCGGGGAAGCAGTCGACCGGCCAGGAGACCCGGTTCCCGCCGGTGCCCACCGGCAGCGACGCCCGGAGGACCCCACCCCGTCCCCGGGCGACGGGGGTGAACACCGAGACGTTGCCGTAGCGGGTCGGGTCCCCGGTGGCGCGTCCGTCGGTCCCGACCGGCGGCATGACCTCCGCCTCGGTGATCCCGCCCGCCGGGGTGGCCAGCTGCCGGGCGAGCGCGCCCTTGCCGTGGCGGCTGGAGACGACGCCGTAGGGGACCCGCGGCAGGGCCGTGAGCGGCTCGATCTTGAGGACGTCGCCGGGCCGGGCGCCCTCCACGTACACGGGCCCCGTGACGACGTGCGGGCCGTCGGCGTCGAAGTCGCGGGGGTGACGGGCGTATCCCGCGGCGATGGCCACCGCGTCGTCGAGGACCTGGTCACGTGGCACACCCCGCGCCGCGAACCAGCCGACCGGGTCGCGGCCCTGGTCCTCGAGGATGCCCTCGTGGCTCACGGTGTCCACCGTGACGGTGCGGCCGGAGGCGACCCGGAGGACCGGCGCGTCGGTGGTGCGCGGGAGGTATCCCCAGAGGACCTCCTCGACCCGGGAGGGCAGGTAGACGTCGCCGTCCACCGGTCCGCGTCCCGGCTGCAGGACCTCTCCGGGCAGCCGGCTCCGCCCGCCCGGCGTCGCGCTCGCCGGCCCGGCCGCGGCGAGTCCGGCGCCGAGGGCGGCGGTGGCGAGCGCCGCCTGGACGAAGGCCCGCCGGCCGAGGGCGCGCTCCACGACGGCCGCGGCGGTCGCGGGATCCGGGCCGGTCGGCTGCTGCGGGATGTCGCTCACGGGGTCCTCCGGGTGCTGCGGGCGGTCGGTCCCCGCCGGTCTACGGACCCCGTGTTGCGGCCCCGTGCCGCCCGTGTCGGCCCCGTTTCGGGGGCGCGTGCCCGCTGCGGAACGTCACCTGGCGACCACGGGGGACGCGCTCCCAGGCCGGGAGGACGAGGAAACCGGAACGTCTCCGTCCGCCCACGAGGAGTCACGTCCCGCCGGAGTGTGTGTCCTGGATCACACGGATCCTGGGCGTTCCCTGTACGTCCCCTGGGCGCCGGGCCATCCTCACCCGATCGGGGGACCGGTACGCGCCCGCCGGCCACCACGCCGGCGGGCCCGACGAGGGGACACGGGATGGCAGATCGCCGAACGAGATCCACGAGGACCGGCACCAGGGCCCTGGCGGCGGGCGCGGGAGGGCTGCTGGTGGCGTTGACGCTGCCGGCGACCGCCGCGGTCGCGGCCCCGGGCGGCGGTGGCGGCCACGGTGGAGGCCACGGTGGAGGCCACGGTGGTGGGTGCGAGAACCGCAGCAACAACACCTACGAGAAGCTGCTGCACTGCGTGACGGTCGGCGGCGTCCTCGAGCACATGGAGGAGCTCCAGAAGATCGCCGACAACAGCACCGACCCGGTCTACCCGGGCACCCGGGCCGCCGGCACCGACGGGTACGCGGACAGCGTCGAGTACGTCTCGGGGCTGCTCGAGGAGGCGGGCTACGAGGTCACCCTCGACCCGGTCGAGATCACCTTCAACTTCCCCGCCGTCCTGCGGCAGCTCACCCCGGTCCAGGCCGAGTACGAGACCGGCGTCTTCACCGGCAGCGGGTCCGGTGAGGTGGAGGGCCAGGTCGTCCCGATCGACATCAGCTTGGAGACGGGCGAGGACGCGGTCTCCACCAGCGGGTGCGAGCCGGAGGACTTCGCCGGGGTCGACTGGAGCGGCGACGCCGACATCGCGCTCGTCCAGCGCGGGACGTGCTTCTTCGGCACCAAGGCCTACTACGCGGAGCAGGCCGGCGCCGAGGCCGTGATCGTCTTCAACCAGGGCAACACCCCGGAGCGGGAAGAGCTGGTCGTCGCCGACGCCACGAGCGTGGACGAGCCGATCCCGGGTGCGCCCGGGCCGGTCACCCACGGCATCCCGGTCGTCGGCGCCAGCTTCGCGGACGGTCTCGCCCTGGCCGAGGAGGGGGCGACCGCCTTCGTGGAGGTCCTGCCCGCCGAGACCCGGACCGACCACAACGTCATCGCCGAGCTGCCCGGGAAGAACACGGACAACGTGGTCATGGCCGGGGCCCACCTCGACAGCGTGATCGAGGGGCCGGGCATCAACGACAACGGTTCCGGCTCGGCCGCGCTCCTCGAGACGGCGCTGATGATGGCCAACCTCCGCCCCGAGAACACGCTGCGGTTCGCCTGGTGGGCCGCGGAGGAGCAGGGCCTGGTGGGGTCGGCCGACTACGTCGCGGGCCTGCCGGAGGCCGAGCGGGACCGGATCGCGCTGTACATGAACTACGACATGGTCGGCTCGCCGAACTACGTCTTCATGGTCTACGACGCCGACGAGTCGACGTTCCCGGCTCCGGTCCCCGTCCCGCCGGGCTCGGCGGCCATCGAGGACGTCTACGAGTCGTACTACACGGCGATCGGGCAGCCCTACGACGACACCGAGTTCTCGGGCCGGAGCGACTACGAGGCGTTCATCGCCGAGGGCATCCCGTCGAGCGGCCTGTTCACCGGGGCCGAGGTCATCAAGACCGAGGAGCAGGCGGCCATCTGGGGCGGCACGGCCGGGGAGCAGTTCGACCCGTGCTACCACGAGGCCTGTGACACGTTCGAGAACCTCGACTGGTTCGCGCTCGACGTCAACAGCGACCTGATCGCCTTCGCGATGCTCACGTTCGCCTACTCCACGGAGAGCGTGAACGGCGTCGTCGGCAAGCAGGTCCCGGGCCGGCCGTTCACGCTGCCGGCGCCGGCCGGTCCGCAGGGCACCTTCGCGGAGGACGGAGGCGGCGGGCTGGACCACTCCCACGGCGCTGTCGCCTGATCCCTGATCGCTGCGGGGCCGGCTCCTCCGGGGGCCGGCCCCGTCCGCGTCCTCAGGCGGTGTGCACCACGTGGAAGGTCTCGGCGAGCCGGCCGTCCGGGAGGCCGTGCGTGCGGGCATTCTGCGCCATCCACCCGGTGACGAAGGCCTCCAGGTCGTCGAGGTGGCCGACCTGCGACACGTGGCTCTTGAGCGCCGCGAACTTGAGCTCGACGACGTCGGTCACGTCGACGGCGTGGTCGGCGCGCGGGCTGGCGCCCAGCCACACCTCCGACACCGTCCACGCCTCCAGCCCCTCCTCGCCCAGCAGCTCGGGGAAGGCGAACGGGTTGCGGGCGTCGGGGTAGACGGCGCGCAGCGTCGACTCGCCCACCGTCATGTGGTCGGGGTGGCTGGCGCCGATCCGCTCGTAGTACCGCTCGGGCGAGCTGGTGAGCACCCGCTGCGGCCGCACCTGCCGGATCACCCGGGAGATGTCGCGGCGCAGGTCGAGGGTCAGCTCGAGCCGGCCGTCGGGGTAGCCGAGGAAGCGGACGTCGGTGACGCCGACCGCCTTGGCCGCCGCCGTCTGCTCCTCGCGGCGCAGCGGGCCCATCCGGTCGCGCGGGGTGTCGTCGAAGCCGCCGGCGTCGCCGTCGGTGACGATCAGGTAGGTCACCTCGGTGCCCGCGGCGGCCCAGGTGGCCACCGTCCCGGCGCTGCCGAAGTCGACGTCGTCGGGGTGGGCGAGCACGCAGAGGGCGCGCTCGACGTGCTCGGCGGGCCTGCGGGGCGGCGGTGCGGTCACCGGCGGAGCCTATGCGGGGGCCGCACCGGCCCCCAGTCCGGACAGCTTGTCGGGGTTGAGCACCACGAGGACCTGCTGCACGAGCCCGTCGGCGACGCCCAGCGACACCGCCACGAACGGCCCGCCGTCGGTCCACGCCGCCACGCCCGGCAGGCCGTTGACGTCGGCCAGCTCCATCCGCAGCCCGGGCAGCGCCGCCCCGCCGGAGGCGACCGCGGCCAGGAAGCGGGCCACCTTGTCCCCGCCGGTGATCGGCCGCAGCGCCGCCTTGGACCGCCCGCCGCCGTCCGTGACCAGCACGGCGCCGGGGGCGAGGGCCGCCAGCAGCGCGCCGACGTCGCCCCCGAGGCACGCGGCGAGGAAGCGCTCGGTCACCTCGCGGTGGGCGCGGCGGTCGGCGTCGAACCGGGGGCGCCGGGCCTCGACGTGCTCGCGTGCCCGGTGGGCGAGCTGCCGGACGGCGGCCTCCGAGCGGCCGAGCGCCGCGGCCACCTCGGCCGCCGGCAGGCCGAACACCTCGCGGAGCACGAAGACGGCCCGCTCGGCGGGGGAGAGCGTCTCCAGGACGACGAGCAGCGCCAGCGACACCTGCTCGCCGAGCGCCACCTCGTCGGCCGGGTCGGGCGCCGTGGCGGACCCCGTGGAGGGAAGCGCCCCGCCGGTGAGCAGCGGCTCGGGCAGCCACGGGCCGACGTAGGTCTCGCGGCGGGCCCGGGCGGAGGTCAGCCGGTCGAGCGCCAGGCGGGTCGTCGTCCGCACCAGCCAGGCGCGCGGGTCGGCGACGTCGCCCCGGTCGGCCGCCGACCAGCGCAGCCAGGCGTCCTGCACGGTGTCCTCGGCGTCGGCGACGCTGCCCAGCATCTGGTAGGCGACGCCGAACAGCAGCCGCCGGGCGGCGTCGAACGGCGGCAGCGGGTCGGTCACGTCCCGGCCGGGACGTCGCAGCGATCGCGGAAGCCCTGGCTGTGCAGCCCCATCGCGGCGTTGAACCGCGACCGGCTGTTCTCCACGGCGACCATCATCGTCAGCTCGACCAGCGCCGCCTCGCCCAGCTCGCGTCGCAGCGCCTCCACCATCCCGTCGGTGACGCCGGGCGGCGTGGTGCTCATCGCCTCGGCGTACTCGACGACCCGCCCTTCGCGGTCGGTGAGCGCGTCGCTCGTGCGCCACGAGGGCACGGCGCGCACCTTGGCCGGGTCGACGCCGTCCTGCGTGCTCACCCAGTACCCGAAGTCCACGCACCACGAGCAGCCGATGGTGACCGCCGACGACATGACGGCCAGCGCCTTGAGCGTCGGGTCGAGCCGGTCCCACCGGGCGAGGGCCTGCTCGTGCCGCAGCTCGGTGAGCAGCAGGCGCGGGTGGTGGCCCATCGCGGCGGCGGGCTGCAGGCGCGCGCCGTACCGGCGGCGCGAGTACAGGTCCACGACGCGGGTGAGCAGCGTGCGCGGCGGGTCGAGCGGGATGCGGGCGGTGCGGGTCCCGGTCACGGCGGCGTCCTCTCGTCGGGGCATGCCCTCCGGACGACGCAGCCGGCCGATCCGTGACACCGGCGCTAGAGGCGGCCGCGCCCCTGGCGGAGCAGCATCATCCCGAGCGCGGCGCCGTCGGCACCCAGGGCGTCCTGGAAGCGGGCGATGACCTGCTGCTCGCGGGCGAGCGAGAGCCGGGTGCCGCCGGAGTCCCGGCGCAGCTGCCCGATCTCCTGCGACACGGCGAGGCGGCGCTGCACGAGCCGGATGAGCTCGGCGTCGCAGGCGTCGATCTCCCCGCGCAGCTCGGCGATGCGCTCGTCGGCGGGGGTGCTGGTGGCGTTCATCTCGGTCTCCTGGCGGGGCGGGAGCCTCCGGGCCCGGGAACGAGAGACGCCCCGGGCTCCTCGGGCCCGGGGCGTTCGTCGCGGCGGCTGCTCAGCC
The DNA here is from genome assembly GCF_054049995.1 of Geodermatophilus sp. SYSU D01106. Classification (NCBI taxonomy): domain Bacteria; kingdom Bacillati; phylum Actinomycetota; class Actinomycetes; order Geodermatophilales; family Geodermatophilaceae; genus Geodermatophilus; species Geodermatophilus sp. SYSU D01106. The sequence continues at coordinate 169,985 of NZ_JBJGYM010000009.1, read as the reverse complement.
AGCGGCTACGGACACCGGAACCCGGTGCCCGTAGTAAAAGCTGACGGTGGCGAGCAGCACGTCGTCGAGTGTGACACACGCCGGTCCCCGTCCCCAGGGGGTCCGACGGCGGCCGGGACCGTCACCCGGTCGAACTACAGTGGTGTGGCTATGAGCAGCGTGCAGCAGGCCCTCCCCGGAACCGCCGCGCTCCAGCGTTCCGCTCCCGGCTCGGCCGGCCGGGAACTGGACCGCATGCTGGCCGGACTCAACGGTCCCCAGCGCCAGGCCGTCGTCCACGAGGGCGGCCCGCTGCTCATCGTGGCCGGCGCCGGATCGGGCAAGACCCGCGTGCTGGCCCACCGCATCGCCTACCTCCTCGGCGCGCGCGGCGTGCAGCCCGGCGAGGTCCTGGCGATCACGTTCACCAACAAGGCCGCCGGTGAGATGAAGGAGCGGGTGGCCCAGCTCGTCGGGCCGCGCGCCCGCGCCATGTGGGTGTCCACGTTCCACTCGATGTGCGTGCGCATCCTGCGCGCCGAGGCGGCCAAGCTCGGCCTCAAGTCGTCGTTCACGATCTACGACCAGGGCGACTCGGTCCGGCTCATGACGATGGTCGCGCGCGACCTCGACCTCGACGCCAAGCGCTACCCCGGCCGCAGCCTCACCGCCCAGGTGTCGAACCTGAAGAACGAGCTCGTCGACGAGGAGTCGTTCGACCCCCAGACGGCGCCGGAGAAGGTGCTCAAGGAGGCCTACACGCTCTACCAGCGGCGGCTGCGCGAGGCGCACGCGCTGGACTTCGACGACCTGATCATGACGACGGTCAACCTGCTGCAGGCCTTCCCCGACGTCGCCGAGCACTACCGGCGCCGGTTCCGGCACGTCCTGGTCGACGAGTACCAGGACACCAACCACGCCCAGTACGTCCTGGTGCGCGAGCTGGTCGGCACGGGGGAGGGGCCGGTCCCGCCCGGCGAGCTGTGCGTCGTCGGTGACGCCGACCAGTCGATCTACGCCTTCCGCGGCGCCACGATCCGCAACATCGACGAGTTCGAGCGCGACTACCCGCAGGCCACCACGATCCTGCTGGAGCAGAACTACCGCTCCACGCAGCGCATCCTCAAGGCCGCGAACACCGTCATCGCGAAGAACACCGGCCGCCGTCCCAAGAACCTGTGGACCGACGCCGGTGACGGCGAGCTGATCGAGGGCTACGTCGCCGAGAACGAGCACGACGAGGCCGCCTGGGTCGCCGAGCAGATCGACGCGCTGGTCGACGAGGGGAAGGCCCGGCCCGCCGACATCGCCGTCTTCTACCGGACCAACAACGCCTCCCGGGTGTTCGAGGAGGTGTTCATCCGCGTCGGCATGCCCTACAAGGTCGTCGGCGGGGTGCGCTTCTACGAGCGCAAGGAGGTCCGCGACGCGCTGGCCTACTTGAAGGTGGTCGCCAACCCGGCCGACGTCGTCAGCCTGCGCCGCGTGATCAACACGCCCAAGCGCGGCATCGGCGACAAGGCGGAGTCCTGCGTCGAGCAGTTCGCCGACCGGGAGCGGATCGCGTTCGCGACGGCGCTGCGCCGGTGCGGGGAGATCACCACCCTGGCGCCGCGCTCGCTCAAGGCGCTGCAGGAGTTCGTGACGCTGCTGGAGGAGTTCGAGCAGCTCGTGGAGACCGGCTCCGGGCCGGCCGCGTTGCTGGAGAGCATCCTCGACCGCACCGGCTACCTCGCCGAGCTCGAGGCCAGCACCGACCCGCAGGACGAGGGCCGCGTCGACAACCTCAACGAGCTCATCTCGGTGGCCGCCGAGTTCGAGGCCACCAACCCCGGCGGCACGGTCACCGACTTCCTCGAGCAGGTCTCGCTGGTGGCCGACGCCGACCAGGTGCCCGTCACCGGCGACGAGGCCGGCGTCGTCACGCTGATGACGCTGCACACCGCCAAGGGCCTGGAGTTCCCGGTCGTCTTCCTCACCGCGCTGGAGGACGGCGTCTTCCCGCACCTGCGCGCGCTCGGCGACCCCAAGGAGCTGGAGGAGGAGCGCCGGCTGGCCTACGTGGGCATCACGCGGGCGCAGCAGCGGCTGTTCCTCTCCCGCGCCACGGTGCGCATTAGCTGGGGCCAGCCGGCCTACAACCCGCCGTCGCGGTTCCTCGACGAGCTGCCGGGCGACACCGTCCACTGGGCGCGCACCGACCCGACGCCGGCGCCGAGCACCGGGTCCGCGCAGCAGCGGGTGGCTGCCACGGGGCTGTCCACCGGCGGCCTGCGGGGCGGTCGCGGCAATCGTGCGGTGATCTCCGTGGAGGTCGGCGACCGGGTCAGCCACGACGCGTTCGGCCTGGGCACCGTCGTCGAGGTCAACGGCGTGGGGGAGAAGGCGCAGGCCACGGTCGACTTCGGCTCCGGCGGCACCAAGCGCCTCGTCCTGCGCTACGCCCCGCTCGTCAAGCTCTAGCGGCGGGCGTCCGCCGCACCTCCTGGGGTGTCCCTCGTCCTCCCGGGGTCCTGCGGGGCCCCGGGGGCGCGGGCAACGCCCCAGGAGCGGCGCAGTGCCGGCGTTCCTGGGGCGTTGCGGGTGCTGCAGGGCCGGCGATCCGCGAGGAACACCGGCAACGGGTCCCGCGGCCGCACGCCCGCGGGGCTCCTGCGGTCCTGGCCACGCTCGTGCGGTGGTGCGAGGCCGCGAGAGCGGCAACGGCACCGCAGGAGTGCCACGGGCAACGACCCAGGAACAGCGGATTGCCGGTGTTCCCGGGGCGTTGCGGGTGCTGCAGGACCGGCGATCCGCGAGGAACGCCGGCACTCCGGGTCAGATGGCGACGCCGCGGTCGGCGAGCCACTCCTCGGGATCGATCGGGCGGCCGGTCATGCCGCCGCGGTGGATCTCGTAGTGCAGGTGCGGCCCGGTCGACTGGCCCTCGTTGCCGACCTTCGCAATCTGGTCGCCGGCGTGCACGATGTCGCCGGCCGAGACGTCGTAGTAGCGCATGTGCCCGTAGATGTGCACGTTGCCGTCGGCGTCCTGGATGTAGACGGCGTTGCCGTAGCCGGACGCGCGCCCGGCACGCAGCACCACGCCGTCGGTGGCCGAGTAGATCGGCGTGCCCAGCGGGGCGGCGAGGTCGAGGCCCCAGTGCATGGAGCCCCAGCGCTGGCAGAAGCAGGTGGTCATCCGGCCCGACGTCGGCAGCACGGTCTCCGGCTCGCGGGCCGCGCGGGAGGCGGCCAGCTCGGACAGCCGGACGGCGGCCTCGGCCTCGGTGATCCCGCGGCGGGCGCCGGCCTCGTCGAGGCCGCCGGAGAAGCCGATGTCGGCGGCGCCCAGGCCGTAGTCGGCGGCGCTCGCGGTGACCGGCTGCGGCTCGTTGCCGGTGAAGGTCGGGACGGCGGCCACGAGCGCACCGGCGACCAGCGCGCCGAGCCACATGCCGCCGCGGCGGCCGGGAGGACGGCGGACGACGAGGCGAGCGGCCGGCTCGGCGGACCGGGCGGGCCCAGCAGCGGGCTCGGCGGCCGGCGCCGCGGTGGCGGGAGCGGCTGCTGGCGCGGCCGGGGCGGGAACGGCAGGAGCGGAGGCGGTCGCGGGGGACACGGCCGGGACGGACGCCGTCCGCGGCGGCGGCACCGCGGCCACCGGGCGCAGGCCCGGGATGCGGCCGGTCGCCTCCAGCTCGGCCGACGCGCGGCCGGCGGCAGGCTCGAGGAGCGCGGTCACGCAGATCCCCTTCGTCTCCGCTCCCGGGACCACGAGGTGCAGCGGTCCGTCGGGGGAGCGACGGCGGTGGAGGCGCCCGGTGGGCGCCCGCCGGTGGGTACCGGCGCCGTGATCGGACCGTAACGTTCCGTCAGTCCGTACCGCGGTAGGCGACGTTGCGTGTCGCCATGTCTCCCGAGGGTGACCGGTCAGGCGACGGCGGCCGGGACGTCCATCGGCGTCGCGACGGGGCGCAGGCCGGCGAGGGTGGCCGCGACCTCGTCGACGACGACCCGGGAGAACGGCAGCGTCATGTGCCCGAGGCCCCGCACGAGCACGTTGCGCGCCCGCAGGTCGGGGTGGTCGCACCGGCCGTTGCGCGTGGGGATGACCAGCTGGTCGAGGTCGCTGTAGACGGCGGTCATCCGAGTGTCCCAGTGCGGCGCGGGCGCGGCGAGCTCCTCGAGCACCGCCGACCCCGGGCGGAGCTGGCGGACCATCGGCGTCGGCAGCAGGTGGGCCAGCACCGACCCGCCGTGCGGGGTGCCCAGCGTCGTCAGCGACTCCACGCGCCGCCCGCCCCCCTGCAGCTGGACGTAGTGGCGGGCGATGAGGCCGCCCAGGCTGTGCCCGACGACGTGCACCCGGTCGTGCCCGGTCTGCGCACAGATCCGCTCGACGTGCTCGCCGAGGTCACGGGCGCCCTCGGCCACGTCGCCGAGGAGCGGGCTGTAGTTCCAGGTGCACACCTGCGCGAAGCCGCGCCGGCGCAGGCCGCGGCGCATCAGGGTGAAGATCGAGCGGTTGTCGACCAGGCCGTGCACCAGCAGCACCGGGATGCGGGCGGCCAGGGGGTCGGCGGCGAACAGGGCCCGGACCGACGGCGACTGCTCGCCCGGGCGGCAGCGGACGTCGGGACGCAGCGCCTCGGTGCGCGTGCCGAGCGGGTACATGAGCACGTGGGCGCCGACCCAGGCCAGCTCGGCGATGCCGCCGGTCACCGTGGCCGGCGTCGCCAGTGCCCGCAGCACGCCCCGTGGCGTCCCGGAGGAGACCTCGCCCGTGTGCGACTCTGGACCGGGCCCCCGATAGCCGGTCGTGCGCATGGACAGGTCCTCCCGTCTGTCGGCCACCGGCCTGGTCCAGGGACCTGGGTCCCGTCGGCGGCCGGAGCGCCACTGCTGTGCTCCGTTCACCTGACGGTAATGCCCGTGTGTGGCCACGGTCACACGACGAGCGCCGCGTCTCGACGAGATCGAGGCCGGATCGCAACACATCTCGACGAAGACGCGATGACACGACCGCGACGATCACAGGGCGACGATCGGATCGCGACGAAGGGGGAACCGTGGCCGGCCGCGACCGCTCCGCCCGTGACGACCGCACGCGCGGCGCCACCGCCCGGCGCGCCGCCTCCGCCGCCGGCCCCGGACGGCGCGGCACCGGCAACCGGCCCGCCGGGGACCGCCGGACGCCGCGCACCCCCGCCGCCCCCGTCCCCGCCGACGGGCTGGTGGTCGGCGACGTCCCGCCGGTCGCCCGCGCCGCCGGTGTCGCGCTCGTGCTGGCCGGCCTGGCCGGGATCGCCGCGCTGTTCCCGACCTACCTCGTCGTCGGCGGGCAGGAGCTCGTCCTCGGCCGCGGCCTCGGCGCCGTCCTCGTGGGCCTGCTCGTCCCGGTGGCGTCGATCGCCGTCGGTGCGGGCCTCGCTGCGGGCCGCGTGCCGCGCCTGGGGCTGGCCTACGCCGGGGTCGGCGGCGCGCTGGCCCTGGGCTCGCTGCTCATCGAGGTCTACCGCGGCAGCAGCTCCACCGTGCGCCCGGGCATCGAGGTGCTCGCGGGGGAGCGGGTGCTCACCAGCTCCGTGACCACCGGCGCCGGCTGGTGGCTCTCGGTCGCCGCGCTCGCCCTGACCGTGCTCGCCGGCGCCCTCGCCGCCGCGTCGTGGGGCCGCACCGTCATGGAGGACCGCGGCGCGCTCGACCCCGCCCGCCCCGGGCTCGCCGGCGCCGCGGTGCTGCTCGGCGTCCTCACCGTGCTGTGCCTGGCGCTGCCCGCCGCCGACGTCCCCGACCGGCTCGTCGACGACCCCTCCACCGGCCTCGAGGTCGTCGTCGAGCAGCAGGGGCCGCAGGCGCTGCTCGAGCGGCCCGGCCTCGCCCTCCTCGGCGGCCTGCTGCTCGCCGGCGCCGTCGTCCTCGCCTCGGTGCTCGCGCCCTCGCTGCGCCCGCGGCTGGCCGCCGTCGGCGGCCTGCTGGCCGTCGCGGTGACCGTGCTCGCCGCCGCCCTCGCGGGCCTGCGCGACGCCGTCACCTCCGACGACCTCGAGTGGACGGTCCCCGGCGCCGGCCTGCTCGCCGCCGGCCTGGGCTACGCGCTGCTCACCGTGCTGGCCTGGCGGCTGCGCCGCGCCGCCGCGTGACCCCGGCCGAGCGGCTGCGCGTCGTCGTCGCCGGCCCGGACGGGCAGGACGACCCGCGGGCGGTCGCGCTCGCGCGGGCGCTGCGCGACGCCGGGGCCGAGGTCGTCCTCACCGGCGTCCCCGCGTCGCCGGACCGGCTGGCCGCCACCGTCGTCCAGGAGGACGCCGACGCCGTCGGCCTCGCCGGCGCGTCCCCCCGGCTGCTCGCCGGGCTGCTCGGCCGGCTGGCCGGCGACGGCGCCGACGACGTGACCGTCTTCGTCCTCGGCGACGACGGCGAGCCGCCCGCCGGCGTCCTCCGGTTCCCCGACGGCACCCCGCCCGACGACGTCGTCGCAGCGCTGCGGCGCGCCTGACCTGCGGGCCCGGCCGGGAGGCCCACCCGGGAGCGTGTGACCCCGCGCACGGCACCCACCGCCGGTTCGGCGGGCCGGTTTCACGGGGGCTACGGTGCCTGTCCGTGGATCTCTTCGAGTACCAGGCGCGTGACCTGCTGGCCTCGCACGGCGTGCCCGTGCTCCCCGGCGGCGTCGCCGAGACACCCGAGCAGGCCGAGGCGATCGCCCGCGAGATCGGGCAGACCGTCGTCGTCAAGGCGCAGGTCAAGACCGGCGGGCGAGGCAAGGCGGGCGGCGTCAAGCTGGCCGACAACGCGGAGGACGCCAAGGCGCGCGCCCAGGACATCCTCGGGCTGGACATCAAGGGGCACGTCACCCACAAGGTGATGGTGGCCCAGGCCAGCGACATCGCCGAGGAGTACTACTTCTCCTACCTGCTCGACCGGTCCAACCGCACCTTCCTGGCCATGGCCAGCGTCGAGGGCGGCATGGAGATCGAGCAGCTCGCCGTCGAGCGCCCCGAGGCCCTCGCCCGGATCCCGGTCGACGCCGGCAAGGGCGTCGACGAGGCCAAGGCCGCCGAGATCGTCGACGCCGCCGGGTTCGCCCCCGAGGTGCGCGACCAGGTGATCGCCATCGCCGTGCAGCTGTGGGAGGTCTTCAGCAAGGAGGACGCCACGCTCGTCGAGGTCAACCCGCTGGCCAAGGCGCCCGACGGCACCGTCCTCGCGCTCGACGCGAAGGTCACCCTCGACGAGAACGCCGCCTTCCGGCACGCCGAGCACGCCGAGCTCGCGGACACCGCCGCCGCCGACCCGCTCGAGGCGCGCGCCAAGGAGAAGGACCTCAACTACGTCAAGCTCGAGGGCGAGGTCGGGATCATCGGCAACGGTGCCGGCCTGGTCATGAGCACCCTCGACGTCGTCGCCTACGCCGGTGAGGAGTTCGGCGGCGTCAAGCCGGCCAACTTCCTCGACATCGGCGGCGGCGCCTCGGCGGAGGTCATGGCCAACGGCCTGGAGATCATCCTCTCCGACCCGGCCGTGAAGAGCGTTTTCGTCAACGTCTTCGGCGGGATCACCGCCTGCGACGCCGTGGCCAACGGCATCGTCTCCGCCCTCGGCATCCTCGGCGACGAGGCGACCAAGCCGCTGGTCGTCCGGCTCGACGGCAACAACGTCGAGGAGGGCCGCCGGATCCTCGCCGAGGCCAACCACCCGCTGGTGACCGTGGTCGACACGATGGACGGCGCCGCGCGCCGGGCCGCCGAGCTCGCCGCCTGATCGCCGTCCCGACTCCCGACAGGACCTGAAGAGATGTCGATCTTCCTCAACGAGAACAGCAAGGTCATCGTCCAGGGCATGACCGGCTCGGAGGGCAGCAAGCACACGCAGCGCATGCTGGCCTCCGGCACCGCGATCGTCGGCGGCGTGAACCCCCGCAAGGCCGGCACCAGCGTCGACTTCGAGGGCGCCAGCGTGCCGGTGTTCGGCGGCGTCGCCGAGGCGATGAAGGAGACCGGCGCCGACGTCAGCGTCATCTTCGTGCCCCCGCCGTTCGCCAAGGCGGCGGTCATCGAGGCGATCGACGCCCAGATCGGGCTCGCCGTCGTCATCACCGAGGGCATCCCGGTGCACGACTCGACCGCCTTCTGGGCGCACGCCCAGGGCAGCTCGACGCGGATCATCGGCCCGAACTGCCCGGGCCTGATCAGCCCCGGGCGCTCGAACGCCGGCATCATCCCGGCCAACATCACCCAGCAGGGCAAGATCGGGCTGGTCAGCAAGTCCGGCACGCTGACCTACCAGATGATGTACGAGCTCCGGGACATCGGTTTCTCCACCGCCATCGGCATCGGCGGCGACCCGGTCATCGGCACCACGCACATCGACGCGCTGCAGGCCTTCCAGGACGACCCGGAGACCGAGGCCATCGTGATGATCGGCGAGATCGGTGGCGACGCCGAGGAGCGCGCGGCCGACTTCATCAAGGCCAACGTCACCAAGCCCGTCGTCGGCTACGTCGCGGGCTTCACCGCCCCCGAGGGCAAGACGATGGGCCACGCCGGCGCGATCGTGTCCGGCTCGGCCGGCACCGCGCAGGCGAAGAAGGAGGCTCTCGAGGCCGCCGGCGTCGGCGTCGGCAAGACGCCGTCGGAGACCGCCCGCCTCATGCGGGAGCTCGTCGGCGCCTGACCGCCATCCCCGCGAACTGCCCCGGCCCCTGTCCAGGAGCCGGGGCAGTTCCGTTCGTCGGGGCCCCGTCGCGGCCCGGTCACGATCCCGCCCCTTCGTGGGGAGGGGTGGGCGTGGCGGGGTTGCAGCCCCGCGACGGCGGGGGAGAGCATCCGCGACGCCGTACCCAGGAACGAGAGAGAGCCGAACCATGACGTCCAGTCAGCCGCCGCAGCAGCCCGGGGGCCCCGGCCAGCCGGGGCCGGGCGGCCAGCCGGGGTACGGGCAGCAGCCGCCGCCGCCGTACGGCGCCCCCCAGGGGCAGCCCGCGTACGGCCAGCAGCCGTACGGGCAGCAGGCGCCCTACGGCCAGCAGTCCCCCTACGGGCAGCAGCCGCCGTACGGCGCGCCCCAGGGGCAGCCCCCGTACGGCCAGCAGCCCCAGGGCCCGTACGGCCAGCAGCCGCCCTACGGCCAGCCGTGGGGGCAGCCCCCGCGCCCGGCGGGCGCAGGCCTCGACCTCAAGCGCCTGAAGGTGGCCGACTACGTCGTCGCCGCCGGTGCGCTGCTGTTCCTCGTCCTGGCGATCCTGCCGTGGATCGACTTCGACGACAGCTACTTCTCCACCGACTACAACGTGAACGGCTTCTCGTTCAGCGGCCTGGTCACCTTCAGCTTCATCCTGCTGCTGGCGGCGGCCGTCTGGGCGCTGCTGCCGGCGGTCACCGAGCTGCGCCTGGGCTTCCCGCGCAGCTGGGTCACCGTGGGGCTGGCCGGGCTCGCGCTGCTGCTCACGCTGATCGCCTGGATCCAGACCTTCGACTGGGAGTTCAGCCTGGTCGGGCTGCTCGCGCTGCTGGTGACCGCCGCGGTCACCGCCGTCGCCGTCCTGCGGCTGATCCCGGAGCTGCGCAACCGCCCGGCGCTCCCCGGTGCCGTCGCCGGGGCCGCCCAGTGGGCCAACCAGCAGGCGCCGGAGTTCGGCCAGCACGGCTCGTCCACCAACCCCGGCCCGCCCGCGTCCTCCGGGCAGCCCCAGCCCTACGGCCAGTCGCAGCCGTACGGGCAGCCGCAGCCCTACGGGCAGCCGCAGCCCTACGGGCAGCCCCAGCCCTACGGCCAGCCGGGGCAGTACGGCCAGCCGGCCCCCTACGGCCAGCCGGGCCAGCAGTGGGGGCAGCCGCAGCCGGGCCAGCAGCACGGCCAGCACGGCGCCCAGCCCGCCACCCCGTCCCCGGCCACCGACCCGGGCCGGCAGCCCGGCGGCTCGAGCGCCTCGGGCCAGGGCCAGCCCTGAGCTGAGCGCGCACGCGAGCACCGCGTCCCCGGACGCACCCGTCCCGACGAGGGCCGGCGGCACCCGCCGCCGGCCCTCGGCGGCGTCCGGGACCCGATCCCGGCGCGTGCGACCGGCGTCCGGCCGCCGCGCTTGCGACAGTGGGGACGTGGTCTCCCTGCTGGCACGCCTGCCCGTCCCCGGCCGGCAGCAGTCGGCCGCACGCGGAGCCGGGCTGGCGGTCGCGGCCACCGCGGCGGTGACGCTGCTCGGCCTCGTCGGCCTGGGCCTCGCGGTCGTCGTCGTCCAGGCGCTGGACCCCACCGGCGGGCTGCCCGTCGGCGGGTCGGTCCGGGTGGCGGGCCGGCTGTGGCTGCTGGCCACCGGCGGCGGACTCGACCTCGGGTCCGGGCCGGTCGTCCTCGCCCCGCTGCTGCTCACCCTCGCCGTCGCCGTCGGCCTGTCCCGCGCGGGACGCGGGGTCACCCGGGTGACCGGGCCGGCGGGGGCCGGCGGGGCCGGTGTCGTCGTGGTGACCGTGGTGGCGGTGCACGCGCTGATCGCCGTGCTGCTGGCGCTCGCCGTCGACGGGCCCGGCGCGCGCACCGACCTGCTGCGCTGCGCGGCCGGTGCGGCGGTCCTCGCGGTGGTGGCGGGCGGCTGGGGCGTGCTGCGGGAGAGCGGCCTGGCGGACGCCGCCCTCGACCGGCTGCCCGGGCCGGTCCGGCCCCTGCTGCCGGCCGTCCTGGCGGGCCTGCTCGCCGCCGGCGGGCTGTGCTGCGCGGTGGTCGCGGTCGCCATGGGCGCCGACGCCGCCGGGTACGCGGCGGTCGAGGAGTCGCTGGGCGGGTCGGCCGCCGGCGTCCTCGGGCTCCTGGCGCTCGGCGCGCTGCTGCTGCCCAACGCCGCCGCCGCGGCCCTCGGCGTCGCCGCCGGGCCGGGCTTCTCCGTCGGCGCGGCGACCGTCGTCTCCGTGCACGGGGTCAGCCTCGGCCCGGTCCCCGCGCTGCCGCTGCTGGCCGCGCTCCCCGACACCCAGGCCGTGCCCCTGCTGGCCTTCGCCTCGCAGGCGGTGCCCGCGCTGGCCGGCCTCGTGGCCGGCACGGTGCTCGGCCGCCGGATGGGCGACGACGACGGCGGCTCGGTCTCCGCGGGCCTGTGGGGCGTCCTCGCCGGGCTGCTGCTGGGGGTCGCCTCCGGGCTGGCCGTCGCGGTCGCCGGCGGCTCGCTGGGCGACGGCGCGCTGGCCGACGTCGGGGCGCCGCCGGTGGCCACCGCGCTGGCCGTCGCGCTGCAGGCCGGCATCGCCGCGGCCCTCGCGGCGGCCGTGGCCCGCTGGCGGTCGCGGGACTGACGCCCCGTCCGGCGGGCAGGAACGGGCCGCCGTCTAGGGTCGGCGGCGTGCCGGCCGCTCCATCCCCCGCGCGGGCGCGGGTCGTGGTGCTGCTGTCGGGCACCGGGTCGCTGTGCGCGGCGCTCCTCGACGCCGCCGACGCCCCCGGCTACCCCGCGGAGGTCGTCGCCGTCGGCGCCGACCGCGACGCCGCCGGCCTCGGGCACGCCCGCCGCCGCGGCCTGCCCACCTTCACCGTCCCGCTGCGCGCATTCCCCGACCGGGCCGCCTGGGACGCCGCGCTGGCCGACGCGATCGCCGCGCACCGCCCCGACTGGGTGGTCTCCGCGGGGTTCATGAAGATCGTCGGTCCCGCCGTGCTGGCGCGCTACGAGGGCCGGCTGGTGAACACCCACCCCGCGCTGCTGCCGGCGTTCCCGGGCGCGCACGCCGTCCGCGACGCCCTGGCCGCCGGCGCGGAGGTCACCGGCAGCACGGTCCACCTCGTCGACGCCGGCGTGGACACCGGCCCGGTGCTGGCGCAGCGCGAGGTGCCGGTGCTGCCCGGCGACGACGAGGACCGACTGCACGAACGGATCAAGGCCGTGGAGCGCACGCTCCTGGTGGAGACGGTGGCGCGACTCGTCACCGGGACGACGGAGGAGAGCGCGCGATGACCGAGAGCCGGACCCCGGTGCGCCGAGCCCTGCTGGGCGTGTACGACAAGACCGGGATCGAGGAGCTCGCCCGCGGGCTGGCCGACGCCGGCGTCGAGCTGGTGAGCACGGGAGCCACCGCCCGCCGCATCGCCGAGGCCGGCATCGCCGTCACCCCGGTCGAGCAGGTCACCGGCTTCCCCGAGTGCCTCGACGGGCGGGTGAAGACCCTGCACCCGGCGGTGCACGCCGGCATCCTCGCCGACCGCCGGAAGCCCGAGCACACAGCGCAGCTCGACGAGCTCGGCATCGCGCCCTTCGACCTCGTCGTGGTCAACCTCTACCCGTTCACCGAGACCGTCGCCTCGGGCGCGACGCCCGACGAGTGCGTCGAGCAGATCGACATCGGCGGCCCGGCGATGGTGCGCGCCGCGGCGAAGAACCACCCGTCGGTGGCCGTCGTCGTCGACCCGGCGCGCTACGGCGACGTGCTCGCCGCCGTCACCGCGGGCGGGTTCACCCTCCCCGAGCGGCAGCGGCTCGCCGCGGCGGCCTTCCGGCACACCGCGAGCTACGACGTCGCCGTCGCCTCCTGGATGGGCAGCGTGCTCGCACCCGACGACGAGTCGGCGTTCCCCGCGTGGGTCGGCGCCTCGTGGGAGCGCGCCGACGTGCTGCGCTACGGCGAGAACCCGCACCAGCAGGCCGCGCTCTACCGCGGCGGGACGCCGGGCCTCGCGCACGCCGAGCAGCTGCACGGCAAGCAGATGTCCTACAACAACTACGTCGACACCGACGCCGCCTGGCGGGCCGCGCAGGACCACAACGACCCCTGCGTCGCGATCATCAAGCACGCCAACCCGTGCGGCATCGCCGTCGGCGCCGACATCGCCTCCGCGCACCGCAAGGCGCACGCCTGCGACCCGGTCTCGGCGTTCGGCGGGGTCATCGCCGCCAACCGCGAGGTCGACCTCGCCATGGCCGAGCAGGTGGCCGGGGTGTTCACCGAGGTCGTCGTCGCGCCGTCGTTCACCGAGGACGCGGTCGGCGTGCTGACCGCGAAGAAGAACATCCGGCTGCTGCGGCTCGACGGCGCCGCGCGGCCCGCGGTGGAGATGCGGCCGGTCAGCGGCGGGCTGCTGCTGCAGACCGCCGACCGGATCGACGCCGCCGGCGACGACCCGACGACGTGGACGCTGGCCTGCGGGGAGCCGCTGGACGCCGCGGGCCTCGACGACCTGGTGTTCGCCTGGCGCTCGGTGCGCGCGGTGAAGAGCAACGCGATCCTGCTCGCCCACGACAAGGCGACCGTCGGCGTCGGCATGGGCCAGGTGAACCGGGTGGACTCCGCCCGCCTGGCGGTCTCGCGGGCCGGGGAGCGGGCCGCCGGGTCGGTGGCCGCCTCCGACGCGTTCTTCCCCTTCGCCGACGGCCTGCAGGTGCTCCTCGACGCGGGCGTGCGCGCGGTGGTGCAGCCGGGCGGGTCGGTGCGGGACGAGGAGGTCGTCGCCGCCGCGAGCGCGGCCGGCGTGCCGCTCTACCTCACCGGGACCCGCCACTTCGCCCACTGATGCCGGGGTCGCGGCCGCACGTCCGGCCCCCGGAGGACGGCGCCGAGGTCACCGACGCCGACCTCTCCTCCGTGGACTGGTGGGGCGCCGAGCTCGAGGGCGTCACGTTCACCCGCTGCCGGTTCCACGACGCCGACCTGACCGAGCTGGTCACCCGGCGCTGCGTGTTCGACTCCTGCGTGCTCACCGGGGTGCGGATGAGCGGCTCGCGGCACCGCGGGTCGGCGTTCCTGTCCTGCCGCTTCGACCGCGCGCGGCTCATCGACGTCACGTGGGACGGCTGCAAGCTCACCGGCTCGCACTTCCCGGGCGCGACGCTGCGGCCGCTGACCAGCACCGACTGCGACTGGAGCTGGACGTCGCTGCGCGGGGCGGACCTGTCGGGCACCGACCTGTCGGGCCAGCGGTTCCGCGAGGCCGACCTGACCGACGCCGACCTGCGCGAGTGCGACCTCACCGGCGCCGACCTCGACCGGGCGCGGATGCAGGGCGCGAAGCTGCGCGGGGCCGACCTGCGCGGCGCGGCCACCGAGGCGTGGCCGTGGCGCGGCCTGGAGCTCACCGGCGTCCGGCTCGACCTGCCTCAGGCCGTCCAGGTGACGCAGTCCCTCGGCGCCAGAGTGGAATAGGGGACCCGCCGTGACACCTGGTCGGCCTACCGGCCGCGGGGCCGGAGGCTCCCGGGCGGGACGTCGTGGCAGGGCTCAGCGCAGGCGGGGGACGGCACCTGGCCGCGGTGTCGGCCGGTAGGCCGACGATGTCACCGGTACTTGGGGCCCTTGAGCATCGCCCAGAGGGCGCCGAGCAGGCCGAGGACGCCGACGGCGCAGCCGAACCAGAAGCCGAGGGCGAACCGGCCGGCGTCCCACTCCTCGCGGGCCAGCGGGACGAGCACCGCCGCGATCGCCAGGGCGCTGACGAACAGCGCCAGCACGCCGAGCGTGCGGTGGGTGCGGGCCGGCAGCCACAGCAGGATGCCCAGCACGAACAGCACCGCGCCGCCGAGCACCACGGCCAGCGGCTGCCAGAAGCCCGACGACGTCAGCTGCGAGAGACCGTCGCCGAGCTCGGTGAACCCGCGCCCGACGAGGTCCCAGCCGCGGTCGGGGGTGTCAGCCAGCCAGCGCAGCAGCACGCTGATGCCGGCGGCGATCCCGGCGAGGATGCACAGCAGCCCGGCGAGCGACGCCGGCCGGCGCACCGCCACCGGCCGGGTCGAGTAGTTGGGCGAGGTGTAGTAGTTCTCGCCCGTCCCGGCGTAGCCGTGCGCCCCGGAGCCGCCGGCCCCCGGCGCCGTCTGCTCCCGCCACCCACCGGCCTGCGCGGCGGGCATCTGCCGGGTCGACGGGTCGGGCTCGCTCATCGGCACTCCTCGCGGGGCGGGCGGGACGGCGCCGGGGAGGCGCCGCCGCGAGCGTAGGGCCGGGAGGGCCCCGCCGGGGACGACTCCGGCACACTGTCGGGGTGCCCGCGACGATCCTCGACGGCAAGGCCACCGCCGCCACGATCCGCCAGGAGCTCACCGCGCGGGTCGAGGCCCTCACCGCGGCCGGGCGCCGGCCGGGCCTGGGCACCCTGCTCGTCGGCGACGACCCGGGCAGCCGCTGGTACGTGAACGCCAAGCACTCGGACTGCGCGCAGGTCGGCATCGCCAGCATCCAGCGCGAGCTGCCGGCCACCGCCACGCTCACCGACGTCCTCGGCGTCGTCGAGGAGCTCAACGCCGACCCGGCCTGCACCGGCTACATCGTGCAGCTCCCGCTGCCCCGCCAGGTCGACGAGTACGCCGTCCTCGAGGCGATGGACCCGGCCAAGGACGCCGACGGGCTGCACCCCACCAACCTCGGCCGCCTGGTGCTCGGCGTCGACGGGCCGCTGCCGTGCACGCCGGTCGGCATCGTCGAGCTGCTCCGCCGGTACGACGTCCCCGTCGCCGGCGCCGAGGTGGTCGTCGTCGGGCGCGGGATCACCGTCGGCCGGCCGCTCGGGCTGCTGCTCACCCGGCGCACCGAGAACGCCACGGTGACCCTCTGCCACACCGGCACCCGCGACCTCGCCGCCCACCTGCGCAGCGCCGACGTCGTCGTCGCCGCGGCCGGCGTGCCCGGGCTGGTCACGGCCGACGTCGTCAAGCCGGGCGCCGCGGTGCTCGACGTCGGGGTCAGCCGGGTCGACGGGAAGATCGCCGGCGACGTGGCGGCGGACGTCGCCGGGGTGGCCGGCCACGTGGCGCCCAACCCCGGCGGCGTCGGCCCGATGACGCGGGCGATGCTGCTGCAGAACGTGGTGCTCGCCGCCGAGCGCGCCGTCGCGGCCGAGGTGCTCACCGCCTGATGAGCCGGCCGCCCCTCTACACGCGCCGGCCGTTCCTGGCCGGGCTGCTGCGCCAGCTGCCGCTGTTCGCGGTCCTGGTCGCGGTCGCGGTGGGGCTGGGCATGGTCGCGCTGGAGCACTGGCGGCGCGGCCTGCTGGTGGTCGGGCTGGCGCTGGTGGGGGCCGCGGTGCTGCGGCTGGTGCTGCCGGTGCGGCGGGTCGGCTTCCTCGCCGTCCGCAGCCGCCCGGTCGACGTCGTCCTCATGGCCGGGGCCGGGGTGGCGGTCACGGTGCTGTCCGTCCTGGTGCCGGGCAGTTGAGCGGACCGGCCCGCGGGCGCGGCCACGGGGGTCCCGGGTCTAGGTTGACGCCCATGGCAGAGCAGCCCAGGAACGGCAAGGTCACCGTCGTCGGTGCCGGCTTCTACGGCTCCACCACCGCCCTTCGACTGGCGGAGTACGACGTCTTCGAGACGGTCGTGCTCACCGACATCGTCGAGGGCAAGCCCGAGGGCCTGGCCCTCGACATCAACCAGTCACGCCCGATCGAGGGCTTCGAGACGCGCGTCGTCGGCGTCGGCGGGGGCTCCTACGAGGGCACCGAGGGCTCCGACGTCGTGGTGGTCACCGCGGGCCTGCCCCGCAAGCCCGGCATGAGCCGCATGGACCTCATCGAGACCAACGCCGGCATCGTCCGCTCGGTCGCCGAGAACATCGCGCGGACCTCGCCGGACGCCGTCGTCATCGTGGTGAGCAACCCGCTCGACGAGATGACCGCCCTCGCCCAGCTCGCCACCGGCTTCCCGAAGGAGCGGGTCATGGGCCAGGCCGGGATGCTCGACACCGCCCGGTTCACCAACAACGTCGCCGAGGAGCTCGGCGTCCCGGTCTCCTCGGTGCGCACCCTGACCCTCGGCTCGCACGGCGACACGATGGTGCCGGTGCCCTCGCGCTGCACCGTCGACGGCAAGCCGCTCGCCGACGTGATGGCCCCCGACCGCGTCGAGCACCTCGTGCAGCGCACCCGCAACGGCGGCGCCGAGGTCGTGGCGCTGCTCAAGACCGGCTCGGCGTACTACGCGCCCTCGGCGGCCGCGGCCCGCATGGCCCGCGCCGTCATCGAGGACTCGGGCGCGGTCATGCCGGTGTGCGCGTGGGTCGACGGCGAGTACGGGATCTCCGGCGTGTACCTCGGCGTCGAGGCGGAGATCGGCCGCGGGGGTGTGCGCCGGGTGGTCGAGGGGGACCTGACCGACAGCGAGCTGGCCGGGCTGCGCGAGGCCGCCGAGGCGGTGCGTGCCAAGCAGGCCGACGTCGCGGACATGTGAGAGCGGCCGCGACCTGACCGACTCCCGGCCCGACGGGCCGGGGCTGCAGAGAGGGAATGTCTGACGTGAGCAAGATCAAGGTCGAGGGCACCGTCGTCGAACTCGACGGCGACGAGATGACCCGGATCATCTGGCAGTTCATCAAGGACCAGCTGATCCTGCCGTACCTCGACGTGAACCTGGAGTACTACGACCTGGGCATCGAGCACCGCGACGCCACCGACGACCAGGTCACGATCGACTCCGCCAACGCGATCAAGAAGCACGGCGTGGGCGTCAAGTGCGCCACCATCACGCCGGACGAGGCGCGGGTCGAGGAGTTCGGCCTCAAGAAGATGTGGCGCTCCCCGAACGGGACGATCCGCAACATCCTCGGCGGCGTGATCTTCCGCGAGCCGATCATCATGCAGAACGTGCCGCGGCTCGTGCCGGGCTGGACCAAGCCGATCATCGTCGGCCGCCACGCCTACGGCGACCAGTACCGCGCCACCGACTTCAAGTTCCCCACCTCGGGGAAGCTGACCGTCACCTTCACCCCGGACGACGGCTCGCAGCCGATCGAGCACGAGGTCTTCCAGGCGCCCGGCGCCGGCGTCTCGCTGTCGATGTACAACCTCGACGACTCGATCCGCGACTTCGCCCGCGCCTCGCTGAACTACGGCCTCTCGCGTGGCTACCCGGTCTACCTGTCCACGAAGAACACGATCCTCAAGGCCTACGACGGCCGGTTCAAGGACATCTTCGAGGAGACCTTCGAGGCCGAGTTCAAGGACCAGTTCCAGGCGGCCGGCATCACCTACGAGCACCGGCTCATCGACGACATGGTCGCCGCGTCGCTCAAGTGGGAGGGCGGCTACGTCTGGGCCTGCAAGAACTACGACGGCGACGTCCAGTCCGACACGGTCGCGCAGGGCTTCGGCTCGCTCGGCCTCATGACCTCGGTGCTGGCCACCCCGGACGGGCGCACGGTCGAGGCCGAGGCCGCCCACGGCACGGTGACCCGCCACTACCGGCAGCACCAGCAGGGCAAGGAGACGTCGACCAACCCGATCGCGTCGATCTTCGCCTGGACCCGGGGCCTCGCCCACCGCGGCAAGCTGGACGGCACCCCCGAGGTCACCCGGTTCGCCGAGACCCTCGAGAAGGTCTGCATCGACACCGTCGAGGGCGGTCAGATGACCAAGGACCTCGCGCTGCTGATCAGCAAGGACCAGCCGTGGCTGACCACCCAGGACTTCCTGGCGGCCATCGACAGCAACCTGCAGAAGGCCATGGCCTGACCCAGCACCCGCGTCCGTCGCCCCCGCGGTGACGGACACACGTCAGTGGCCCTCTCGGCGCGTCCGAGGGGGCCACTGCCGTGTCGTCGTCCTGTGGACGACGGTCGCGCGGACGCCCGGTGGCGGCAGGCTCGCCGGCGTGCCCGTGCCGCCCTCACGCCCGGTCCCGCTGGAGGGACGCGTGTTCCGCGGCTCCACGGCGGTCGACCGCGGCTGGCTCACGCGCAAGCAGCTGCGCAGCAGCGCCTGGCGGCGGCTCCGGCAGGACGTCTACGCCGACGCCCGGCTCCCGGTCACCCACGGGCTGCACGTCGCCGGGGTGGGCCTCGTCCTGCCGCCGGGAGCGGGCTTCGCCCGGCGCAGCGCCGCGCTGCTCTGGGGCGTGCCCGGACTCTCCGGCGCCGACGACCCGGTGGAGGTCGTCGTCCCTCCCGGCACGCGGTGGAACGCGGGCGACGGCGTCCGCGTCCGCGCGCTGCGCTCCGGGCAGGCGCTGGCCGTCCGCCGCGGGCGGCCCTGCACCGGCCGCGTCGACACGGCCGTCGACCTCGTGCGGGACGGGGACCCGGACGAGTGCGTCGTCCTGCTCGACCGGCTGGTCCGCGCGGGGCTCGCCGACCTGCCCGCCGTGCGCGCCGCGGTCGCCGGGCTGCCCCGGTGCCGGGGCAGCGCGCAGGCCCGGGCCGTGGCCGCGCTCGCCGACGGGCTCGCGGAGTCCCCGCAGGAGACGCGGCTGCGCCTGCTGCTGGCCCGTGCGGGGCTCCCGCCGCCCGTGGCCCAGTACGTCGTCCGGGACGCGCAGGGGTTCGTCGCCCGGGTGGACCTCGCCTACCCGGAGCTGCGCCTGGCCATCGAGTACGACGGGCTGTGGCACGGCGGCCGGGCCGCCTTCCTCGCCGACCGGCGGCGGGCCAACCGGATGACGGCGGCCGGCTGGGTGACCCTCTCGGTCACCACCGAGGACATGCGCCACGCCGAGCGCCTCGTCGCGCGGATC
Source organism: Geodermatophilus sp. SYSU D01106 (assembly GCF_054049995.1). Lineage (NCBI taxonomy): Bacteria > Bacillati > Actinomycetota > Actinomycetes > Geodermatophilales > Geodermatophilaceae > Geodermatophilus > Geodermatophilus sp. SYSU D01106. The sequence goes on along the minus strand of NZ_JBJGYM010000009.1, from coordinate 150,617 downwards.
CTGGCGCTGCGGGCCCGCCAGGCCGCCGCCGTGGCGCGCTGAGGGGTCAGGCGAGCAGGAGGGTCCAGAACGGGCCGCCGGGGCCGCCGACGACGGCCGCGCCCGCGCTGGTCAGCGAGCAGTCGAGCAGGTCCCCGGCGGCGGAGCCGGCGAGCCAGCCGGCGACGACCGTGCCGCCGTCACGGGTCCCGGCCGCCACCGCGCCGCTGCCCACCGGCACCTCGCCGCCCGCGCGCCGCATCTCCTCGCCGTGCGCCTCGGCCTGCGCGGCCAGGCCGGCGTCGCGGGTCAGCGGGTCGCAGCCGGCGGCCACCCGGGCGACGTCGACCGCCGCCAGCACCGCGGCCGCCCCGCCGGGCACCGCGGCCGCGGTCGCGCCGGGCGCCGGGAGGGCCGCCGGGCCGGGGGAGGGAGCCGGCGCGCTGCTCCGCGACGGCGTCGGCGAGGGAGCCGGCGCCGGCGACGTGGTGCCCGGCGCGGGCACGGCCGGCGCGGCGGGGGCCGCCTGCGGCGCAGGCGCGGCCGCCGACGCGGAGGACGAGCCGGCCGCGGAGGGCGACCCGGCCGGAGGCGCCCCCGCCGACGCGGACGGGGTCCCCGCGGGGGACGACGACGGCTGGTCCGCGGGGGAGTGCGGCGCCTCCGCCGCGGACGACGCGGCGGACGACGGGACGCCTGCCGGAGCGGAGGACGAGGCGGTGCCCGGGGCCGCGGCGGTCCCGGACCGGGACCCGGCCGGCGAGGACGCCGACGCGGACGACGCCGAGCCCGACGAGGACGTAGCCGACGACGAGGACGGGCCCGACGACGCCGAGCCGGCCCCCGCGGACCCCGGCGCGGGCTCGCCGTCGACGCCCATCGTCACCACACCGGTCCGCTGCCCGGCGTCCTCGGCGGTGGTCATGACGGCCGACTCCGACGTCGACAGCGCACCGCGGCCGGCCATCACCAGCGGGACCACCAGCGCGATGCCGGCGACGACCACCGTCACGGCCAGGACGGACAGCGCGCGCCGGCCGAGCAGGACGCGGAACAGCGACGGGAGCAGCCGACGGCCCGCGGCGGCGAGGCGGGCGGACAGCGGGGAAGACCGGCGGTGGCGCACGAGGAGGACGTCCTCACGGGACTCGACAGAAACGGACCGTGACTTCGTCGAGACTAGCCGTAGCGGCCGTTCACCCGGGAGAGGGACGTGACCGAGGTCACACACCTGCCCCCGGGGAGCCCCAGGCGCCGCCCGAGCGGGCCGGGCGGGCAGCATGGACGGCTCACCCCGCCCCCATCTCCGAGGAGCACGCCGCCGTGAGCGACGTCTGGCTCGACATCGTCCTGGTCGTCGTCTTCGTGCTGGTGGGGGGCTTCTTCGCCGGCGCGGAGATCGCCCTGGTGTCGCTGCGGGAGGCCCAGGTCCGCGTGCTGTCCGAGCGGGGCGGCCGCGGCCGTGCGCTGGCCCGCCTGCTCGCCGACCCCAACAGGTTCCTCGCCGCCGTCCAGGTGGGCGTCACCCTCGCGGGCTTCCTGTCCGCCGCCTTCGGCGCGAGCACCCTCGCCGAGCCGTTCAGCGACTGGCTGGTCACCCGCGGCGTAGGGGAGGGCGTGGCCGACCCGCTGGCCCTCGTCCTGGTCACCGTGGCGATCAGCTACCTGTCGCTGGTGGTCGGCGAGCTGACACCCAAGCGCCTGGCGCTGCAGCGCGCCGAGGGCTTCTCGCTGATGGTCGCGCGCCCGCTGAACACCATCGCGCGGCTGTCGCGGCCGGTCATCTGGCTGCTGTCGGCCTCCACGAACGTCCTGGTGCGGCTCCTCGGCGGCGACCCGAGGGCCAGTGGCGAGGCGATCAGCCAGGAGGAGCTGCGCGACCTCGTCGCCGCGCACGAGTCGCTGTCCAGCGACGAACGCCGGCTCATCGACGAGGTGTTCCGCGCCGGCGACCGCGAGGTCCGCGAGGTGATGACCCCGCGCACCGAGGTCGAGTTCCTCGAGGCCTCGACGACGGTCAGCCGCGCCGCGCGCCAGGTGGCCGAGTCCGGCTGGTCGCGATACCCGGTGACCGGCCGCGACCAGGACGACGTCGTCGGCTTCGTGCACGTCCGCGACCTGCTGCTGCCCACCCACCCGGCCGGGCGCGCGGCCACCGTCGGCGACCTGGCCCGCGAGGTGAAGCGGCTGCCCGGCACCGCCGGCGTGCTCACCGCCCTGTCGGAGATGCGCCGGGAGAACCAGCACCTGGCGATCGTGGTGGACGAGTACGGCGGCACCGACGGGATCGTCAGCCTCGAGGACCTCATCGAGGAGGTCATCGGCGAGATCTACGACGAGTACGACGAGGAGGTCGTCGCCGACGCCGACGAGCGTCCCGGCGGACCGCACGAGGTCGACGGCCTGCTCAACCTCGACGACTTCGCGGAGGTCACCGGCCTGCGGCTGCCCGAGGGCCCCTACGAGACGGTGGCCGGCTTCGTCCTCGCCGAGCTCGGCCGCATCCCCGGCGTCGGCGACTCGGTCGAGGTGGAGGGCCGCACCCTCGGCGTCCTGGAGCTCGACGGACGGCGGATCGCCCGGCTGTCGGTCACCGGCGCGCCGGACGCCGAGCCGGCCGGGGAGGACGCCCCGGCCGGCTGAGCCCGGCCGGGGAGCCCGGGTCCGTCAGCTCCGCCCCCGCGAGACCTCCCACGCGTCGCGCACGATCCCGGTCAGGTCGGTGTGCCGCGGGCTCCAGCCGAGGTCGGCCCGGATGCGGTCGCTGGCGGCCACCAGCTGCGCCGGGTCGCCCGCCCGCCGCTCGCCCACCTGCACCGGCACCGGGTGCCCGGTGACCTCGCGGACGGCGTCGACCACCTGCTGCACCGAGAAGCCCGTGCCGTTGCCCAGGTTGTAGACCCGGTGCTCGCCCGGCTGCGGCGCGGTCAGCGCCAGCAGGTGCGCGTCGGCGAGGTCGGAGACGTGGATGTAGTCGCGGATGCAGGTGCCGTCCGGCGTCGGGTAGTCCTCGCCGTAGACGGTCATCGCCTCCCGCGTCCCGGCCGCGACCTGCAGCGCGATCGGGATGAGGTGCGTCTCGGTGGTGTGCCGCTCGCCCCGGCCGTACGCCGCGCCGGCCACGTTGAAGTAGCGCAGGCTCACCGCGGCGAAGTCGTACGCGGTGGCGTAGGAGGTCAGCATCGCGTCGACGGCGAGCTTCGTGGCGCCGTAGGTGTTGGTGGGCCGGGTCTGCGCGTCCTCGCGGATCGGCACCTGGTCGGGCTCCCCGTAGGTGGCCGCCGTGGAGGAGAACACGATCCGCCGGCAGTCGACCGCGCGCATCGCCTCGAGCAGCGCCAGCGACCCGCCGACGTTGTGCTCCCAGTAGATCTCCGGCTTGACCTGCGACTCGCCGACCAGGCTCTTGGCCGCGAAGTGCAGCACCGCCTCGGGCCGCACCTCGGCCAGCACCGGCGCCGACTCCTGCAGCCTGGCCTGCACGAACCGGGCGCCCTCCGGGACGGCGTCGGCGTGCCCGGTCGAGAGGTCGTCGAGCACGGTGACCTCGTGGCCGCCCTCGAGCAGGGCGGCGGTGACTACGCTGCCGATGTAGCCGGCCCCACCGGCGACGAGTACGCGCATGGGGCCACCCTAGGAGCCGTCGCCCGGGAGGACCTGTCCGTGGTGAGCGCACGTCCGGCGGTGCAGGCGCTGCCGGCCTACAAGCCCGGCCGCAACCCGGCCGACCTCGCCCGCGAGCTCGGCGTCGACCGCGCCGTCAAGCTGGCCAGCAACGAGGTGCCGTTCCCGCCGCTGCCGGCGGTCGTCCAGGCGCTGTCGGCGACGGCGGGGGAGACCTACCGCTACCCCGACAACGGGGCCGCCGTCCTCACCCGGGCGCTGGCCGAGCACTACGACGTCGACCCGGTGCAGGTCGTGCCCGGCTGCGGCGCGGTGATGCTCTGCCAGCAGCTCGCGCAGTCGTTCAACGACCCCGGGACGGCGATCGCCTTCGCCTGGCGCTCGTTCGAGATGTACCCGCTGCTGGCCCAGGTGGCCGGGGCGCGCAGCCTGCAGGTGCCGCTGGTGCCCTCCCGCCCCGGCGGGTCGCCCGACACCCACGACCTGGATGCGCTGGCCGCCGTGGTCGACGACGACACGCGCCTGCTGTTCGTCTGCAACCCCAACAACCCGACGTCGACGGCGGTGCGCCGGGCCGAGCTCGAGCGGTTCCTCGACCGGGTGCCCGAGTCCGTGCTGGTCGTCCTCGACGAGGCGTACCGGGAGTTCGTCACCGACGCCGACGTCCCGGACGGGCTCGAGCTCATGCGCGGCCGGCCGAACGTCGCGGTGCTGCGCACGTTCTCCAAGGCGTGGGGGCTGGCCGGCCTGCGGGTGGGCTACCTGGTCGCCGAGGACCCGGCCGTCGCCGACGCCGTCCGCCGCACGCACGTGCCCTTCAGCGTCTCCAGCCTCGCGCAGGCCGCCGCGGTCGCCGCGCTGGCCAGCGCCGACGAGGTGGGCCGGCGGGTGGCCGCCGTCGTCGCCGAGCGGGACCGGCTCACCGCGGCCCTGCGCGAGCGCGGTCACGAGGTGCCCGACAGCCAGGCCAACTTCGTGTGGCTGCCGCTGGGGGAGCCGACGGCGGAGGTCGCGGCGGCGCTCGAGGGCCGCGGCGTCATCACCCGTCCCTTCGCCGGCGAGGGCATCCGGGTGACGGTCGGCACGCCCGAGGAGGACGACGTCTTCCTCGCGGCGCTCGACGAGGTCACCACCGGCGCGTCGGGTGCGGCGGGCGACGACGTGCGCACCGGCGCGCCTGTCGGCTGAGCCGCGGCTGGTTTGATGGCCGCCGTGCCTCTTCCCCGTGTCCTCTCCGGCATCCAGCCGACGGCGGGCTCCTTCCACCTCGGCAACTACCTGGGTGCGCTCCGCCAGTGGGTCGCGCTGCAGGACACCGCCGAGGCGTTCTACTGCGTCGTCGACCAGCACGCGATCACGATGGACTGGGACCCGGCGCAGCTCCGGCAGAACACCCTCGTCTCCGCCGCCCAGCTGGTCGCCCTCGGCGTCGACCCCGCCCGCAGCTCGCTGTTCGTGCAGAGCCACGTGCCGGAGCACGTCCAGCTGTCGTGGGTGCTCGAGTGCCTCGCCCGCTTCGGCGAGGCCAGCCGGATGACGCAGTTCAAGGACAAGAGCCAGCGCGAGGGCGCCGCGGGCTCCTCGGTCGGGCTGTTCACCTACCCGGTGCTGCAGGCCGCCGACATCCTCGTCTACCAGGCCGACGAGGTGCCCGTGGGCGAGGACCAGCGCCAGCACCTCGAGCTGACCCGCGACCTCGCCACCCGCTTCAACGGCCGGTTCGGCGACACGTTCACGCTGCCCGCCGCCCGGATCCCGCAGGGCGCGGCGAAGATCCTCGACCTGCAGTCGCCGGAGAAGAAGATGAGCAAGAGCCTGCCGCCGGCCGGCTGTGTGTTCCTCCTCGACGACCCGAAGACGTCGGCGAAGAAGATCCGCTCGGCGGTCACCGACACCGGCCGCGAGGTGGTGGCCGACGCGGAGAACAAGCCCGGCGTCACCAACCTGCTGACGATCCACAGCGCCCTGTCGGGCATCCCGGTGCCCGAGCTGGAGGAGCGGTTCGCCGGCCGCGGCTACGGCGACCTCAAGAAGGAGCTCGCCGAGGTGGTCACCGACTTCGTCGCCCCGGTGCGCGCCCGCACGCAGGAGCTGCTCGACGACCGCGCCGAGCTCGAGCGGCTGCTCGCCGGCGGGGCGGCCCGCGCCCGCGAGGTCGCCGCGGCCACCGTCGCCACGGTCTACGACCGCGTCGGCTTCCTCCGGCCCGCGGGGGCGGTGTCGTGAACGACGACACGTTCGTCCCGCGCAGCCGGACGGCGCCGCCGCAGACCTCCGTCGTCGGCGTCCTCGTGCCGGTCCCCGAGCCGTGGGCGCAGGTGCTCGTCGACTGGCGCGCCAAGGTCGGCGACCCGCAGGCCACCGTCGTCCCGCCGCACGTCACGCTGCTGCCGCCCACCGAGGTGCCGTGCGCCGACCGCGCCGCGATCGGCGAGCACCTGGCGCGCGTCGCCCGCGCCCACCCGCCGTTCGAGATGCACCTGTCAGGCACCGGCACCTTCACGCCGGTCTCCGACGTCGTCTTCGTGACCGTCGCCAAGGGCATCGGCAACTGCGAGCTGCTGGCCTCCGACGTGCGCACCGGGCCGCTGGCGCGCGACCTGTCGTTCCCGTACCACCCGCACGTGACCGTGGCCCACGACGTCGCGCCGGACATGCTCGACCTCGCCTACAGCGGCCTGGCCGACCTGTCGGCGGAGTTCGCCGTCACCTCGTTCACCGAGTTCGAGCAGAGCCCCACCGGCACCTGGGTGGTCGCCCGCGAGTACCCGCTGACCGGGCCGCCGCACCGCCGCTGACCTGCGCCGCGGCCCCCGAGGCAGCAGACTGGACGGGGTGGGCACCCCTCCGGACGACCGGCCCCCCGCCGACGCCGGACGCGGCCCCTGGGCCCGCGTCACCGGTGCCGGCGCCCGGGTCGCGGGCTCCGTGGACTCCCTCGTCCGCACCCAGCGCCGCCGGCGCCCGTGGTTCGACCACCTCGCCCGGGCCGGCGGCCGCTACCAGCGCAGCCAGGGCGACCTGCTCGCCGCCGGGGTCACCTACTTCGTGTTCCTCGGCCTGTTCCCGGTGCTGCTGCTGGTCGCCTCGGTCATCGCCCTGGTCCTGTCCGGCGACGCGATCCTGCAGCGGGAGCTCTACACCGCCATCCGGGAGTCCTTCCCCGGCGGCGCGGGGCGGCAGATCGTCGACGAGCTGCGCTCGGCGGTGGGCGCGGCCGGCCTGACCGGGATCATCGGCGCGGCCGGCTTCCTCTACGCCGGGCTGCGCGCCATGGACAAGCTGCGCATCGGCATGGAGCAGATCTGGAAGGGCTCCGTCGACGAGCCGGAGTTCTGGCGCGACAACCTCGCCGACGTCGTCGCGCTCGTCGCCCTCGGCGGCGCCGGCCTGCTCAGCATCGGCCTGACCGGCTTCGCCACCCAGGCCACCTCCGTGGTGCTCGACGTCCTGGGGCTGCAGGACGCGCCGGGGCTGGCCGTGGGCACCAGCCTGCTCGGCATCGCGCTGGCGTTCGTCGGGGACGTCGTCGTCTTCCTGTGGCTGCTGCGGGTGGTGCCCTCGACGTCGCACCCGCTGCGGCTTCTGCTGCCCGGCGCGCTGTTCGGCGCCGCCGGGTTCGAGCTGATGAAGCTGGCCGGCAGCCTCTACCTGTCGCTGATCTCCGGCAGCGTGACCTCGTCGGCCTTCGGCGGCGCGGTCGGCGTCCTGGTGTGGATCAACCTGGTGGTCCGGTTCGCGTTCTTCACGGCGGCGTGGACGGCGACCCTCCCGCGCCTGACCCCGGAGGTGCCGGCCGTCCCGGAGACGCGGCCCCCGGTGGTGGCGGCGTCCGGCGCACCGCCCGCCGCCGGCCGATGACCGTGGCGGCGACGACCGCGGCCGCAGCTGCACCGAGCGCCAGCAGGCCGAGCGCGGGCGGGCCGCCGTCGCCGGCCGCCGGCGCCGCCGCGGGCGGGCCCGCCGCCACCTGCGCGGGGCCGGCCGGCGTCGGCGTCGCCGTCCGGGTCGGGGGAGGAGCGGGGACCTCGTCGGCCGAGGCGACCAGGCGGCCGACGCCGGCCAGCGACGCCGGGACGGCGAAGCCCCAGTCGAGCAGGCGCGCGGCCTGGTCGGCGGCGCGCAGCGGCACGTTCTCGGTGCCCATCACGCTGACGACCAGCCGCCGGCCGTCCCGCTCGGCGGCGGTCACGTAGGTGTGCCGGGCGGCGTCGGTGAACCCGGTCTTGCCGCCCAGCGTCCCCGGGTAGCCGGCCAGCGGGTTCTGGTTCTGGATCTGGAAGCCGGGCGAGCGGCCCTCGACGCCGGGCATCTGCGCCGTCGGCGTCAGGAGGAGCCCCGCGGTGACCGGGTCCGCGACCAGCTCCCGGAAGAACAGGGCGAGGTCGTAGGGGGAGGAGGACTGCCCGGCGACGTCGAGGCCCGACACCGAGCCCGCGACCGTGTCGAAGGCGCCCAGCTGCAGCGCCCGGGCGTTCATCGCGGCGATCGTGGGCGCGGTGCCCCCGGCCGCCCGGGCCAGCGCGTTGGCCGCGTCGTTGCCCGACTGCATCACCAGCGCCTGGAACAGCAGCCCGACCGGGTAGCGGCCGCCGGCCACGATGCCGACCTTGCTGCCCTCCATCTGCTCGTCCTCGACGGTGCCCTCCACCACCAGCGCGGGGTCCAGCCGGTGGGCGAGGGTCAGCAGGGTCAGCGTCTTGAGCGTGCTCGCCGGGTAGTGGCGGCCGTGCGGGTCACGGGCGGCCAGCACCTCGCCGGTGCCCGCGTCGGCGACGAGCCAGCCGGCCGCCACGACGCCGTCGGGCAGCGGCGGCGCCCCGTCGGCCACCACGGTGCCGCGGGTGTCGAGGCCGTCCCCGCCGACGGTGACCCCGCCCGGCGCCGAACCCTGCGGCGGCCCGCCGGCCGGTGGCGCGGTGGGCGTGGGGGCGGCCGGGTCGGCCGTGGGGCGCGGGGTGTCGTCGGCCGGTGCCGCCGCGGCGGGAGCGGCGCCCAGGAGCACCGCCAGCGCGGCCAGCACGGCCACCAGCGCACCCCACCGTCGCCGCACGGGGAGGACGCTAGCCGCGGGCCGGCGGGGCCGGGTCGCCGGGCGCGGGCGGCCGTGGCCGGGGCTCCGCGCGGGCGGGGCGTTCACAACGATCCCGTCTCGGTCCGTCGCACGGATGGCGGCGGGGGGCCGGAGCGCGGTTAGCGTGCCGGGGTCGTCGCGTCCGGCGTCCCGGCCGTGCCGGGGTGTGCCCGGGCGTGACGGACCAGGACCCACGGGAGCTCCCCCGTCTGTGCCGGGAGCTCCCCCCAGAGAGGAGTGCGTCTTGCGCCGAGCGCGGAAGATGAAGGTCGCGGCCCTGCTGCTGGCCGGCAGCATGGCCCTGGCCGCCTGTGCCAGCGACGAGACCGGCGGCGGCAGCAGCGGGAGCGGCGCCGGCGAGGGTGGCGGCAGCGAGGAGCCCCGCATCGGCCTCGCCTTCGACACCGGCGGCCGTGGCGACCGCTCGTTCAACGACGCGGCGGTCGCGGGCCTCGAGGCCGCCGTCGAGGAGCACGGCGGCGAGTTCCAGGACCTCAGCCCCAACGCCGACGGCTCCAACCGCGCCGACCTGCTGACCCAGCTGGCCGACGAGGGCTACAACCCGATCATCGCGGTCGGCTTCGCCTACGGCGAGGTCATCGGCGACGTCGTCGAGCAGTACCCGGACACGACGTTCGCGATCATCGACTCCTCCGCGGCGGAGGTCGGGGCGGACAACCTCACCGGCCTGCTGTTCAGCGAGGAGGAGGGCTCCTTCCTCGCCGGTGTCGCCGCGGCGCTCAAGTCCGAGACGGGCCACGTCGGCTTCGTCGGCGGCGTCGAGACCCCGCTGATCCAGAAGTTCGAGGCCGGCTACGTGGCCGGCGCCCAGGCGGTCAACCCGCAGATCATCATCGACCGGCAGTACATCTCGCCGGCCGGTGACTTCTCCGGCTTCAACGCCCCCGACCGCGGCCTGCTGGTCGCCCAGGGCATGTACGAGGGCGGCGCCGACATCGTCTACCACGCGGCGGGCGGCTCGGGCCTCGGCGTCTTCCAGGCGGCCGCGGCGGCCGGCGCGCGCGCCATCGGCGTCGACTCCGACCAGTACCAGACGGTCGACGACCCGGCGCTGCAGGCGGTCATCCTGACCTCGATGCTCAAGCGCGTGGACACCGCGGTGTCCTCGTTCATCGACTCCTTCGTCGACGGCAGCGTCCAGGGCGGCGAGGACATCGTCTACAACCTGGAGCAGGACGGCGTCGGCCTGTCCACCTCGGGTGGCTTCATCGACGACATCCAGGACCAGATCGAGGAGTACCGCACGCAGATCGTCGACGGCGAGATCACGGTCCCGTCGACCCCGTGACGGCGGCCGGCCGCAGGGCCGGCTGACCCCACGCACGACCGGAGGGCCCGGGGGCGCACACGCACCCCCGGGCCCTCCGCCATGAGGGGGATCCCCGGTCGTCACACTGATCGGGGAGGATGCCCAGCCGACGCACCCGCCGCTTCCTGGCGCGGTGCGCACGCCGGAGACCGCGGTCGATCCCGCGCCGCCGGTGCAGCAGAGTGGACGCGTGCCCGCGCACCCGCGGGCCGCAGGAACGCAGGAGGGGCCCACCATGGCCACACCAGGCTCCCCGGCAGGCGGCTCGGCGGGAACGCCGACCGACCTGGGCAAGGGCGCGACCGGGGCGCACGGCGAGGACGGCGGCGCTGCCGCGGGGGCGCCGCTCGCCGTCGAGCTGCGCGGCATCACCAAGCGCTTCCCCGGCGTCGTCGCCAACAAGGACATCGAGCTGCGCGTCCGGCGCGGCGAGGTGCACGCGATCGTGGGGGAGAACGGCGCCGGCAAGTCGACGCTGATGAAGACCCTCTACGGGATGCACCGCCCCGACGAGGGCTCGATCCTGCTGCACGGGCGCGAGGTGCACTTCAAGAGCCCCGCCGACGCGATCGCCGCGGGGATCGGCATGGTGCACCAGCACTTCATGCTGGCCGACTACCTGACCGTGCTGGAGAACGTGGTGCTGGGCGCGGAGAAGGCGCACGGCATCGGCGCGGAGGCCCGCCGGCGGATCCGCGAGATCTCCGACGCCTACGCCCTCGGCCTCGACCCCGACGTCCTCGTCGAGGACCTCGGCGTCGGCGACCGGCAGCGGGTCGAGATCGCCAAGGTGCTCTACCGCGGTGCCACGACGCTGATCCTCGACGAGCCGACCGCGGTCCTCGTGCCGCAGGAGGTCGACGAGCTGTTCGGCAACCTCGCCGAGCTCAAGCGCGAGGGCCTGACGGTCATCTTCATCTCGCACAAGCTCGACGAGGTCCGCAAGGTCGCCGACTCGATCACCGTCATCCGCCGCGGCACCACCGTCGGCACCGCCGACCCGAAGACGACGACGGCGCGCCAGCTCGCCGAGCTCATGGTCGGCACCGAGCTGCCCTCGCCGGAGATCCGCACCTCCACCGTGCGCGAGACGCCGGTGCTCCAGCTGCGCGACGTCACCGTCGCCGCGCCCACCGGCCGCCCGCCGGTCGACGACGTCACGCTGACCGTCCGCGAGGGCGAGGTCGTGGGCATCGCCGGCGTCGAGGGCAACGGCCAGGCCGAGCTCGTCGACGCCGTCATGGGCCTGCGCGCCCTCGCCGCCGGCACCGTGCTGCTCGGCCCCGACGACATCACCGCGTGGAGCACCCGCGCCCGCCGCGACGCCGGACTCGGGTTCATCCCCGAGGACCGCCACCGCCAGGGCATGCTGCTCGAGGCGCCGCTGTGGGAGAACCGCATCCTCGGACACCAGACCCGGCCGCCGGCGGTCAAGGGACCCTTCATCGACCGCCGCGGCGCGCGCACCGACACCGCGCGGATCATGCGCGACTACGACGTCCGCGCCCCGGGCCCGGACACCCTGGCCGTCGCGCTGTCCGGTGGCAACCAGCAGAAGCTGATCGTCGGCCGCGAGATGAGCGCCGCCCCGCGGCTGCTGCTCGCCGCCCACCCGACCCGCGGTGTCGACGTCGGCGCGCAGGGGGCGATCTGGCGGCTGCTCGAGGAGGCCCGCGCCGAGGGGATGGGCATCCTGCTCATCTCGGCCGACCTCGACGAGCTGATCGGCCTGTCCGACACGCTGCACGTCATGCTGCGCGGCCGGCTGGTGGCCACCCTCGACCCGTCCGCGGTCACCCCCGAGGAGCTCGGCGGGTACATGACCGGGGCCCGGACGGCGGCGGGTGCGGCGTGAACGTCCTCCGCAAGATCGGGCTGGCGCTCTTCGCGCCGGTCCTCGCCGTCGTCGTCGCCGTCGTCATCTCCTCGGCCGTCATGGCCGCGCTGCAGGTGGACCCGTTCGAGGTCTTCGCCGTCATGGTCGACTTCGGCGACACCCCGTCCCAGCAGGTCACCGCCCTCGTGGTGATCCTCAACCGGGCGGTGCCGCTGTTCCTGGCCGGCCTCGCGGTGGCCATCGCCTTCCGCATGGGCCTGTTCAACATCGGCGTCGAGGGCCAGTACCGGCTGGCCACGATCCTCGCCGCGGGCGTCGGTGCCGCCGTCGCGCTGCCGGGCCCGCTGCACGTGCTGCTCATCGTGGTCGTGGCGATGGCCGTGGCCGCCATCTGGGCCGGCATCGTCGCGGTGCTCAAGGTGACCCGCGGCGTCAGCGAGGTCATCAGCTCGATCATGCTCAACGTCATCGCGCTGGGCATCGCCTCGTTCCTGCTCACCGGCCCGCTGCGGGGCAGCCCCGAGGGCGCCTCGATCATCGCCACCGCCGAGATCCCCGAGTCCGGCTGGATGCCGAGCCTCAACGGCGTCTTCGGGGTGCTCGGCCTGGCCACCCCGCCGCGGCAGCTCTACGGCTTCCTGCTCGTCGCGGTCGTGGTGGGCGCGGTCATCGCCGTGCTGCTCAACCGCACCCGCTTCGGGTTCGACCTGCGCGCGGCGGGCCTGTCGCCGTCGGCGGCCAGCGCCAGCGGCGTCGACTCCCGCGGCATGGTCGTCAAGACGATGCTGCTGTCGGGCGCCGTCGCCGGGCTGATCGGCATGCCCGACCTGCTCGGCTCCACCCACGCCTACACCACCGACTTCACCTCGGGGCTGGGCTTCCTCGGCATCGCGGTGGCGCTGCTCGGCCGCAACAAGCCCGTCGGCATCGCCCTCGGCGCGCTGCTGTTCGCCTTCCTCGACCGGTCGCTGGTGCCGCTGCAGATCCAGGACTTCCCGGCCTCGGTCGTCACGATCATCCAGGGCACGATCGTGCTCGCCGTCGTCGTGGCCAACGAGATCGCCCGCCGGGTGGCCCGCCGCTCCGCGGAGCGCGGCTCGGCGGCCCCGGCCGTCGTCGCCGGCGACGGCAGCACCGGCCCGGGGCAGGCCGCCTCGGGCGCCGCGTCCGACGGCGGCGCCGCCGACGGCGGGGTGGGCACCGGGGCCGGCGTCAGCCGGTCGGCCGGGGCAGGCCAGCGTTCCGACGAGCGTCAGGAGTCCGAGCTGTGAGCACCGTGGCCACCCCACCCAGCGGGACCCGGCCGAGCCGCGGGCCGCTGACCGACCTGTTCACCGGCGGCGGGCGGTCCCGCCGCCTGATGTGGCTGCTGCTGGGCGTCGTGCTGCTCGTCTCGCTGGTCCGGGTGATCAGCGGCGAGGCGCAGCTCACCAGCTCCTCGACGATCGCCGCGGCCCTGCTGCTGGCGGTGCCGATCGGCCTGGCCGCGCTGGGCGGCCTGTTCGCCGAGCGCGCCGGCGTCGTCAACATCGGCCTCGACGGGATGATGACGCTCGGCACCTGGGGCGCCGGGTTCGCCGGCTACCAGTGGGGCTGGGGCGCCGCCGTCGTCGGCGGGCTGCTGTTCGGCGCGGTCGGCGGCCTGCTGCACGCGCTGGCCACCGTCACCTTCGGCGTCGACCACGTGGTCTCCGGCGTGGCGATCAACATCCTGGCCGGCGGCGTCGTGCGGTTCCTCTCCGAGCTGCTCTACACCGACAACCCGGCCGGCGGTGGTGTCACGCAGTCCCCGCCGGTCGACGGCAACCCGCCGTCGTTCTCGGTACCTGTGTTGTCCTCCGGGCCGGACCTGCTCGGCTCACTGGAGCGCCAGCGCTGGTTCCTCGTCAGCGACGTGGCGGGCATCCTGCGCGGGCTCACCAGCGGCATCGGCCTGCTGACGCTCATCGCGGTGCTGCTCGTCCCGGCGAGCTACCTGCTGCTGTGGCGCACCTCCTTCGGGCTGCGCCTGCGCTCGTGCGGGGAGAACCCGGCCGCCGCCGACTCGCTCGGCGTGCCGGTCTACCGCCTCAAGTACATCGCGGTGGTCATCTCCGGCGCGCTGGCCGGCCTGGGGGGCGTCTTCCTCGTCTTCATCGCCGGGATCTACCGCGAGGGCCAGGTCAACGGGCGCGGGTTCATCGGCCTCGCCGCGCTGATCTTCGGCAACTGGCGCCCCGGCGGGCTTGCGGCCGGCGCCGGCCTGTTCGGGTTCACCGACGCGCTGCAGCTGCGCAGCCGCTCCGCCGTCGTCGCGCTGTTCCTGCTGGTGGCGATCCTGCTCGCGGTCATCGCGGTCGTGCAGGCCCGGCGCGGCAAGCTGCTGCCCGCCGGTATCGCCGCCGTCGTGGCCGCGGCCGCGCTGGTCGGCTTCCTCACCGTCGACGAGCTGCCGCCGGGCCTGGTGTCGTTCACGCCGCACCTGACCACGCTGCTGGTCCTGTCGCTGGCGTCCCAGCGGCTGCGGATGCCCAAGGCCGACGGTCTGGTCTACCGACGAGGAGAGCACTAGATGGCGGACGTCGACTGGGAGGCGCTGCGCAGCGCGGCGCGGGAGGCCATGACGCACGCCTACGCGCCGTACTCGCGGTTCCCCGTGGGCGTGGCCGGGCTGGTCGACGACGGCCGGCTGGTCACCGGCTGCAACGTCGAGAACGCCAGCTACGGCCTGGGGCTGTGCGCCGAGTGCGGGATGGTCAGCGACCTCGCCCGCACCGGCGGCGGCCGGCTGGTCGCGGTGGCGTGCGTCGGCGGCGACGGGCAGCCGCTCATGCCCTGTGGGCGCTGCCGCCAGCTGCTGTGGGAGCACGGCGGCGCCGACATGCTCATCGAGACGGTGTCGCTGGGCATCGTGCCCATGCGCGAGGTGCTGCCCGACGCCTTCGGCCCCGAGGACCTGGTGGCCGCGGCCGCCCGGGACGGCGGCGCGGGCGCGGGCGAGGGGGGACGGGGCTGATGGACGCCATCGACGTGCTGCGCGCCAAGCGCGACGGCGGGGAGCTCACGCCCGATCAGATCCGCTGGGTCATCGGCGCCTACACCGACGGCACCGTCCCCGACGAGCAGATGAGCGCGCTGCTCATGGCGGTGTTCTTCCGGGGCATGTCGCCGGGCGAGCTGTCGGTCTGGACGCAGGCGATGATCGACTCCGGCGAGCGCAAGGACCTGTCCTCGCTGGGCCGCCCGACCGCCGACAAGCACTCCACCGGCGGGGTGGGCGACAAGATCACGCTGCCGCTGGCGCCGCTGGTCGCCGCGTGCGGGGTCGCCGTGCCGCAGCTGTCGGGGCGCGGCCTCGGGCACACCGGCGGCACGCTGGACAAGCTCGAGTCGATCCCCGGCTGGCGCGCCGACGTGCACGAGGACGCCTACCTGCGGCAGCTCGCCGACGTGGGCGCGGTGATCTGCGCGGCCGGGCACGACCTCGCGCCCGCGGACAAGAAGCTCTACGCGCTGCGAGACGTGACGGCGACTGTCGAGTCGATCCCGCTGATCGCCAGCTCGATCATGAGCAAGAAGATCGCCGAGGGCGCCGACGCGCTCGTGCTCGACGTCAAGACCGGGTCCGGGGCGTTCATGAAGGACCCGGAGGCCTCCCGCGAGCTGGCCCGCACGATGGTCGGCCTGGGCGAGGCGGCCGGGGTGAACACCGTGGCGCTGGTGACCGCGATGGACCGGCCGCTCGGCCGCGCCGCGGGCAACGCCGTCGAGGTGGCCGAGTCGGTGGAGGTGCTCGCCGGCGGCGGCCCGGCCGACGTCGTCGAGCTGACCCTCGCCCTGGCGCGCGAGATGCTCACCGGCGCCGGGCGGCCCGACGTCGACCCCGCCGACGCGCTGCGCGACGGCCGGGCCATGGACGTGTGGCGGCGGATGGTCGCCGCGCAGGGCGGGGACCCCGACGCTCCGCTGCCGCAGCCGGCGGAGCGGCACGTCGTGACCGCCCCCGCCACCGGGACGCTGACCCGGCTGGACGCCTACGCCCTCGGTGTCGCCGCGTGGCGGCTCGGGGCCGGGCGGGCGCGCAAGGAGGACCCGGTGTCGGCCGCGGCCGGCGTCACCTGGACGGCGACGGTGGGGGAGCAGGTGACCGAGGGCCAGCCGCTGCTGGAGCTGCACACCGACGACCCCGCGCGCATCGAGCGGGCGCTGGAGGCGCTGGAGGGTGCGGTCGGCGTGGACACCGGCGACGAGCCGCTGCCGCTGCTGCTGGACCGCATCTCGGCTTGACGAGCGGGCCCTCCGTGCGCACGTCCGCGGACATGCGCACGGAGGGCGGTCGGCGCAGGGCCGGAACCGAGGAGCAGACTGGGTCCTCGTGACCAGCACGTCCGCGGCGCCGACCTCCGCCGCCGCCCCGCAGGCCGGGGCGCCCCTCGACCCGGACGCGGCGATCTCGGTCCGCGGGCTGGTGAAGCGCTACGGCGCCGCCACCGCCGTCGACGGCCTCGACCTCGACATCCGCCGGGGGGAGATCTTCGCGCTGCTCGGCCCCAACGGCGCCGGCAAGACGACGACGGTCGAGATCTGCGAGGGCTTCCGCGACCGCGACGGCGGCGAGGTGCGGGTGCTCGGCATCGACCCGGCCTCGGGCGGGCGCCGGTGGAAGGCGCAGCTGGGCATCGTGCTGCAGTCCGGCGCGGGCGACAGCCAGCTCACCTGCCGCGAGCTGCTGCGGGCGCAGGCGTCCTACTTCCCCGACCCGCGGGATCCCGACGAGGTGCTCGAGCTGGTCGGCCTGACGGAGAAGGCGGGCTCGCGTGGCCGGTCGCTGTCGGGCGGGCAGCGCCGCCGGCTCGACGTCGCGCTCGGCATCGTCGGCCGGCCCACCCTGCTGTTCCTCGACGAGCCGACCACCGGCTTCGACCCCGAGGCCCGCCGGCAGTTCTGGTCGCTGATCCGGTCGCTGCGCGACCTGGGCACCACCATGCTCCTGACCACCCACTACCTCGACGAGGCCGAGGCGCTCGCCGACCGGGTCGGCGTGATCGCCCGCGGCCGGCTGGCGGAGGTCGCCGTCCCCTCGGAGCTGGGCGGGCGGGGCCGGGCGCCGGCCGTGGTGACCTGGACCGAGGACGGCGTGCGGCGGACCGAGGCCACCGGCGCCCCCACCGCGCTGGTCCGCGACCTGGCCGCGCGCTTCGGCGGCGAGGTGCCCGACCTGGCCGTGGCCCGGCCGACCCTCGAGGACGTCTACCTGCAGATGATCGGGGAGGAGCGCGCGTGAGCGCCGCGACGACCGACCGCACCACCCCAGCGCTTCCCTCGCTGGGCGCCGTCTACCGCTCCCGCGCCGGCGTGGAGCTCAAGGAGTTCTTCCGGCAGCGCGAGTCGGTGGTCTTCACCCTCGTGTTCCCCGTGCTGCTGCTCGTCGTCTTCGGCGCGGTGCTGGACTACGACCTCGGCAGCGGGGTCAGCTTCACCCAGTACTTCGTGGCCGGCGTGATCGCCGCGGGCATCCTCGGGGCGAGCCTGCAGAACATGGCGATCTCCATCGCGACCGAGCGGGCTGACGGCACGCTCAAGTCGCTCTACGGCACCCCGATGCCGCGCAGCGCCTACTTCGTCGGCAAGGTCGTGCAGGTCCTCGCCGTCACGGTCCTCATCATCGCGATCCTGCTGCTCGTCGGCGTCGTCTTCTACGACGTCGACCTGCCCACCGGCGCGGACTGGCTGACCTTCGCCTGGGTGACCGCGCTGGGCGCCGCCGCGTGCACGCTGCTCGGCATCGCGGTGTCCTCGCTGGCGCGCAACGGCCGGTCGGCGTCGGCCACCGTCACGCCGATCGCGCTGGTGCTGCAGTTCATCTCCGGCGTCTTCTTCCAGTTCAGCCAGGTGCCCACCTGGATGCAGACGGTTGCGTCCTTCTTCCCGCTCAAGTGGATGGCCCAGGGCCTGCGCTCGGTGTTCCTGCCCGACGCGCTCGCCGCATCCGAGCCGGCCGGCACCTGGGAGCTCGGGCGGGTCGCCCTGGTGCTCGGTGCCTGGTGCCTGGCCGGGCTGGTGCTGTGCGTCCTGACCTTCCGCTGGCAGGAGCGCGGCACGCGGTGACATCGTCGGCCCCCGGCCGACACCGCGGCCAGGTGCCGTCCCCGGCGGCCGCTGAGCCCATCCCCGTGTCCCGGTCGGGAGGCCCTCCGGGCCCCCGCGACCGGTCCACTCCCGGCCGGGCGGCCGTCCCCGGCTCCCGAGCGGCGGCTGTATACGGTGCCGGGGTGCCCGCACCGCTCGACGCCGACTCGATCCGCCGCGCCCCCAAGGTCCTGCTGCACGACCACCTCGACGGCGGTCTGCGGCCGCAGACGGTGCTCGAGCTCGCCGACGAGGCGGGCTACCGCGACCTGCCGGCCGGTGACGCCGAGGCACTGGGCCGCTGGTTCCGGGAGGCCGCCGACTCCGGGTCGCTCGTGCGCTACCTGGAGACGTTCGCGCACACCGTCGGCGTGATGCAGCGGCCCGAGGCCGTGCGCCGGGTGGCCCGCGAGTGCGCGCTGGACCTCGCCGCCGACGGCGTCGTCTACGCCGAGGTGCGCATGGCGCCGGAGCTCGTGACCGCCGGCGGCACGCCGATCGAGGAGGCGGTCGAGGCGATCCTGGACGGCTTCGCGCAGGGCAGCGCCGAGGCCGCCGCCGCGGGCACCCCGATCACCGTCGGCGCGCTGCTGTGCGCGATGCGCCAGGCCGACCGGTGGGAGGAGGTCGCGGGCCTCGTCGTCCGCTACCGCGACGCCGGCGTCGTCGGGTTCGACCTGGCCGGCCCGGAGATCGGCTTCCCGCCGGACCGGCACCCCGAGGCCATCGCGCTGCTCGACCGGGCCGGCGCGCACCGCACCATCCACGCCGGGGAGGCCGCCGGCATCGACAGCATCCGCGCCGCCCTCGACGGCGCCCGCGCGGAGCGGCTCGGCCACGGCGTGCGCATCGCCGACGAGGTCCCCGCGGACGGCCCGCTCGGCCCCGTCGCGCAGCGCGTGCTCGACGCGCAGGTCCCGCTGGAGGTCGCGCCGTCGTCGAACGTCCAGACCGGCGCCTACCCCTCGATCGCCGCGCACCCGGTCGACCGGCTGCACCGGCTCGGGTTCGCCGTCACGGTCAACACCGACAACCGGCTGATGAGCGGGGTGTCGGTGACCAGCGAGCTGGCCGACGTCGCCGCCGCGCACGGCTGGGGCTGGGACGACGTCCAGGCGGTCACCGAGCGCGCGCTGGGCGCGGCCTTCGCCGACGACGCCGTCCGCGCCCGGCTGCTCATCGACGTCGTCCGGCCGGGGTACGCCGCGCTGCGCGGGTGACCACCCCCACCGCCCGCGCCGGAATGGACGGGTGATCTCCGCTGCTACCGTGGGTGTGCCGGCACTCGCCGGACATCCTCCCGGACGGTCCGTCCGGGCATGAGCGCATCCGTGCAGGTCCGCCGCGTCCCGCGACGCCGCGACCGCCAGTGAGGACGCCGGACCCCGACGCCGGGGGTGGCGCCCGCGCAACAACCACGGGACGCGCCCGAGCTGTATCGGAGTCCCACACCCGCATGACCTCGTTCGACCCCGTCGACGCCGTCGACACCCCGCTCGACACCCTGCTCGACACCTCGCTCGACACCGAGACCACCCCCGCGCCGGCGCCCGAGCCGGCCGGGCCCTCCTTCGCCGCGCTGGGCCTGCCCCAGCAGCTGGTGACGGCGCTCGAGCGGCGCGACATCCGCGCGCCGTTCGCCATCCAGGCCACCGTCCTGCCCGATGCCCTCGCCGGGCGCGACGTGCTGGGCAAGGCCGCCACCGGTTCGGGCAAGACGCTGGCCTTCGGCCTGCCGATGCTCGCCCGCATGGGCCTCACCGCCCGCCGCGGCCCCCGGGCGCCCCGCGCCCTCGTGCTGGTGCCCACGCGCGAGCTGGCCCAGCAGGTCGCCGACAACCTCGCCCCGCTGGGCCAGGCCATCGGCGCCCAGTTCGTCACCGTCTACGGCGGCGCCCCGATGCACCGCCAGATCACCCAGCTGCGCCGCGGCGTCGACGTCGTCGTCGCCACCCCCGGCCGGCTGCAGGACCTCATCGCCCAGGGCGAGGCCACCCTCGCCGAGGTGGAGGTCAGCGTGGTCGACGAGGCCGACTTCATGTCCGACCTCGGCTTCCTGCCGGTCGTGCAGGAGCTGCTCGACCAGACCCGCCCCGACGCCCAGCGGCTGCTGTTCTCGGCCACGCTGGACGGCGAGGTCGACACCCTGGTCCGCCGCTACCTCAAGGACCCGGCCCGGCACGAGGTCAAGCGCCCCGGTGACGACGCCCCGCCGGCCGAGCACCTGGCCTACAGCCTCGCGTTCCGCGACAAGGTGCCCGTGACGCAGGAGCTGGCCGCCCGCCCGGGCCGCACCATCGTCTTCGCGCGCACCCAGCTCGGCGTCGACCGGCTGACGGAGAACCTCAAGGCCGTCGGCATCAAGGCCGAGGCGATCCACGGCGGGCTGCCCCAGTCGGCGCGCCGCCGGGCCCTGGAGGCGTTCATGGACGCCCGCAGCCCGGTCCTGGTGGCCACCGACGTCGCCGCGCGCGGCATCCACGTCGACGACGTCTCGCTGGTGCTGCACTACGACCCGCCGGCCGACCACAAGACCTACCTGCACCGCTCGGGCCGCACCGCCCGCGCCGGTGCCGCCGGTGTCGTGGTCTCGCTGCTGCTGCCCGACCAGGTCGGCCAGGCCAAGCGCCGGTTCCGGCAGGCGAAGGTCGACCCGCGCGTCGACCGCATCCGGCCGGGCGACGCCCCGATCGCCGAGCTCGTCGCCAGCGGCGTGCCGGTGGAGCCGATCGAGCGTCCGGCGCGGGAGTCCCGCCGTCCGCACGGCGGCCCCGGCGGCCGGCGTCCGCGCCGTGACGGCGACCGTCCCCGCCGCTCGTACGGCGAGGGAGACCGCGGCCGCCGCGACGGCGACCGGCCCCGCCGGCCCGCCGGTGAGGGCGACCGTCCCCGCCGTCCGTTCGGCGAGGGCGAGCGCCCGCGCCGTCCGTACGGCGAGCGCGACCGGTCCCGCGGGCCGGGGGAGCGCGGCGGTCGTCCCGACCGTCCGGCGCCCGCCCGCGACTGACGCACACAGCGGCCGGTCCCCGTCCCGGGGGCCGGCCGCTGTGCTGTCCGGAGCCGGGTCGTGCTCTGCCCACGGGGGCGGGGCAGAGCACGAGGGTCCCGACGAGCCGCCTCGTGCTCTGCCCACCGGGCCGGGGCAGAGCACGACCGCTCCAGGGAGAACTGTCGTGCTCCGGGTCCGGGCCGGACACGGAGCACGGGTGTCAGCGGCGGAAGACCAGCGCCCCGCCGACCTCGGTGACGACCTCGTCCCACGCGGTCCGCAGCGCCGCGGCGTCCTCCGCCCGCAGCGGGGTGCCCGGCTCGCGCTCGCCGATCGCCACCGCCCGGCCGAGCGGCGTCCCCGGCGCCAGCAGCTCCTCGACCCGGGACAGCCCGGCGTACTCGGCGACGTCGCGCACGCCCTCCACCGGCTGCGCCAGCGTGCCGTGGTCGACCAGCCCGGCCGCGCCGCCGGCGACCTCGGCCAGCACCTCCGAGAGCTCGGTCAGGTCGTAGCGGTCCTGCTCGGCCGGCAGCGGGAGGGTGTCGGTGTCGGCGACCTCCGGCCACGAGGCGATCTCGGTGAGGTCGTGGTCCTCGTCGCCGGCGATGAACCGGGCGAGCTGGGCCGGGGTGTCGAAGAGCCAGATCTCGCCGTCGCGGCCGAGGAAGCGGGCGACGTCGTCGACGTAGCAGCGCAGCGTCACGCCGGCGCCGTCGGGGACCACCAGCTCGACCGGCAGGATCCCCACCGCCTCCCAGAACTCCGCGGCCGCGGCGACGGCGGCCGGGGTGGCGGTGATCCGGCTGCCGCCGCGGATGGTGCTCATCCCGGCGGTCGCGGCCTCCGCGGGCGCGGCCGCGGTGGACTCGGCGGCCGGGCGGTTGCCGCTGCCGTCGGAGCCGAGCGCGACCGTGCGCTCCGCCGGGGCGTCGTCCTCGTCGTCGTCGTCCCCGCCCAGGTCGTCGTCGAGGTCCTCGTCGTCGGCCGTGGGGTAGGCGTCGACCGTGGTGGTGCCGGAGCCGGTCCAGTCCAGGTGACCGGACAGCTCCTCGATCACGTCCTCCCACAGCTCGTCGAGCGCCCCGCCGACACCGACCCAGGCGTCCTCGCCGGAGCGGCCCACGAAGGCGTCGACGCCCAGGCCCAGGGAGCCGATCTCCGGGCGGGCGACCAGCTCGGCCAGCGCCGGGAACTCGGTCTCCTCGTCCTCGAGGTCCTCGTCGTCGTCGGCGTCCCCGTCGGTGCGGGCGGGCGGGGCGTCCTCGTCGTCGGCGCCGGCGGTGTCCAGGCACTCGGCCAGCCGGCTGACGATGTCGATGGTGGCCGCCAGCTCCTCGACCGCCCACCGGTCGGGGCTCTCCGCGGCGGTGTCGTAGACGCCGTCGAGGTCGTAGCGGTGGTCGTCGTCGGGCGTCAGGTCCTCCGCGCCCAGCCCGGTGACGACCGGCCAGACCGGGTGGTCGGCGAGGTCGTGGTCGGTGCGCGTGCGGCAGAACGCGGCCAGCGCCGACGGGGTCGGGAACAGGTGCACCGTGGCGGTCTCGCCCTCGGACGTGCCGAGGAACGCCTGCCACTCCTCGCCGTCCTCCTCCCACGGCGGCGCCCACAGCGTGTAACCGGTTCGGTCGTCGACGGTGAGCGCGATGGGGACGATGCTGGGCCTGGCCACGGAGCCCATCCTGCCGGGTCCGACCGGGAGCCCGCTGCGCGTGGTCCCGGCCGGACCTCCCGGCTCAGTCCCGGAAGCCCTCCATGGTCGCCACCCGGGCGAAGACCTCGCGGGTGTCGGGCTTCTCAAGCGTCGGGTCGAGCTCGAGGTACACCGCCATCACGTTCTGCGCGATGCGCCCGGACTCCGCCCACTCGCCGAACCGGCCCAGCGCGATGTCGTGCATCGCCTCCACCGGGTCCATCCCCGCCTCGAACCGCTTCGTCGCCTCCTCCTCGACGAACAGGAGGTACTCGCGGACCTGCCGGATGCCGGCGCCGTCGGTGACCGGCCCGTGCCCGGGGACGACGTGGGCCGGCTCCAGGGCGAGCATGGTGTCGCAGGCCCGGACCCAGTTGCGCAGCGGGCCGGCCCAGATGATCGGCGTCCCGCCGATGAACAGCAGGTCGCCGGTGAAGAGCACCCCGGCGGAGGGCACCCACGCGACGCTGTCGCCGGCCGTGTGCGCCGGCCCGAGCTCCAGCAGCTGGACCTCGACGCCGCCGACGTCGAGGTCGCGCCGCCCCGTGAAGGTGTCGGTGGGGCGGAGCGGGTCGCAGTCGGTCCAGTCGAACGGCGCGAAGATCTCGCGCGCGAACCGGCCCGGCCCTCCCGGGGAGTCGCGCAGGCCCATGATCAGCTCGGGCCCGGAGTGCCGCATCTCCTCCGCGGTGGCCGCCGAGGTGAGGATGCGGGCGTCGGGGAAGAGCTGGTTGCCGAACCAGTGGTCGCCGTTGGAGTGGCTGTTCACCACCGTCCGGATCGGCGCGGAGCCGGTCAGCCCGGCCATCCCGTCGAGCATGGCGCGCGTCATCGGGACGTCGAAGAGGGTGTCGAACAGCAGCGACTCCCCGTCGCCGACGACCAGGCCGGCGTTGCTCCAGCCCCAGCTCCCGTCGGGCTCCAGCCAGGCGTGGCACCCGCCGCCGAGGTCGTGCAGGCCGCGGCTGTACTCGAGGTCGGCCACGGCTCAGAACCCGGTCCGCAGGAGGTGCACGGCGGGGCCCGGCACGACCTCGTTCTCGATCTCGCCGATCCCCTCGACGCGCATGCGCACGCGGTCGCCCGGCTTGAGCCAGCCGCGGAAGCCGTCGCCGGCGTCGCCGCCGCTGAGGGAGAAGTGCTCGAACAGGCACCCGGTCGGGACCGTGCCGGAGCCGAGGACGTCGCCGGGCCGCAGCGTGGTGCCGCGCGAGGCGTAGGCGGCGATCTCCCCCCACGACCAGTCCATCTGGTCCATCGACCCGCCGCCGACCTCCTCGTCGTTGACCCAGACCCGCATGTCCAGGGCGAAGGAGTTGCCGCTGGCGTGCGGCGCGAGCTCGTCGGCGGTGACGAAGACCGGGCCCAGCGTCGTCGAGCTGTCCTTGCCCTTCGCCGGGCCGAGGCCCAGGCGCATCTCGCGGGCCTGCAGGTCGCGCGCGCTCCAGTCGTTGAAGATCGTGTAGCCGGCGATGTGATCGGCGGCGGTCGCCGGGTCGAGGTCGGACCCGGCCCGCCCGACCACGGCGGCCACCTCGAGCTCGAAGTCGAAGCGCTCGCAGCCCGGCGGGACCGGCACGGGGTCGTGCGGCCCGATCACCGCAACCGGGTTGGTGAAGTAGAACGCCGGGATCTGCTCCCACTCCGGGTCCAGCTGCGCGGACGCGCCGAGCCCGGCCCGGCAGTTGCGCATGTGCTGCAGGAAGCACAGGAAGTCGCGCATCGCCGGCGGCTGCAGCGGCGCCCGCAGCGTCGCCCCGGCGAACGGGCGGACGTCGTCGGGGTCCGACGTCGCGCGCTCACCGGCCTCGCGCAGCCGGGTCCCGTCGTCGCCGAGCAGGTCGAGCAGCGCCGTCCCCGGCGGCAGGCCGTGGACCCGGTCGTCGAGCAGCAGGCCGACGCGGTCGGTCCCGTCGGCGTCGTAGGTCACCCATCTCATGGCTGTGCCTCCTGGTGGCCGGGCTCAGGCCGGCGGTCGGCCGTGAGCAGGAACTTGCGGATCTTGCCGACGGAGGTCCGGGGGAGCTCCGGGACGACGTGGACCTCGTGCGGTCGCTTGGCGGGGGACAGGTGCTCGGCGCACCAGGCCAACACCGACGCGGCCAGGTCGGCCGCGGCCGGGCCCGCCGGCACCACGTGGGCCACGGGGACCTCGGTGCGCAGCGGGTCGGGCCGGCCGGTGACGGCGACCTCGAAGACGCCGGGATGGCGGGCGATGACCTGCTCGATCTCGACGGCCGACACGTTCTCGCCGGCGACCTTGAGCTGCTCGCTGCCGCGGCCGGCGAACGACCAGGTGCCGTCGGGTCCGACCGCGGCCCGGTCGCCGGTGCGGAACCACACCTCGCCGTCGGGCCCGGTGCCTGCCAGCACGGCCTGCAGGGCGTGCGGGTCGTCGAGGTAGCCGGTGAACACGGTGCGGCCCGGGACGCCGCCCACCTGGATCTCGCCGTGCGCGGGCGGGACGAGCGGGGTGCCCGTGGCCAGGTCGCCGAGGCGGACGGCGCAGCCGGGGGTGACGCCGCCGAGCCCGGCGGGGCCCGCACCACCGACGGTCTGGCTCAGCACCGCCGGGCCGGTCTCGGTCATGCCGTAGAGCTGCCGCGGCGCGCAGCCGACCAGCCGGGACACCGCCGCGTACTCGTCGGCGGTCAGGTCCTGGGCGAACCACATGTGCTCCAGCGGGCGCCGCAGCGGGCGGTCGCCGCCGCGGGCCAGGACCATCCGCAGCGGCGCGGCGAACAGCGACGCGTGCGTGGCCCCTAGTCGCTCGAGCTGGGCCAGGTACCGGGTGGCGGAGAACGCGGGCACCAGCGCGACGGAGGCGCCGACGGCGACGGCGGCGGCGAAGCAGTAGTACTGGGCGTTGGCGTGGAAGAGGGGGAGCGCGACGAGGAACCGCGACTCCGCACCGAGGCCCGCGGCCTCCGCCATGACCCGTCCGGTGTGCGCGTAGACGCCCTGGCTGACGACGACGCCCTTCGGGGCCGACGTGGTGCCGGACGTGAACAGGACGCTCAGGTCGTCCTCCGCGGCGGGCGGGGCTGCCGGCGCGCCGTCCAGGGAGCCGCCGGCCGCCAGCCCGCCGACGGCCCCGTCGGGCCCGGTCGGCACCACCAGGGTGGCGTCGCCGGCCGGGACCTGCGCGGCCTGGTCGGGGCCGCAGACGACCAGCCGGGGGCGCAGCCGCCCGTGCTGGTGGGCGATCTCCGGGGCGCGGGCGCGCGGGTCGCTGCTGCTGAAGGTCGCGCCGAGCACCGCGCAGGCGAGCCAGACGGCGACGAACGCGACGCAGTTGGGCAGCACCAGCAACACCCGGTCGCCGCGGCCCACCCCGCGGGCGGCCAGCCCCGCCGCCGTGCGCGTGACCAGCGCGTCGAACTCCGCGTAGGTCCACGTGGTGGCACGGCCGTCCTCGTCCTCGAACACCAGGAACGGCCGGCCGGCGTGCTCGCGCACGGCCCCTGCCCACAGGGCGGCGAAGGTCGGCCGGCTGGGGTCTGGGCGCTCCACGATGCGGACTCCCCACGGGAAGGGCCGGGCGGCGAGGGCGGGAGGGGGCTCGGACGAGAAGGGTCTTGCCACAACAATCAATTGAATATAAACATGGCCTGGATCACACCTGTCAAGGGAGACGAGATGCGCATCCGGATGCTCGCCGTGGTGGTGGCGGCCGCCCTCGTGACCGCCTGTGGCTCGGACGGGGGGTCGACGGCCGGCAGCGGCGGCGACTCGGGGTCCTCGGCCGGTCCGGCCGACGAGAACGCGGTCCTCCGCTTCTCGTTCGGGACCCCGGCAGGGAGCAACTACGACCCCGCGACCACGACCAACCAGTTCGTGAACGTCTACCTGTACCCGGTGTACGACCGGCTGGTCGACGTGACGCCCGACGGCGAGCTGCAGCCGATGCTGGCGGAGTCCTGGGAGTTCACCGACGGCGACCAGACGCTGCGCCTGACCCTGCGCGAGGGCGTCGTCTTCCACGACGGCACGCCGTTCGACGCCGAGGCGGTCAAGGCCAACATCGACCGCGCGAAGAGCCTGCCGAACTCCTCGCTCAAGGCCGACCTCGCCGCGGTCACCGAGGCCGTCGTCGTCGACCCGCGCACCGTCGACCTGCGTCTCGGCGCCCCCGCCGGCTCGCTGCCGGCCCTGCTCGCCGACCGCGCCGGGATGATGGTCAGCCCCGCCGCCTTCGCCAACCCCGACCTCGACCTCCGCCCGGTGGGCACCGGCCCGTACCGCGTCACCGAGCACCAGCCCGGCGTCACCATCCGCTACGAGCGCACCGAGGACTACTGGGCCCCCGACGTGCAGACCCTCGGCGGGCTCGAGATCCAGATGCAGCTCGACCCCGAGGTGCGGCTGCGGGCGGTGAGCGGCGGCCAGGCCGACGCGACGCAGCTCAACCCCGATCAGGTGGAGGCGGCCGAGGGCCCCGGCGTCACCGTGGAGTCCGAGGCGTCGCTGGGCTCGTTCACCCTCTTCCTCAACAAGAGCGGGCCGGCGCTGTCCGACCAGCGGGTGCGCGAGGCCATCAGCCTGGCCATCGACCGGCAGGGCATCAGCGACGCGCTGCAGGCCGGCCGCTGCACGCCCAGCGCGCAGCTGTTCCCCGAGGACTACTGGGCCCACAACCCCGACGTCGAGGCCCCGGAGTACAACCCCGAGCGGGCGCGGGAGCTGCTGGCCGAGGCCGGTCAGGAGGACCTGTCCCTCGACGCCGTCGTGATCAACGTGCCGTTCTACACGGCGCAGCTGGAGGCGATCCAGGCGCAGCTGTCCGAGGTCGGCATCGACCTGACCGTCACCTCGCTGGAGCCCACCGAGCTGCTGTCGCGCTTCGTCGGAGGCGAGGCCGACATGTACTTCAGCAACTGGCCCGGCGCGACCGACCCCGCCAAGACCGTCGCCACGCTGTTGTCGGCGCAGGGCACGCTCAACCCCGGCGGCTACACCAACCCCGACATCGACCGGCTGGCGCTCGAGGGCCTGTCCGCGACGACGCAGGAGGACCGGGCGCCGGCCTACCAGGAGCTCTCGGCGGTGATGGCCGAGGACGCCACGCAGATCGTCGTCTGCAACGCGACCAACACCTTCGTCCACACCGAGCAGGTGTCGGGTCTCGAGTCGACGCTGACCGGCCTGTTCGACTTCCGCGGGGTGACGGTCAGCGCATGATCCGCATGGTGGCGAGGAGGCTCCTCGCGCTCGTCCCGCTGGTCTTCCTCGTGACCCTGGTGGTGTGGGGGCTCATCCTCATCATCCCGGGCGACCAGGCCCTGGCGATCGCGGGTGACTCCGCGACGCCCGAGCAGGTCGAGGCCATCCGCGAGGACCTCGGGCTCGACGACCCGATCCCGGTGCGGTACGGGCGCTGGCTGGCCGCGGCGGTGCAGGGGGACCTGGGCACCTCCCTCTACACCAGCTACTCGGTCGCCGACGCCCTGGCCGACCGGCTGCCGGTCACCCTGTCCCTGGTGTTCGTGGCCTTCCTGCTGGCCTCGGTCGTCGGCACGGCGATCGGCGTCCTGGCCGCCAACCGCCGGGGCCGGCTGGCCGACCGGGTCCTCACCGTCACGACGTCGGTGGGGCTCGCGGTGCCGAACTTCTGGCTCGGCCTGCTGCTGGTCACCTTCTTCGCGCTGAAGCTCGAGTGGTTCCCCTCGGGGGGCTACGTCCCGTTCTCCGAGGACCCGGTCGGCTGGCTGCGCAGCATCACGCTGCCGGCCGTCACGCTGGCGACGGCGGTGGCCGCGGAGCTGGCGCGGCAGATGCGGGCGAGCATGTCCGACGTCCTGGAGCGGGACTTCATCCGCACCCACCGGGCCAAGGGCCTGCGGCCGGGGACGATCGTGCGGCGCTACGCCCTCAAGAACGCCGCCATGCCGGTCATCACGGTGGCGGGGCTGCAGGTCGCCCGCCTGTTCGGCCTGGCCACCGTCGTCGAGATCATCTTCAACCTCAACGGCGTCGGCTCGCTGGCGGTCGACGCGGTCTTCGACCGGGACATCCCGGTGATCCAGGGCTGCGTCCTGCTGATCACCGTCATCGTCCTCCTCGTCAACCTGGTCGTGGACGTGAGCTACGGCCTGGTCAACCCGAAGGTGCGCACCTCGTGACCACCATCCGCCGACCGGCCGCGCCCGGTGCCGGCGAGCAGCCGCTCACCGACCGGCCGGAGTCCCCGCGCCAGCGCTTCGTGCGCCGGTTCCGCCGCGAGCGGCCCGCCGTCGTCGCGCTCGTCGTCGTGCTGCTCGTCGCCCTCGCGGCGCTGCTGGCCCCGCTCCTGGCCACCCACGACCCCGACACCCAGGTGCTCACCGACCGGCTGCAGGCGCCCAACGGGGAGCACTGGTTCGGCACCGACGACCTCGGCCGCGACGTGTACTCCCGGATGCTCTACGCCGGCCGCATCTCGCTGCTCGCGGCCGTCCAGGCCACCGCGATCGGGATCCTGCTCGGCGTCCCGATCGGGCTGGCCGCCGGCTACCTGCGCGGCTGGGTCGACGTCGTGTTCAGCCGGTTCGCCGACGCGATCATGAGCATCCCCGCGCTGCTGCTGGCGCTGGCGATCGTGGGCTTCCTCGAGCCCGACCTCACCAGCGCGATGATCGCGATCGGCGTCGTATACGCGCCGCAGTTCTTCCGGCTCACCCGGGCCAGCACGCTCGCCGTCCGCGAGGAGACGTTCATCGAGGCGGCGCGCAGCGTCGGCGGGTCGTCCCGGTCGATCATCACCGGCCACGTCCTGCCCAACGCGCTCTCACCGCTGGTCGTGCAGATCTCGCTGGCGATGGGCTTCGCGATCCTGTTCGAGGCGAGCATCAGCTTCCTCGGCCTGGGCGTGCAGCCGCCGGACTCCTCGTGGGGCTCGATGCTCGGCCGCTCCACGCGCTTCTTCGAGCAGAGCCCGCACCTGGTGCTCATCCCCGGCCTGGCGATCCTCGTGACCGTCCTCGCCTTCAACGTCATCGGCGACGGCGTCCGGGACTCCCTCGGGCGCGAGGTCAGGAGGCCCACCCAGTGACCGACGTGCTGCTGGAGGTGGAGGGTCTCGCCGTCGAGTTCGCGACGGCGCAGGGCTGGGCGCGCGTCGTCGACGACGTGTCGTTCACCATCGGGCGTGGGGAGACCCTCGGCCTGCTCGGCGAGTCCGGCTGTGGCAAGTCGGTGACCTCGCTGGCGGTCATGGGGCTGCTGCCGCCGCGGTCCTCGCGGATCGCCGCCGGCTCCATCCGGCTCGACGGGCGCGAGTTGCGCGGCCTGCCGGAGTCGCGGCTCAGCGACGTCCGCGGCAACGCGGTGTCGATGATCTTCCAGGAGCCGATGACCAGCCTCGACCCGGCGTTCCGCGTCGGCGAGCAGATCGCCGCGGTGCTGCGCCGGCACCGCGGCCTGTCCCGCGGCGCGGCCCGGAGGCGGGCCGTGGAGCTGCTCGAGCTGGTGGGCATCCCCGACGCCCCGAAGCGGGTGGAGGACTACCCGCACACCTTCTCCGGCGGCATGCGCCAGCGGGTGATGATCGCCATCGCGCTGGCCTGCGAGCCGGACCTGCTGATCGCCGACGAGCCGACGACGGCGCTCGACGTCACCGTGCAGAAGCAGATCCTCGAACTGCTCGCCGGCCTGCAGGAGCGCCTCGGCATGGGCGTCCTGTTCGTCACCCACGACATGGGCGTCATCTCCCAGATCAGCGACCGCGTCGTCGTCATGTACGCCGGCCAGGTCGTGGAGCAGGCACCCACCGAGGAGCTCTTCTGGCGGCCGCAGCACCCCTACACCGAGGGACTGCTGGCGTGCCTGCCGGCCGAGCACGGCCGCGAGCGGCTGCGGGGCATCCCCGGCCTGGTGCCCGGCCCGCTCGACCTCCCCGGCGGCTGCCGGTTCCACCCCCGGTGCCCGCACGCCCGCGAGGGCCTGTGCGACGTCACCCCGCCCGTCCTGGACGAGGTGCTGTCCGGGCACCGCGCCCGCTGCCTGCTGGCGCGCGACATCGAGCTGCAGGGGATCGCCTGATGCCGGAGACGCTGCAGACGCCCCCCACGACGGCGCCGGCCCCGCCGCTGCTGGTCGTCCGCGAGCTGACGAAGACCTTCGTCACCCGCCGCGACCTGCTCGGCCGGCCCCGGGAGCGGCTGACCGCCGTCGACGCGGTGTCCTTCGAGCTCGAGGCGGGGCGCACGCTCGGCCTGGTCGGCGAGTCCGGCTCCGGCAAGAGCACCACCGGCCGGCTCGTCGCCCGGCTCATCGACCCCGACTCCGGCACGGTGCACCTCGGCGGACAGGACGTGACGGCCGCCGACCGGGCCGGCCTGCGCGGACTGCGACGCGACGTGCAGATGGTCTTCCAGGACCCCTACTCGTCGCTGGACCCGTCCTGGATCGTCGCCGACATCATCACCGAGCCGCTGAAGTACGCCGGCGGCCTCGGCCGGCGGGACCGGCACCGCCGGGCCGCCGAGCTGCTCGACCAGGTGGGCCTCGACCGGCGGGCGGCCATGCGCTACCCGTACGAGTTCTCCGGCGGGCAGCGCCAGCGGCTGGCCATCGCCCGCGCGCTGGCCCTGGGCCCGCGGCTGATCATCTGCGACGAGGCGGTGTCGGCCCTCGACGTGTCCACCCAGGCCTCGATCATCACGCTGCTGGAGGACCTGCAGCGCGAGCTCGGGGTCAGCTACCTGTTCATCTCCCACGACCTGGCCGTCGTCCGCCACGTCAGCCACCGCGTCGCCGTGATGCGCCGCGGGGCCGTCGTGGAGACCGGCGACGCCGACCGGGTGTGGTCCGCCCCGCAGGAGGACTACACCCGCGCACTGCTCGACGCGGTCCCGAGAGTCGCGAGGCGGGTGTGAACGATGTCACGAACGGTGAGGGCGCAGTCTGGTGTCCGTGAACGACGTACCACTGACACGGATCGACTGGGTCGAGGCCCAGATCAGGCAGGCCATCCTCGACGGCGAACTGGCCCCCGGCGAGCGCCTGATCACAGCGGCCCTCTCCGAGCGCTTCGCGGTCAGCCCGACGCCGCTGCGGGAGGCCCTGCAGCGGCTGGCGGGGGAGGGGCTGGTCGAGTTCGCGGCGCAGCGGGGCGCGCGGGTGACGCCGCTGTCGGCCCGGGACCGCGGCGAGCTGGCCGAGCTGCGGACCCTGCTGGAGCCGGAGACGGCGGCCCAGGCGGCGCAGCACGGCGGCCCCGAGTGGCGGGCGCTGGTCGAGTCGGCCTCCGCCCGGCTCCTGGCGACCCTCGACCAGGACGACGCCACGGCGGTGGCCCGCGAGCTCGCGTACCGCGCCTTCTACGAGGCGGTGGCCAGCGCCTGCCCCTCGGCGCGGCTGCGCACCATGTCCCGGGTCGTCCGGGACCAGTCCGCGCGCTACCGGCTCGCGGTGGGCGAGGGGCTGGACCGGGAGGAGTCGGCGGCGCTGCACCGGTCGCTGGTCGAGGCACTGCTCACCGGGCGGGTCCCCGACGTGCGGACGGCCATCGAGAAGGAGCTCGCGATCTCCGAGTCGGTCGCCCTGGGCGCGGAGCAGGAGGCGGTGCCGGCGGGGGGCGGGGGGTGACGCCCGCGGGCCGGTCGGGGTCGCTGGGCGACCGGCTCACCTGGCAGGCCGGCGTCGACCCGCGGCGGCCGTTCCTCGTGCGGGTCGGGCCGGGCGGGCAGCAGACCGTGCTGTCCTACCGCGACGTGCTGCTGGAGTCCCGGGCGATGGCCCGGCTGCTCACCCAGGCCGGCGTCGGTCCCGGCGACCGGGTGCACGCCCAGCTGGGCAACGTCCCGGAGCTGCTGGTGTGCCTCTTCGCCGCGGCCCACCTCGGGGCGGTCCTCGTGCCGACCCACCCGTCCTCGACCGTCGACGACGTCGCCTACGTCCTGTCCCACGCCGGGTGCCGGGTCAGCGTGACCGCGATCGACCGGGTGGCCGTGGTCGCCGCGGCCGCCGAGATGGTCCCGGAGGTGGGCCTGGTGGTCACCGTCGGCGGCGCGGCCGACGGCGCCGTCTGCTGGGAGGCCGCGCGCGCCGGCTTCGCCGAGGGCGACCTCCCCGACGTGCGCACCGGCCCGGGTGACCTGCTCGCCGTCCTCTACACCTCCGGAAGCAGCGGCTGGCCCAAGGGCGTCATGCTCACCCACGGCAACCTGCTGTTCGCCGGCGAGGCGGTCGCGCAGCTGACCCGGCTGCGCGCCGACGACCGGTGGCTGGTCACGCTGCCGCTCTCGCACGCCAACGCGCTGCTCTACTCCGTCATGTCGGCGTTCGTCACCGGCGCCTCCGCGGCGCTGGTGCCGACCTTCGACCCGGCCCGCTGGGCCGAGCAGACCCGGGACGTCTCGGCGACGGTCGCGAGCCTGTTCGCCGTCCACGCGCGGGCCGTCCTCGGCGCGACCCCCGGCGGTGTCGACCGGACCGGCCTGCGGCTCACCCTGTTCGCCCAGCACCTCACCGAGCGCGAGCGCAGCGCGTTCGAGGAGCGGTTCACCACCCGGCTGGTGCAGGTCTACGGGCTCACCGAGACGCTCGCGCCGACGCTGTCGGACCCCGTGCACGGGCCGGCGGTGCCGGGCACCGTCGGCCGCCCGACGCCGTGGGTGCGCACCCGCCTGGTGGACGACGACGGCGCCGAGGTGGCGCCGGGCGAGGCGGGGGAGCTGCTCGTGCACGGCGTCCCCGGGCACTCGCTGATGGCCGGCTACCTCGGCCGCGAGGAGGACACCCGGCGGATCCTGCGCGACGGCTGGTTCGCCACCGGCGACCACCTGCGCGCCCTGCCCGACGGATCGTTGGAGTTCCTCGGCCGCGCGGAGGACGTGCTCAAGCCCGGCGTGGACAACGTCTCGGCGGCCGAGGTCGAGCGCGTCCTGCTGGAGCACGTCTCGGTGCGCGACGCGGCGGTCGTCGGCGTCAGCACGCCCGAACGCGAGGAGCACATCGTCGGCTACGTCGTCCTGCGCCCCGAGGACGACGCCACCGAGGCCGAGGTGCTGGCCTGGGCCCGCGACCGGCTCGCCGCGCACAAGGTCCCCGAGCGGGTCGTGGCCGTGCCGGCCCTCCCGCGCAACGCGGTGGGCAAGGTGCTCAAGCGCCAGCTGGGCGACCTCACCTCGCTCGCATCCCCTGTGCCCCCTGCCCGCTGAGGGGGACGGCCGGGTCCCCGGCCCCGACCGGCGCGACGACGCGCCCTGACCGGAGAGGCACCAGATGAGCTCGTCGCACGGCGACCACGCCCTCCCACCGTCGCGGCTGGAGGAGGTGAACGACGGCGTCTTCGCCTACATCCAGCCCGACGGCAGCTGGTGGATCAACAACACCGGCCTGCTGGTCGGCGACCAGGGGGCGGTCAGCATCGACACCTGCGCCACCGAGAAGCGCACCCGCGACTTCCTCGACGCCGTCCGCACCGTCACCGACCGCCCGGTGCGCACGCTGGTGAACACCCACCACCACGGCGACCACACGCACGGCAACTACCTGCTCGGCACCGCCACGATCGTCGGGCACGAGCTGACCCGCGAGGCCGTCATCGAGACCGGGGTGCCCGGGCCCGAGGGCCCGCTGCCGTTCTGGACCCACTTCGACACCGGCGCCCTCGAGCTCGCGCCGCCGTTCCTCACCTACACCGAGGGCGTCACCCTCTGGTCGGGGGACCTGCGCTGCGAGGTCCGCTACGTCGGCACGCCCGCGCACACCACGAACGACTCGATCGTCTGGATCCCCGAGCGCTCCACGCTCTTCGCCGGCGACCTGCTGTTCAACGGCGGCACCCCGTTCCTGCTCATGGGGTCGCTGTCGGGGTCGCTCGAGGTGCTGGAGAAGGTCATCGCGCCGCTGGAGGCCACGACGGTCGTGCCCGGGCACGGGCCGGTCACCGACGGCTCGCTGGTCGCCGACATCCTGGGCTACCTGCGCTTCCTCGAGCGGACGGCGCGGGAGGGCCGCGACGCCGGGCTCTCGCCGCTGGACGCGGCCCGGCAGGCCGACCTCGGCGAGTACGCGGACTGGTCCGACAGCGAGCGGATCGTGGGCAACCTGCACCGCGCCTACGCCGAGCTCGACGGCGGGGAGCGGGGCGTGCCGATCGACCTGATGGCGGCCCTCGGCGACATGGTCACCTACAACGGCGGCCGGCCGCTGACCTGCCTGGCCTGAGCGCCGGGGGGTGCGGCACCGCGGTGGCGCACCCCCCGGCGCTCACACCCCCTTCGGGTGCCAGACGGTCTTCGTCTCGAGGAACGGCGTCATCCGGGAGGTGCCGGGGTCGGCGGTCCAGTCCGGCTCCTCGGCGGGCGGGCGCACGACCCGCTTGATGCTCCCGGCGGCCAGCCGCTCGAGCTCCAGCGCCCGGTCGGCCGGGGCGCCGGTGAGGTCGATGGCGTCGACGTCGTCGTGCTCGGCCAGCCACGGGCCGATCTCCCCGGCGTCACCGGTGAGCAGGTTGACCACCCCGCCCGGGACGTCGCTGGTGGCCAGCACCTCGCCGAGCGTCACCGCCGGCAGCGGCCGCCGGTGGGAGGTCACGACGACGGCGGTGTTGCCGCCGGCCAGCACCGGCGCGAGCACGCTGACCAGGCCGAGCAGCGAGGACCGCTGCGGCGCCAGCACCGCGACGACGCCGGTGGGCTCGGGCAACGAGAAGTCGAAGAACGGCCCGGCGACCGGGTTGGCGCTGCCGAGGACGGCGGCGAGCTTGTCGGTCCACCCGGCGTACCAGACCCAGCGGTCGATGGCGGCGTCCACGACGGCCCGCGCCCGTCCCGAGGACACGCCCTCGCCGGCCGCCACCTCCTCGCAGAACTGCGCGTGCCGCCCCTCCATCACCTCGGCCACCCGGTAGAGCACCTGGCCGCGGTTGTAGGCGGTGGCGCGCGACCACTTCCCGAACGCGCCGCGGGCGGCGACGACGGCGTCGCGGGCGTCCTTGCGGGAGGCCCACGCGGCGTTGGCGAGGAACGCGCCCCGGGCGTCGGCCACCTCGTAGGTGCGGCCGGACTCCGAGCGGGGGAAGGCCCCGTTCACGTAGAGCTTGTAGGTCTTGCGGACGGCGAGCCGGTCCGACATCAGTGCGAGGCCCCCTTCAGGTAGGCGGCCAGCCCGTGCCGGCCGCCCTCCCGGCCGTAGCCGGACTGCTTGTAGCCGCCGAAGGGCGACGTCGGGTCGAACTGGTTGAAGGTGTTGGCCCACACCACGCCGGCGCGCAGCCGGTCGGCGATCGCCAGGATCCGCGAGCCCTTCTCCGTCCAGATGCCGGCCGAGAGCCCGTAGGTGGTGTTGTTGGCCTTGGCCACCGCCTCGTCGGGCGTGCGGAAGGTCATCACGCTGAGCACCGGCCCGAACACCTCGTCGCGGGCGATCCGGTGGGCGGGGGAGACGCCGGTGAACACCGTCGGCGGGAACCAGAAGCCGCGGTCGGGCAGGTCGCAGGCCGGCTGCCAGCGGTGCGCGCCCTCGGCCTCGCCGACGTCGGACAGCTCCCGGATGCGGGCGAGCTGCTCGGCGGAGTTGATCGCGCCGATGTCGGTGTTCTTGTCCAGCGGGTCGCCCACGCGCAGGGTGCCGATCCGCCGCTGCAGCGAGGCGATCACCTCGTCGTGCACCGACTCCTGCACCAGCAGGCGCGAGCCCGCGCAGCAGACGTGGCCCTGGTTGAAGAAGATGCCGCGCACGATGCCCTCGACGGCCTGGTCGATCGGGGCGTCGTCGAAGACGATGTTCGCCGCCTTGCCGCCGAGTTCCAGCGTGAGCACCTTGCGGGTGCCGGCGACGGCGCGGGCGATCGAGCGGCCCACCTCGGTGGAGCCGGTGAAGGCGACCTTGTCGACGTCGTCGTGCTCGACCACCGCGCGGCCGGTGTCGCCGGCGCCGGTGACGACGTTGACCACGCCCGGGGGCAGGTCGGCCTGGCGGCACACCTCGGCGAACAGCAGCGCCGTCAGCGGGGTGGTCTCCGCGGGCTTGAGGACGACGGTGTTGCCGGTGGCCAGCGCCGGCGCGACCTTCCACGCCAGCATCAGCAGCGGGAAGTTCCACGGGATGACCTGGCCGGCCACGCCGTGCGGGCGCGGGTCGGGGCCGAGACCCGCGTGGGCCAGCTTGTCGGCCCAGCCCGCGTGGTAGAAGAAGTGCGCCGCGGCCAGGGGCACGTCGACGTCGCGGGACTCCCGGATCGGCTTGCCGTTGTCCAGCGACTCCAGGACGGCGAACTCCCGCGCGCGCTCCTGCAGGATCCGCGCGATCCGGAACAGGTACTTGCCGCGGTCGGCGGGGCGCATCGGCCCCCACACGCGGGTGAACGCCCGGCGCGCGGCCCGCACGGCGCGGTCGACGTCGGCCTCGGTGCCCACCGCGACCTCGCTGAGCACCTCCTCGGTGGCCGGGTTGACGGTCTTCATCGCCTCGCCGGAGCCGTCGACGAACTCGCCGTCGACGAACAGGCCGTAGGAGGGCCGGACGTCGACGATCGAGCGCGACTCGGGTGCGGGGGCGTACTCGAACAGGGGGCCGGGCTGGGCGGGTGCAGTCATCAGTCGACGCTCACGTGGTCGGGGCCGGAGTAGTGGCCGGTGCGCAGCTTCTGCCGCTGCAGGAGCAGGTCGTTGAGGAGGCTGGAGGCGCCGAAGCGGAACCAGTCGGGGGACAGCCAGTCGGCGCCGACGGTCTCGTTGACCATCACCAGGTGCTTGACGGCGTCCTTGGTGGTGCGGATGCCGCCGGCGGGCTT
The DNA here is from genome assembly GCF_054049995.1 of Geodermatophilus sp. SYSU D01106. Classification (NCBI taxonomy): domain Bacteria; kingdom Bacillati; phylum Actinomycetota; class Actinomycetes; order Geodermatophilales; family Geodermatophilaceae; genus Geodermatophilus; species Geodermatophilus sp. SYSU D01106. The sequence goes on along the minus strand of NZ_JBJGYM010000009.1, from coordinate 113,261 downwards.
GACGCCGACCTGGGTGCCGGTGGCGGCGCGGAAGTCGCGGACCGCCTCGAGCATCACCAGGCAGACCGGCAGCGTGGCCGCGGGCGAGATCTTGCCGGTGGAGGTCTTGATGAAGTCGCCGCCGGCGAGCATGGCCAGCCAGGAGGCACGGCGGGCGTTGTCGAGGGTGACCAGCTCGCCGGTCTCGAGGATGACCTTGAGGTGGGCGCTGCCGCACGCCTCCTTGACGGCGACGATCTCCTCGAACACCTCGAGGTAGCGGCCGGCCAGGAACGCGCCGCGGTCGATGACCATGTCGATCTCGTCGGCGCCGTTCGCCACGGCGTCGCGGACGTCGGCGAGCTTCACCTCCCGGCTGGCCCGCCCGCTCGGGAACGCCGTGGCCACGGCGGCGACGTGGATGCCCGTGCCGGCCAGCGCCTCCCGCGCGACGCCGGCGAGGTCGCCGTAGACGCAGACGGCGGCCACCGGCGGGGCGGTGGGGTCGGTCGGGTCGGGCCGGCGGGCCTTCGCGGCGAGGCTGCGCACCTTGCCGGGGGTGTCGGCGCCCTCGAGCGTGGTGAGGTCGACCATCGAGATGGCGGTGTCGATCGCCCACGCCTTGGCGGTGGTCTTGATCGAGCGGGTGCCGAGCGTGGCGGCGCGCTGCTCGGCGCCGACCTGGTCGACGCCGGGCAGCCCGTGCAGGAAGGCGCGGAGGGCGGCGTCGGACCGGGTCACGTCGTCGAGCGCCGCTCCGGACCCGGGGGTGGGCCGGGTCCCGGCCGCGAGCGTCCCGGGGTCGAGCACGTGGGTCATGCGCCCATCCTCCCAGTGCGGCGGGCCGCCCCGGGACCGCGGTTCCCCCGTGCGGGGAGGGGTCCCCGTTCCGCGCCGTCGCCCCCTGGGCGCGACCGTTACGGTGGCGCCCGTGCAGCTGACCGTCGTCGACCACCCGCTCGCCCGGGCCCGGCTCTCGCGCATGCGCGACGAGCGGACCGACAACGCCGCCTTCCGGGCGGCGCTGCGGGAGCTGACCCAGATGCTGGTCTACGAGGCCACCCGTGACCTCGAGGTGGCCGAGGAGCCGATCACCACCCCGGTCACCGAGACCACCGGCTACCGGCTGGCGTCCCCGCCGCTGATCGTGCCGGTGCTGCGCGCGGGCCTCGGGATGGCCGACACCGCGCACGGGATGCTGCCCGAGTCGCAGATGGGCTTCGTGGGCCTGGCCCGCAACGAGCAGACCTTCCAGCCCGAGGCCTACATGGCCTCGCTGCCGGAGACGCTGGTCGGCCGGCACGTGTTCGTCCTCGACCCGATGCTGGCCACCGGCGGCTCGCTGGTGCACTGCTGCACGCTGCTCACCGACCGCGGCGCCACCGAGATCACCGTGCTGTGCACGCTCGCCGCCCCGGCCGGCCTGGAGCGGCTGGAGCAGAGCGGGCTCCCGCTGCGGGTGTTCACCGCCAGCGTCGACGAGGGCCTCAACGACCAGGCCTACATCGTCCCGGGCCTCGGCGACGCCGGCGACCGCCAGTTCGGCGCCGTCTGACCATGCGGTTCGCCGTCCTGGGCACCGGTCACTGGGCCCGCACCGTCCACGCCGCCGCGATCGCGGCGCACCCCACCGCGGAGCTCGCCGGCATCTGGGGCCGCGACGCGGAGAAGGCCGCCGCCGTCGGCGCCGAGTTCGACGTCCCCGGCACCTCCGACCTCGCCGCGCTGCTCGAGCAGGTCGACGCCGTCGCCGTCGCCGTGCCCCCGGACGTCCAGGTGCCGCTGGCCGAGCAGGCCGCCGCCGCGGGCCGGCACCTGCTGCTGGAGAAGCCGATCGGGCTCACCACGGCCGACGCCGACCGGGTGGTGACCGCGGTCCGGTCCGCCGGCGTCGCCTCGGTCGTGTTCTTCACCTTCCGCTTCCAGGCCGCGACGACGACCTGGCTCGGGCAGGCCGCGCGCACCCGGCTCGCCGGCGGCGCCGCGTCGTGGCTGAGCGCCCTGGCCGGCAGCCCCTTCGACTCCGCCTGGCGCCGCGAGCACGGCGCGCTGTGGGACATCGGCCCGCACGCGCTGTCGCTGCTCGTGCCGGCGCTGGGGCCGGTGGCGTCGGTGCAGGCGGGCGCCGGCGCCGGGGACACGGTGCACCTGGTGCTGCAGCACGCGACGCCGGGCGTCGCCTCCACCGTCACGCTGTCGCACACCGTGGCGCCCCTGGCCACCGGCATCGAGTTCTGCGTGCACGGCGACGCCGGCCGGCTGGTGCTGCTGCCCGACACCGAGAGCGCCGTCGAGTCGCTGTCGGCGGCGGTCGACCAGCTGCAGGCCGCGGCGCTCACCGGCGGCGACCACCCGTGCGACGTCGGCTTCGGCCGCGACGTCGTCGTGGTGCTCGAGACCGCCGAGCGGGCACTCGCGTCGGGCTGCCGGGAGCTCGTCCCGACGTCCTGACCTGCGACCGGGACGACGCGGGCACCCCATCGGGGCGGTCCACCGCCCCATACTCCGCGGGGTGACGACGTCGGTGGCCGGTCCCGCCGGCCCGCGTGCCGGGCGGCGGGCGGTCGCCACGCCCGGCGGAGTGCTGACCGGGACGGTCCTCGTCCTGGTGGCGGTGCGCCTGGTCCTGGTGGTCCTGCTCCCGTACGACCGGGCCGTCGGGCTCCTCGACGACGACGCCTGGTACTACCTCGGCGTGGCCCGGCACGTGGCCGACGGTGACGGGTCCACCTTCTCCGGGCTCGACCCGACCAACGGCTACCACCCCCTGTGGTTGCTGGCGCTGGTGCCGGTGGCGGCGATCGCCGAGGGGCGGGGCCTGCTGATCGGGGTCACGCTGCTGTCCGCCGCGGTGGCGGTGGCGCTCGCCGTGCTGCTCGGGTCGCTGGCGGCCCGCCTGGCGCGACCCTGGACGGGCGTGGTCGCCGCGCTGCCGCTGCTGGTCACGGGTGCAGCCGGGCCGGCCTTCCTGTTCTCCGGGATGGAGACCGGTCTCCTGCTGCTCGGCCTGGTGGCGACGGCGGCGGTGCTGGTCCGTGGCGACGCATTGCGCGCCGCCGACCCGGGTGCGCGGACGGCGTGGACCCTCGGGGGGCTGGCAGCGGTCACCTGCCTGGCGCGGCTCGACGCCGTCCTGACGTTCCTCGTCCTCGGCGCCGTGCTGGTCGTGCGGTGGCGACGGCACCCGCGACGGGTCATGGCCTTCGCCGCACCGCCCGCGGTGGCGCTCGCCACCTACCTCGTCGTCAACGAGGCTCTGTTCGGCACCCCCACCCCGGTCTCGGGGCAGGCCAAGGCGCTGGGCGGCGACGGCCTCAACGTCGACGTGGTCGCACAGTTCCTCCGTTCACCGGTGGTGCTGGGCCAGCAGACCTGGCTGGGGATGCTCGCCTGTCTCGTCGTCCCGGCCGCCTTGCTGCTCGGGCGCCGGACCGATCTCGCGGCGCGAGCCGCCGCCGGTGCGGGTGCGACCGTGCTCGTCGGCGGGCTGCTGACCATCGCCTACTACGCGGTGTCGTCGTCGTGGCAGTTGTGGCCGTGGTACTTCTCCGCGGCACCGCTCGCGGTGGCCCTGGCGGCCCCCGCGCTGCTCTCGCAGCTCCCCGTGTCCGACCGGGGCGGGCGCTCGCTCGCGGCCGCCGCGCTGGTGGTGGCCGTTCTCGTCCCGCTGGCGACGGCCGCCCGGACGGCCGCCGGCAGCGTCGAGCGATCCGCCTCCGTCGAGGCAGGTCCCGGTCTGGCGTCGCAGGTCGACGCGCTCGAGCCCAGCGGTGCGCTCGCGATGGGTGACCGCGCCGGCAGCCTCGGCGCGCACCTGGCGCGTCCGATGGTGCACCTCGAGGGGCTGGTCGGGCCGCCGGAGTACCTGACGGCGCTGCAGGAGGGAACCGTGCCGGCCTTCCTCGCCGCCCGCGAGGTCACGCTTCACGCGCGCAGCGGACCGCCCGGTGAGGGGGAGCCCGCCGGGCCGGGGTGCACGCGGCTGGCCGAGCCGGCGCAGGGTGCCGGCCCCAAGGTCGACGCGGTGGTGTGCGACGCCGGCCTGCTCCTCACCGTGCCGCTGTCCGACGGCACCGTCTTCCGCGTCTGGCGGGCGCCGGCCTTCTCCTGAGCCCTTGCAGCGCGGGTGCAGCCGCTCCCAACCGCGGGCCAAGCGGCCACCGCCATCGTCTCCCTCGACGACAGGGAGCCCCGGGTACCGGGGCCGGACAGGGGAGACACCTCCATGAGCGAGTACGCCCACGGCTACGGCCACCAGACCACATACGGCAACGGCTACGGCGCCCGCCCGCCGGCGTACCAGGACCAGGGCAGCTGGTACGTCCGCCGGGGCCGGATCGACCGGCGCACCTACTGGCTGCACTACGCGCTGCCGCTGTGGGCGGCGAGCATTGCCGCGATCGTCGCGGACATCGCGCTCGGCCTGGCCTGGTACTCCACGAGCTACCAGTCCTACGGCTACGACTACTACAGCGCCGACGTCAGCTTCTCCGGCGGGCCGATCACGCTGCTGGTCTCGCTGGCGCTGTTCGCGCCGTCGATCAGCGCGGCGGTCACCCGGCTGCACGACACCGGCCGCTCCGGCTGGTTCCTGTTGTGGGGCCTGGTGCCGATCGCCGGCCCGATCGTGCTGTTCGTGGTGGTCGGCTGCCTGCCCGGCGAGCCGGGTGTCAACCAGTACGGCGGCGCCGGGGGCGCCCGCCCGGCGCGGCGGGAGCCCCTGCTCGCGAACTGGTGAAACCGGTTGACCCCGTCGGCCAGCCTGGAGAGGTGCGACTCACCTTCTCCCGGCTGGCCGACCGGCGTCCGGTGGAGACCGTCGTCGAGCGCGACGACGGCGTCGTGTTCGCCATGCGCGGTGCCGGCGGGGGCGCGGACCTGCCGCACGACCTGGTGCACGCGCTGGTGGAGACCGAGCTCGGGATGGCCGACGGGATCTGGGGCTGCGTGGCCGACGGCGTCGTCTGGGGCAGCATGCGGCACGTGAGCGGCCGCCAGCCGCCGCACGCGGCCGAGCGCTCGGCGCGGCTCAAGCGGGAGCGGGCCGCGGCGATCCAGCGGGCCGAGGGGGTGGCCGACCTGGTGGCCCGCAGCGCCCGCGGCGCGCAGGTGCTGCCCGGCGAGGCCGCGGGCCTGGGCCTGCCGCCGGACCGGCTCGCCGCCGCGGCGGACGCGCTGGCCGACGCCGGGAGGCGCTGGCGCGCGCTGCCGGTGGGGGAGACCTGGACGATGGACTGGCGCCCGCCGATCAGCAGCCGAGGGCGTCCGCCAGCTCCTTCAGCGAGCCGACCGAGAGGTCGGCGGCGGGGTCGGTGACCGGCGGCACCGGGTCGCCACCGAACTCGGCGGGCCGGTGCACGTACGCCGTGCGCAGGCCCCGCTCCCGGGCGGCCGCGAGGTCGTCGACGTGCGCGGCCACCAGGCACACCCGCGACGGCGGCAGCGCCAGGAACCGCGGCGCGGAGTCGTACACCTCCGGGTCGGGCTTGTAGCGGCCGACGACCTCCGCGCCGAGCACCGTGTCCCACGGCAGCCCGCCGTGCCGGGCGAGGTCCACCTGCAGCCGGACGCCGCCGTTGGACAGCGGCGCGAGCAGGTGCCGGCGGCGCAGCCGGGTGAGCCCGGGCACGGAGTCCGGCCACGGGTCGAGCCGGTGCCAGGCCAGCACGAGCTCGCCGGCGACGTCGTCGGCGACCGGGCCCACGCCCACCTCGGCGAGCGCGGCCGCCAGCGACTCCCGGTGCAGCGCGTCCAGCGGCACGAACGGCCGCCGGCCGGAGCGCACCTCCTCCATCGAGGGCTGGTAGCGCGCCCTCCAGGCGTCGGCGAAGGCCGCGGCGTCGACGTCCGGCCCGAGCAGCCGCGCCGCCTCGCGGGCGACGCCGGCGCGCCAGTCGACGACGGTGCCGAAGACGTCGAAGACCAGCGCGCCGGCGTCCACGGCTACAGCCCCAGCGCGTGCGCCATCTCGCCGCGCAGCTGGTCGAGCTCGTCCTCGCCGCGGCCGCGGGCGGCGATGATCCCGGCGTCGTCGTGCACCGGCACCACCGTCTCCAGGTAGGCCTTGAGCTTCGGCTCGGTGCCGCTGGGCCGCACGATCACGCGGACCCCGTCGCCGAGCAGCCGGACGGCGTCGACGGGCGGGTCCTCGGCCAGCAGGTCGGTCGCGGTGACCGGCCGGCCGAGCAGCCGCTGCGGCGGGTCGGCGCGCAGCCGCTCCATCGCGCCGGAGATGAGCGCGAGGTCCTCGACCCGCACCGACAGCTGGCCGGTGGCGAACAGCCCGTGCTCACGGGCCAGCTCGTCGAGCCGGTCGACCAGCGTGCGCCCGGTGGCCTTGAGCTCCGCGGCCAGCAGGGCGACGGCGAGGGCCGCGGAGATGCCGTCCTTGTCGCGGGCGACGTCGGGGGTGACCGCGTAGCCCAGCGCCTCCTCGTAGCCGAACACCAGCGGCTCGGCGTCGGTGCCCGCCCGGATGATCCACTTGAACCCGGTCGGCGTCTCGGCGGACCGGACGCCGTGCGCCTGCGCCAACGCGTGCATCAGCGAGCCGCTGACCAGCGAGGACGCGTACGTCCCCCGCACGCCGCGGCGCAGCAGCCAGTCGGCGAGCAGCGCCCCGACCTCGTCGCCGGTGAGCTGGCGGCCGTCGACCACCACCGAGCAGCGGTCGGCGTCGGGGTCCTCGGCGATGCCGACGGTGGCGCCCACGCGGGAGGACAGGTCCTGCAGCAGGTCGACCGCGCCGGGCTCCTCCGGGTTGGGGAAGGCGACGGTCGGGAACGCCGGGTCCGGCGCGTCCTGCTCGGGCACGCTCACCAGGGGCCCGAACCCGGCGGCGGCGAACACCGCGCGCGTGGTGGCCGCGCCGACGCCGTGCATCGCGGTGTAGGCCACCGTCACGCCCTGCCGCACGATCGCCGGCACCTGCGCCGGGTCGAGCGCCGACACCACCGCGGCCACGTAGCCGGCCTCCACCTCGTCGCCGAGGGTGGTCCAGCCGTCGGCGGTGGGCACCTCGCGGGCCGGCCCGACCGCGGCGATCGCGGCCTCGATCTCCCGGTCGGCCGGCGGCACGAGCTGGGCGCCGTCGGCGAGGTAGACCTTGTAGCCGTTGTCCTGCGGCGGGTTGTGGCTGGCGGTGACCATCACGCCGGCCACGCAGCCCAGGGAGCGGACCGCCGAGGACAGCACCGGGGTGGGCAGCGGCCGGGGCAGCACCGACACGGCGAACCCGGCGGCGGTGAGCACCGCGGCGGTGACCCGGGCGAACTCGTCGGAGCGGCGGCGCGCGTCGAAGCCGACGACGACGCCCCCGCCGGCGTGCCCGTGCGCGGTGAGCCAGGCGCCGAGCCCGGCGGCGGCCCGGGTGACGACGGCCGCGTTCATGCCGGCGGGCCCGGCGCGCAGCGGGCCGCGCAGCCCGGCGGTGCCGAAGGTCAGCGGCCCGGCGAAGCGGCGCTCGAGCTCGGCGGTGTCCCCGGCCGCGACCAGGGACTCGATCTCGGCGCGGTCGCCGTCGTGCGGGTCGGCGGCCGCCCAGGCCCGCGCCTGCTCGAGCAGGGTCACGGCAGCCGGCCGATGAGCTCGACGAGGGTCCGGCCCAGCCGGCCCGCGGCGGCCCGGCCGGCGGCGAGCACCTCGGCGTGGTCGAGCTTCTCGCCGGTGATGCCGGCCGCGGCGTTGGTGACCATCGACAGCCCGAGCACCTCCGCCCCGGCGGCGCGCGCGGCGATCGCCTCCAGCCCGGTGGACATGCCGACGAGGTCGGCGCCGAGCGTGCGCAGCATGCGGATCTCGGCCGGCGTCTCGTAGTGCGGGCCGGGCAGCTGGGCATACACGCCCTCGGTGAGCTCGGGGTCGATCTCGCGGGCCAGCGCGCGCAGGCGGGAGGAGTAGAGGTCGGTGAGGTCGACGAAGTCGGCGCCGACCAGCGGCGAGCGGGCGGTCAGGTTGAGGTGGTCGCTGATCAGCACGGCCTGGCCCACCCGGTGCTGCGGGTCCAGCCCGCCGGCGGCGTTGGTCAGCACGACGGTGCGCACACCGGCCGCGGCCGCGGTGCGCACGCCGTGCACGACGGGCTCGACGCCGCGGCCCTCGTAGAGGTGGGTGCGGCCGAGGAACAGCAGCACCCGCCGCTCGCCGGCGCGCACCGAACGCACCTCGCCGCCGTGGCCGACCGCCGTCGGCGCGGCGAAGCCGGGCAGGTCGCCGATGCGGACGGTGGCCGCCGGCTCGCCGAAGGCGTCGGCCGCCGGGGCCCAGCCCGAGCCCATGACGACGGCGACGTCGTGGCCGCCGCCCAGGGCGTCGGTCAGCGCGGTCGCGGCGGTGGCGGCCAGGGCCGCGGGGTCGGAGGTGCTCTCGCTCACCGGGCGACGCTAACCCAGCCCGCCGGGGCGGTCGCGGGCTCCGGGGCGGCGCACCCGCCCCATCCGTCCCGCGGAGGGCGTGTCGCCGACGGGCCGGGGGAGGCGTCCGCACCATGGCCGCGTGCAGACCTCGCAGATCGACGGCGTGCCGGTCTTCTCCGCCCCCGGGCCGCGGCGCACCACGCTCGTGCTGGTGTTCGGCGTCGGCGTCCAGGACGAGACCTACCAGACCCGGGAGCTCACCCACCTGGTCGAGCACCTGGTCATGGGGTCGCTGCCCAAGCGCAACATCCAGTGCAACGCGACGACGACGGTCGACACCACGTCCTTCTACGCGACCGGCCGTCCCGAGGCGGTCCGCGAGTTCGTCGAGGGCGTGTGCGCGGCGGTGTCGGACCTGTCGCTGCAGCGGGCCGACGCCGAGATCGGCGTGCTGCAGGCCGAGGACTGCTCGAGCTCCGGCGGCGGGCTGGTCGAGAGCCTGTGGGCGGCCCGGTACGGCCTGACCGGCCCGGGCGTCGCGTTCGCCGGCGGGCCCGGCCCGCAGTTCCTGCCCGACGAGGTGATCCGCGCGCACGCGGCGGCGTGGTTCGTCCGCGGCAACGCGGCCCTGGTCTGCCACGGCGAGCTGCCCGAGGGCCTGCGCCTGCCGCTGCCCGACCGGCCGGCCCCGCCGCACCGCCCCGCGCTGCCCCGCCACCAGGCCGCCCCCGCGTGGACCAAGTCGTGGACGCCGGGCGTCGGGCTGCAGCTGTCGGCCACCGGCCCCTGGGACCCGGCGCTGCGCGTGGCCGCCGACGTGCTGCGCGAGCGGGTGCAGGACGTCGCCCGCACCGAGCGCGGCCTGAGCTACTCCGCCGAGGTCGTGACCCACGACGTCGCCCCCGACCGCCGCGAGGTCGCCGTCGTCGTCGACGCCCGGGAGGGCCAGGAGGGCGCGGTCGCCGAGATCCTCTGGACGCAGTTCCAGGACCTCTGCCGCACCGGCCCGGGCGCGGCGGAGCTGGCGCACGCCCGCGAGGGCCTGGAGGAGGCACTCGACGCCGCGGACGAGGACGAGCTCGTCCGCTCCGACCTCATGGACGCCGCCGTCTCGGCCGTCACCGGCATCCCGGCGCTGCCGCTGGCCGCGTGGATGGAGGCGTGCACCGCGGTGACCGCGCCGGAGGCGCAGGCGGCGCTCGAGCGGGTGCGCCGCAGCGCGCTGCTGCAGGTGCCCGAGTGGTCGGACTTCGCCGGCCTGCCGGGTCTGCAGCGCTGGCTGATCTGCGGCCTGACCCGCGAGGCGGTGCCCGGCCGCACCATCCGGCCGTCGCTCGCCCAGCGGGTGCTCGGCCGCGCCGGCAACCGCGCGATCGTCCTGGGCGACCAGGGCATCGCCCACCGCGACCCCGACGGCGACGTGCACGCCATCGCCTGGTCGCAGGTGGAGAACGTCTTCCCGATCCTCGACGACGGCGGCGTCGTGGTCGTCGGCGGCAACATGTGCCTGGTGCCGGTGGAGAGGGCGGTCTTCGGGCAGCGCGCCGTCGACCAGGTCAGCGCGCGGCTCCGCGAGGTCGTGCACCCGCAGCGCTGGTCGGCGCCGCGGCCGGGGACCGTCGTCCCCGTCGCCTGACACCGGGCGGCCGGTCACCCGGGGCACGCCGGGCGGTCACCCGGCGGCCACCGGCGCGTCACCGGGGGCGGCTTGGGTCGGCGGGACCCCTCCGCCGGACCCCGAGGACCCCCGTGACGCGCTCGTCCCTCCGCCTGCTCCGCACCGCCGCCCCGCTGGCGCTGCTCGCCCTCGCCGCCACGGCCGCGCCGGCCGCCGCCGCGCCCGCCCGGCCCGCGCCGGTGTTCGCCGAGCTGGCCACCTTCGACGTCGCCGGCGAGGTGGCCGAGATCCTCTCGGTCACCCCCGACGGCCGCACCGTGCTCTACACCGACTCCGCGACCGGCCAGGTCGGCGTGGTCGACCTGAGCCGCCCCGAGCAGCCCCGCCAGGCCGGCGCCGTCGACGTCGGCGGGGAGCCCACCTCGGTGGCCGTCACCCGCGACGGCCGCTTCGCGCTCGCCGTCGTCGACGACACCGACGGTGCGTTCACCGCCCCGTCGGGCCGCCTCGTCGTCATCGACCTGCGCACCCTCGCCGTCGTCACCGAGCGGCCGCTCGGCGGCCAGCCGGACTCCATCGGGCTGAGCCCCGACGGCCGCTACGCCGCGATCGCGATCGAGAACCAGCGCGACGAGGAGCTCGAGGTCGGCGGCGTCGAGGGCGGGCTGCCGCAGCCGCCGGCCGGCTTCCTGTCGGTCGTGGAGCTGCAGGGCCAGCCGGCCCGCTGGACGGTCGACCGGGTGGAGCTCGCGGGCCTGCCCGGCCTGGCCTTCCCGGAGGACCCGGAGCCGGAGTACGTCGACGTCAGCCAGCGGGACGTGGCCGCGGTGACGCTGCAGGAGAACAACGCCGTCGCGCTGGTCGACCTGCGGCAGCGGCGGGTGGTCGGCTCCTTCTCGGCCGGCACGGTGTCGCAGCAGGCCGACACCGCCGACGACGGCACGGTCGCCTTCGACGACGCCTTCACCGCCCCGCGCGAGCCCGACGCCGTGCAGTGGACGCCGGACGGGAACCTGCTGACCGCCGACGAGGGCGACCTCGCCGCGGAGCCCAGCGGCGGCCGCGGCTGGACGGTGTTCTCGCCGTCGGGCGCGGTCGTGTCCTCGTCGGGCACCTCGGCCGAGCAGGCCCTGGCCGACGCCGGGCGGTACCCGGACGGGCGCAGCGACGACAAGGGCGCGGAGTTCGAGGGCGCGGAGGTGGCCGGCATCCGCGGCACGACGTACGCCTTCGTCGGCTCCGAGCGCGGCGACGCCGTCCTCGTGTACGACCTGGGCGACGAGCGCCGGCCGCGGCTGCTGCAGGTGCTGCCGACCGGCGACGCCCCCGAGGGCCTGCTCGCCGTGCCGAACCGGCAGCTGTTCCTCACCAGCAACGAGGACGACGGCACGATCTCGGTGTTCGGCCTGACCCGCTGACCCACCCGTCCCAGCCGTCCCCGGCCGCGTGTCGGCCGGGGACGGCGGGACGCCGGGCCCCGACGATGGCCGTGTGCAGCGGACGGTGGTCGACGGGGTGCCCGTGTTCAGCGCGGGCGGACGGGAGCGGACCACCGCCGCGCTGGTGTTCGGCGTGGGCCTGCGCGACGAGACCTTCGCGACCATCGAGGTCACCCACCTCGTCGAGCACCTGGCCATGGCCGCGCTGCCCCGCACGCACCTGCGCTGCAACGCCGTCACCGACGTCGACAGCACCTCGTTCTTCGCCACCGGCCGCCCCGAGGCGGTGCGGGCCTTCCTCGAGGCCGTGTGCCGGGCGCTGGCCGACCTGCCCACCGACCGGATCGCCGCCGAGGCCGGCGTGCTCCAGGCGGAGGGCTGCGGCTCGGCGTCCACGACGGTGAGCGCCCTGTGGGCCGCCCGTTACGGGCTGACCGGCCCCGGGCTCACCGTCTCCGCGGGGCCGGGGCCGGAGTACCTCGACGAGGACACCGTCCGCGCGCACGCCGCCCGCTGGTTCGTCCGCGGCAACGCCGCGCTGTGGTGCCACGGCCCGCTGCCGGCCGGGCTCCGGCTGCCGCTGCCCGAGGGGCCGCGTCCGGTGCGGCGCCTGCCTGCGCCCCGCCCGCAGGACGGGCCGGTGTGGACCCGCACCGACGTCCCCGGCGTCGGGCTGCTGCTGGCCACCGACCGGCCCGCCGACGCCGCGCTGGCGGTGGGCGTGCAGGTGGCGGGGGAGCGGCTGCGCGAGCGCGCGCGGCACGGCCGCGGCCTGTCCTACGCCGTCGACTCGCTCACCCTCGACCTCGCGCCCGACCGCCGGGAGGTCGCCCTCGTGGTCGACGCCCGCTCCGGCCGCGACGCCGAGGTCGCCGACCTGCTGTGGGCCACCTTCGCGGAGCTGTGCGCCGACGGCCCGTCCGACGCCGAGGTCGCGCACGCCGTCGCGGGGCTCGAGGCCGAGCTCGACGAGGAGGACGCCGCCGGCGCCGAGCTCGCCGACGCCGCCTACTGCGCCGCCACGGGGCTGCCGTTCCGCACGGCCGCGCAGACGCTCGCCACCTGGCGCGCGGTGACGCCGGCCGCCGTGCGGGAGGCGCTGCGCCGCGCCGAGCCGACCGCCGTCCTGGCCGTGCCCGACACCGTCGCCTGGGAGGGGCCGGCCGGGGTGCCCCGCCGGCCGCTGTGCGGGACGCTGCCGGAGCTGCCCATGGGCACCCTGTTCCGCCCGCCGTGGCGCCGGCGGCTGCTCGACCCGGCGGCGCGGGTGGCGCTGGTCCTCTCCGACGAGGGCCTGGCCCACCGCGACGCCGACGGCGACGTGCACGGGATCCCGTGGTCGCGGGTGGAGGCGCTGGTCCCCACCGCCGACGGCCGCGGCGTGACCGTGGTCGGCCGGGACCTGTGCTGCGTGCTCGTCCACCCCGACCTCTACGGCCGCCGCGCGCTCGCCGCCGTGGTCGAGCGGGTGCCCGCGGCGCTGCTGCGGCTGCCCGAGGCGGCGGGCGCGGAGCTGGTCCCCGTCCCGTAGCCCGCGCCGTTCGGGGGGTGGACGGGGCCGGTCGTCCCTATCCTCATCGCGTGCAGATCCCCTTCTCCTCCTCCGAGCGCGCCAGCCTGGGCGTCGAGTGGGAGCTGCAGCTCGTCGACCGCGGGACCCGCGAGCTCACCGCCGGCGCGAACGAGATCCTCGAGGAGCTCCGCCCCGACGGCGCCGAGGAGCACCCGAAGGCCAAGCACGAGCTGCTGCAGTCGACCGTCGAGGTCATCACCGGCGTCTGCACCACCGTGGAGGAGGCCGTCGCCGACCTCGCCGGCACCGTCGCCGAGGTCGCCGCGGCCGCCGACCGCCGCGGGCTGGGCCTGATGTGCGCCGGCACGCACCCGTTCACCGACTGGCAGACCCAGCTCATCTCGCCGAAGGAGCGCTACCTGCAGCTCGTCGAGCGGATGCAGTGGCTGGCCCGCCGGCTGCAGATCTTCGGCGTCCACGTGCACGTCGGCGTCCGCTCGCCGGACAAGGCGATGCCGATCGTCAACGCGCTCACCCAGTACGTGCCGCACTTCCTGGCGCTGTCGGCGTCCTCGCCGTTCTGGGTCGGCTGCGACACCGGCCTCGCCTCGGCGCGCAGCAAGGTGTTCGAGGGCATGCCCACCGCGGGGCTGCCCACCCAGCTGCCGGACTGGGCCGGCTTCGAGACCTACATGGAGACGCTCATCTCCACCGGGTCGATCGAGAGCGTCCGCGAGGTGTGGTGGGACATCCGCCCGCACCCCGGCTTCGGCACCGTGGAGCTGCGCATCTGCGACGGGCTGCCCACGCTCGAGGAGATCGGGGTGGTGGCGGCGCTGTCGCAGTGCCTGGTCGAGCAGTTCGACAGCCAGCTCGACCGCGGCTACACGCTGCCGACCCCGCCGAGCTGGGTGCTCCGGGAGAACAAGTGGCGGGCTGCCCGCTGGGGCCTGGACGCCGACGTCGTCGTCGACGAGAAGGGCACCGTGCGGCCGGTCCGGCAGGCGCTGCTCGACCTCGCCGAGGACCTCGAGCCGACCGCCCGCCGGCTGGGCTGCGAGGCCGAGCTCGCCGGCGTCGAGCGGGTGCTCGCGGTGGGCGCCTCCTACCAGCGGCAGCGGGCCGCGGCGCTCGCCGCCGACGGCGACCTGCGCGCCGTCGTCGACCTGCTGCTGGCCGAGCGCGAGAACGGGCTGCCCACCTCGGGCCCCGCCACCGACGGCCCCGCCACCGACGGCCCCGTCCCCGGCCCGGCGGCGTGCGCCGGCGGGCACGCCGCATGACCCGCGGACCCGAGGAGCTGGCCGCCGGACTCGACGCCTGGGTGGCCGGGCGCGCCGACTCGCTGGTCGGCGTCCGCCGCCACCTGCACATGCACCCCGAGCTCGCCTTCGCCGAGGTCGAGACGACGGCGTTCCTGGAGCAGCGGCTCACCGAGGCCGGCCTCGCCCCGCGGCGGCTGCCCACCGGCACTGGTCTCGTCGTCGAGGTCGGGTCGGGGCCGCCCACGGTGGTGCTGCGCGCCGACATCGACGCGCTGCCGCTGGCCGACCTCAAGGACGTGCCGTACGCCTCCACCCGCGAGGGCATGTGCCACGCCTGCGGGCACGACGTGCACACCACCGCCGTCCTCGGCGCGGCCCTGGCCCTGGCCGACCTCGACGACCTCCCCGGCACGGTGCGCTGCGTGTTCCAGCCCGCCGAGGAGACCGTGCCCGGCGGCGCGACGCACGTGGTCGCGGCCGGGGCGCTCGAGGGCGCCTCGCGGGCGTTCGCGCTGCACTGCGACCCCGCGATCCCCGTGGGCACGGTGGGCCTGCGGACCGGCTCAATCACGGCGGCCTGCGACCGGGTCGACGTCACCCTGACCGGCCCCGGCGGGCACACCGCCCGGCCGCAGCTGACCGTCGACCTCGTCGACGCGCTCGGCCGGCTGATCACCGACCTGCCCGGGCTGCTGTCCCGCCAGGTCGACCCGCGGGCCGGCTTCTCGCTGGTGTGGGGCGCGGTGAACGCCGGCGTCGCGGCCAACGCGATCCCGCAGCGCGGCACGCTGCGCGGCACCGTGCGGGTGCTCGACCGCGACGAGTGGAAGGGCGCCGAGGCGCTGCTGCGCCGCCTGGTCGAGCAGGTCGCCGCGCCCACCGGCGCGCAGGTCGACGTCGACTACGTGCCCGGGGTGCCGCCGGTGGTCAACGACCCCCGCGCGGTCGCGCTGCTGCGGGCCGCGGCGCTGCAGACCGTCGGCGCGGAGAACCTGCGCCAGTCGCCGCAGAGCATGGGCGGCGAGGACTTCGGCTGGTACGCCGACGTGCTGCCGATCGCCCTCGCCCGGCTCGGCACGCACGGCGGCGGGGCGCCGCTGGACCTGCACCGCGGCACCTTCGACGTCGACGAGCGGGCGATCGGGGTGGGCGTGCGGCTGCTCGTGCGCACCGCGCTGCAGGCCCTCACGGCCGACGCCGGCACGTCGGGCCCGTCGGCCGGGGCGCCGCCCGCGGCCCACCCCGCGCGTCCGCGGTCGGGGGAGCGCCGGTAGAACACTCCTCGACTGGGAGGAGTTCGACGATGAGCGCCACCGACACCGCGACGCCGGGCGAGGACGAGGTCCCCGCCGAGCACGCGGTCCCCGACGAGCTCTCCCTCGCCGGCGGCTTCGCCCCCGCCGACCGCGGCGCCTGGCGCGACCTGGTGGCCGGCGTCCTGCGCAAGGCCGGCCGCGAGGAGCTGCCCGACCCGGTCGAGGACGCGCTGCGCCGCACGGTGGCCACCGGCGTGCAGGTCGCGCCGCTCTACGACGCCGACGACGCCGGCGACCTCCCGACGGCGGTCGGCGTGCCCGGCCTGCCCCCGTTCGTCCGCGGCGCCCGCGCGGGGTCGCACCCGGACAGCGGGGTGCCCGCCGGCTGGGACGTCCGGCAGCGGCACGCGCACCCCGACGTCGCCACGACCCGCGAGGCCATCGCCGCCGACCTGGAGAACGGCGTCACCTCGCTGTGGCTGCAGCTCGGCGAGGGCGCGGTGCCCGTGGACGCCCTCGGCGACGCGCTCGCCGACGTCTACCTCGACCTCGCGCCGGTCGCCGTCTCCGGCGGGGCGCCGGCCGCCGAGGCGCTGCTGGCGCTGGTCGGCGACCGCACCGACCTCGCGCCCGGCGGCTCGCTCGGCCTCGACCCGCTCGGCGTGCACGCCGCCTCGGGGGAGGAGCAGGACCTCTCCGGCCTGGCCGCGCTCGCGCGCCGCGCGCCCGCCGGCTGGCGCACCGTCGTCGTCGACGCCACCGTCTTCGCCGACGCCGGGGCCACCGCGGTCGAGGAGCTCGGCTGCTCGCTGGCCGCGGGCGTCGCCTACCTGCGGGCGCTCACCGACGGCGGGCTGTCGGTCGACGAGGCGTTCGGCGCCCTGGAGTTCCGCTACTCCGCGTCGGCCGACCAGTTCACGACCATCGCCGCGCTGCGCGCCGCCCGCCGGCTGTGGGACCGGGTCGGCGAGGTGAGCGGCGCGTCGGAGGGTGCCCGGGCGCAGCGCCAGCACGCGGTGACGTCGTCGGTGATGACGACGCGGCGCGACCCGTGGGTGAACATGCTGCGCACCACGGTCGCCTGCTTCGCCGCGGGCGTGGGCGGCGCCGACGTCGTCACCGTGCAGCCCTTCGACGCCGCGCTCGGCCTGCCCGACGCGTTCTCCCGGCGGATCGCGCGCAACACCCAGAGCCTGCTGGTGGAGGAGGGGCACCTCGCGCGCGTGCTCGACCCGGCCGGCGGCTCCTGGTACGTCGAGTCGCTCACCGAGGACCTCGCGCAGGCCGCGTGGGCCTGGTTCACCGAGATCGAGCGGGCCGGTGGGCTGGCCGCGGCGCTGGACTCCGGTCTGGTGCGCGACCGGCTGGCCGCCGCCTGGGACGCCCGCGCGACGCGGCTGGCGACGCGCGCCGACGCGATCACCGGCGTCAGCGAGTTCCCCAACCTGGCGGAGGAGCTGCCCCGGCGGCAGCCCGCGGCCGACCTGCACCCCACCGGCGGGCTGCCCCGGGTGCGCGCGGCGCAGGAGTACGAGGAGCTGCGCGACCGCGCCGACGCCGCGCCGTCCCGCCCGAGGGTGTACCTGGCCACGCTCGGCCCGATCGCCCGGCACACCGCCCGGGCCACCTTCGCGGCCAACCTGTTCCAGGCCGGCGGCGTCGAGACCCCGGCGGCCGACGGCGCCTCGGGGCTGGCCGGGTCCGGGACGACCGTGGCCTGCATCTGCGGCACCGACGCCGACTACGCGGAGTCCGCCGCGGCGCTGGCCGCCGAGCTCCGGGCCGCCGGCGCGACGTCGGTCTGGCTGGCGGGGAAGCCCTCGCTCGCGGTGGACGGCGTCGACGGGTACGTGTACGCCGGGTGTGACGCGCTGGCCGCCCTGCGGACGGTCCACGAGCAGCTGGGAGTCACGGCATGAGCGGCATCCCCGACTTCGGCGGCGTCGAGCTGGGCCGCCCGGCGGCGCCGGCCGGCGCCGACGACTGGGCCAAGGCGTTCGAGGAGGCGACCGGGCGCGGCGTGGCGGAGGCGAGCTGGGAGACCCCCGAGGGCATCGCCGTCCCGCCGCTGGCCACCCCGGCCGACCTCGCCGGGCTGGACTTCCTCCGCACCTACCCCGGCCTGCCGCCCTACCTGCGCGGGCCCTACCCGACGATGTACACGACCCAGCCGTGGACGGTCCGCCAGTACGCGGGCTTCTCCACCGCGGCGGAGTCCAACGCGTTCTACCGCCGCAACCTCGCCGCCGGGCAGAAGGGCCTGTCGGTCGCGTTCGACCTGCCCACCCACCGGGGCTACGACTCCGACCACCCGCGCGTGGTCGGCGACGTCGGCATGGCCGGGGTGGCGATCGACTCGATCCTGGACATGCGGCAGCTGTTCGACGGCATCCCGCTGGACCGGATGAGCGTCTCGATGACGATGAACGGCGCCGTCCTGCCCGTCCTGGCGCTCTACGTCCTCGCCGCCGAGGAGCAGGGGGTGGCGCCGGACCAGCTCACGGGGACCATCCAGAACGACATCCTCAAGGAGTTCATGGTCCGCAACACCTACATCTACCCGCCGAAGCCGTCGATGCAGATCATCAGCGACATCTTCGCCTTCACGTCGGCGGAGATGCCCCGCTTCAACTCGATCTCCATCTCCGGCTACCACATCCAGGAGGCCGGGGCGACGGCCGACCTGGAGCTGGCCTACACCCTCGCCGACGGCGTCGAGTACCTGAGCGCCGGCAAGGCCGCGGGCCTGGACATCGACGCGTTCGCGCCGCGGTTGAGCTTCTTCTGGGCCATCGGCATGAACTTCTTCATGGAGGTCGCCAAGCTGCGCGCCGGGCGGCTGCTGTGGGCGCGGCTGGTGAAGGAGGCCGGCGCGCGGAAGGACAAGTCGCTGTCGCTGCGCACCCACTCGCAGACGTCGGGCTGGTCGCTGACCGCGCAGGACGTCTACAACAACGTCGTCCGCACCTGCCTGGAGGCGATGGCCGCCACCCAGGGGCACACGCAGTCGCTGCACACCAACGCCCTCGACGAGGCGCTGGCGCTGCCCACCGACTTCTCCGCGCGGATCGCCCGCAACACCCAGCTCCTGCTGCAGCAGGAGTCGGGGACGACGCGGGTCATCGACCCGTGGGGCGGCTCGGCGTACGTGGAGAAGCTGACCTACGACCTGGCCCGCCGCGCCTGGGCGCACATCCAGGAGGTCGCCGAGCACGGCGGCATGGCCCAGGCCATCGACGACGGCATCCCGAAGCTGCGCATCGAGGAGGCCGCCGCCCGCACGCAGGCGCGCATCGACTCCGGCCGGCAGCCGGTGATCGGCGTCAACAAGTACCGGGTCGAGGCCGACGAGGCGATCGAGGTGCTGCGCGTCGACAACGCCGACGTCCTGGCTCAGCAGAAGGCCAAGCTCGCGGAGCTGCGCGCCTCCCGGGACGACTCGGCGGTGGCCGACGCGCTGCGCCGGCTCACCGACGCCGCCCGCGCCGCCGCCGAGGGACGGCGGGGCCGCGACCTCGGCGACAACCTGCTCAAGCTGGCCGTCGACGCCGCGCGGGCCAAGGCGACGGTCGGGGAGATCTCCGACGCGCTCGAGGAGGTCCACGGGCGGCACGCCGGCCAGGTGCGCACCATCTCCGGTGTGTACCGCGACGAGGCCGGCAGCTCGGGCCCGGTGGAGGAGACCCGCCGGATGACCGGGGCGTTCGCCGACGCCGAGGGGCGCCGCCCCCGCATCCTGGTCGCCAAGATGGGCCAGGACGGCCACGACCGCGGGCAGAAGGTCATCGCCACCGCGTTCGCCGACCTCGGCTTCGACGTCGACGTCGGCCCGCTGTTCCAGACGCCGGAGGAGGTCGCGCGGCAGGCGGTCGAGGCCGACGTGCACGTCGTCGGCGTCTCGTCGCTGGCCGCCGGGCACCTGACGCTGGTGCCGGCGCTGCGCGACGCGCTGGCCGAGCTCGGGGCCGACGACGTCCTGGTCGTGGTCGGCGGGGTCATCCCGCCCGACGACGTCCCGCGGCTGCGTGAGATGGGCGCGGCCGCGGTGTTCCCGCCGGGCACGGTCATCGCCGAGGCGGCGCAGGAGCTGCTGCGGACGCTGTCGCAGCGACTCGGGCACGGCTGAGCGGACAGGGGAGTGAGCATCGCAGCGAGCGCCAGCGAGCGAGGAGCGGAGCGACCCGCGGGAGCGAACGACTAGTGGCGCCGGCACCCGACGTCCCCGCGCTGGTCGAGGGGGTGCTCGGCGGCGACCGCCGGTCGCTGGCGCGGGCGATCACGCTGGTCGAGTCACGCCGCGCCGACCACCGCGAGCGGGCGCAGGAGCTGCTGGTCGAGCTGCTGCCGCACGTGGGCAACGCGCGACGGGTGGGCATCTCCGGGGTGCCGGGGGTGGGGAAGTCGACGTTCATCGACCAGCTCGGCGTCGACCTCACCGCGGCCGGCTCGCGGGTGGCGGTGCTGGCGGTCGACCCGTCGTCGGCGCGGTCGGGCGGGTCGATCCTCGGCGACAAGACCCGCATGGCCCGCCTCGCCGTCGACCGCAACGCCTTCATCCGGCCCGCGCCGACCGCCGGGACGCTCGGCGGGGTCGCGCAGGCGACGCGGGAGTCGATGGTCGTCGTCGAGGCGGCCGGGTATGACGTCGTGCTGGTGGAGACCGTCGGCGTCGGGCAGTCCGAGGTCACCGTCGCGGAGATGGTCGACTCGTTCCTCTTCCTCACGCTGGCCCGCACCGGCGACCAGTTGCAGGGCATCAAGCGCGGCATCCTGGAGATCGCCGACGTCATCGCGGTGAACAAGGCCGACGGGCCCGCCGCCGGCGACGCCCGGAAGGCCGCCCGCGAGCTGGCCGGGGCGATCCGGATGCTGCGCGGGCACTCCGAGTGGGACGTGCCGGTGCTGACCTGCGCCGGGCTGACCGGCGAGGGGCTCGCCGAGGTGTGGGCGAAGCTGGTCGAGCACCAGGACCGCGCGAAGGCATCGGGTGCCTTCGACGAGCGGCGCCGGGCGCAGCAGGTGCGCTGGACCTGGCAGATGGTGCGCGACGGGCTGGAGCACCGGCTGCGCGCGCACCCGGCGGTGCGGGCGCAGGCGCCGGGGCTGGAGGAGGCGGTGCTGGCCGGCGAGCTCACCCCCGCACTGGCCGCACGCCGGCTCCTGGAGACCTTCCTCGGGGACGCCGGGGCCGCTGACTAGCCTCGCCGGGTGCGTTCTCCTGCCTCCCCGCTCCGTCCCCTGCTCGCCGCGACCGCCGGCGTCCTGCTGCTCGCCGGGTGCGGGTCCTCCGGAGCGGACATGCCCTCGGCCTCCCCGTCCGGCTCCTCGGCTGCCTCCTCGACCGCCGGGGAGGAGCCCGTGCTGGAGGGTGACACCTGCGCGCAGCTGCGGGAGGCGGGAGCGAACGGGGCGAGCTTCGGTCCGGTGCAGGCGGCCCTGCCGAAGGTGGACCTGATCGCCGCGATCGAGGAGAAGCTGACGCCGCTGCAGCAGTCCGACCCCGCGGCCGACGTCGCCGCCGAGTGGTCGACCGCGCAGAGCTACCTCGAGCAGTACCTGGCCGCGGCGCAGGCGGCACCGGACGGTGGCACGGTCACCGACGCGACGCTGTTCAACCCGGGCTCCGAGGTCACCGACGCGCAGGACGCGCTGACCGACTGGTGGTTCGCCACCTGCGCCTGAGCGCCCGGCCGCCCCTCCTCGCGATCATGGAGCGCGGGTGGCGACGCACCGCCGTCGGTCGGGATGTCGCCACCGCAGCTCCATGATCACGGCGGGTCCACAGGCCGGCCGCACTCCACAGACGGCGTACGGGACCCTCGGGTGTCGGGCCCGGGACCGAGCGTCCCGGCATGGACTTCGCGCTGTACCGGACCATCGCCCGCCAGGGCGGCGTCTTCACCACCGAGCAGGCCCGTGAGCGCCTCAGCGCCTGGGAGGTCCGGCGCCTGGTCGCCTCCGGGAGGTGGCGGCGGACCCGCTGGCGCGGTGTGCTGGCCGACGCCGAGCTGCCGGACTCCCTCGGGCAGCAGGTGCGCGCCGCGGCGCTCGCCGTCGGGCCCGACCTCGTCGCCTGCCACTCCACCGCGGCGGCGCTGTGGGGTTTCGACGTCCTCGGCGGCGACACGGTGCACTTCCTCGGCCCGCCGTCCGTGGCGAACCGGGCCCGGCCGGGCATCCGGGTGCACCCGTCGGTCCTCGGCACGGACGACGCCGAGCTGGTCGACGGCGTGTGGTGCACCCCGCCGCCGCGGACGGCGTGCGACGTCGTCCGCGGCACCGCGCCGATCGACGGGCTGGCCACGCTCGACGCCGCCCTGGCCACGAGGGAGTGCACCAGGTCGGAGCTCGCCGCTGAGGTCGAGCGGCAGCGCGGGCTCCGGGAGGTCGTCCGGTTGCGACGTCTGGCGCCACACGCGAACGGGCGGGCCGAGTCCCCGATGGAGTCGCGGATGCGCTGGCGGTTCATCGACGGCGGGCTGCCGGCCCCCGACGTCCAGGTGCGCGTCCTCGGCGACGGGCGCAGCTGGTACCTCGACACCGGCTGGCGCGAGCAACGGGTGGCGGCGGAGTTCGACGGCCACGAGGCGCACATGACGCCGGAGCAGCTGCGCGACGACCGGCGGCGGCACAACTGGCTCACCGAGCACCGGTGGACGCTGCTGCACGTCACCGCCGCCGACGTCTACCGAGACCACCGGCGGATGGTCGCCGAGGTGGCGCGGGCCCTGCGGCTGCCCACCCCGCGGTGATCATGGAGTCGCGGTGGGGACCCGCCGATCTCGGCCGGCGTGTCGGCACCCCAGCTCCATGATCGCGGGGGAGAACGCGCTCAGAACGCGGAGCGGCACTCCCGGGCGCGGAGCTCGGCGAGGTAGTCGGCCGGGGCGCCCGCGGCCTCGGCGGCGTCGGCGATCGCGCCCAGGTGCCGGGCCGAGGGCAGCCCGCCCTCGAAGGCGTCCAGCGCGTAGACGTAGGCGACGACGTCGCCGCCCAGGGTGTGCACCCGCAGGTTCAGCTTGCGGTAGAGGCCGCGGTCGGCGCCCTCCCACGCGTCGAGCTCGCGCTCGTCGGCGGGGGTGAGGTCGTAGAGCGCGACGAAGACGCCGGGCGCCTCGCGGTCCTCGGCGGGGACGAGGGTGGCCAGGGCGCCCTCCCAGCCGTACTCCTCGCCGCCGAAGGCCAGCCGCCAGCCGCGGATCCACCCGGTGCCGACGTGGGGGGAGGACGGGCAGCGGCGCAGCATCTGCTCGGGGTCCATGTTGGACCCGTACGCGGCATAGAGACCCATCGCCGCCCGAGCCTACGGGCGGTGTGGCCAGTCCGACCGGGGAGGCGGCCGACACGGACGGCCCCGGCTGGGAGGATGGGGTCGCACTGCCCGCTTCCGACGCAGGAGATCCCGCATGACCCGCATCGTCATCATCGGCGGCGGCCCGGCCGGCTACGAGGCCGCGCTGGTGGCCGCCTCGCTCGGCGCGCAGGTCACCGTCGTCGAACGCGACGGCCTCGGCGGGGCCAGCGTGCTCACCGACTGCGTGCCGTCGAAGACGCTGATCGCCGCCGCCGGCACGATGACGTCGGTCCGCGAGGCGTCGGTCCTGGGCCTGCGGGGCAGCGACCTGGCCACCGTCGGTCTCGACCTCGCCGCCGTCAACGCCCGCGTGAAGGGCCTGGCCGTCGCGCAGTCCGCCGACATCCACGCGCGCCTCGAGGGCGAGGGCGTGCGCCTGGTCTCCGGGCAGGGCCGGCTGGCCGACGAGGCCCGCGGCCTGATCGAGCACCGCGTCGAGGTCGTCGGCGCCGACGGCGCAGTGCGCGAGACCCTGGAGTGCGACGTCGTCCTCATCGCCACCGGCGCCGACCCGCGCGTGCTGCCCGGCAGCGAGCCCGACGGCGAGCGGATCCTCGACTGGCGCCAGCTCTACGACCTCCCCGAGCTGCCCGAGCACCTCGTCGTCGTCGGCTCCGGCGTCACCGGCGCGGAGTTCGCCTCGGGCTACCTCGAGGCGGGCGTGCCGGTCACCCTCGTCTCCTCCCGCGACCAGGTGCTGCCCGGCGAGGACGCCGACGCCGCCGACGTCATCGCCGAGGTGTTCGAGGCCCGCGGCGGGCAGATCGCCCGGCGCGGCCGGGCGGCGAGCGTCACCCGCACCGAGAAGGGCGTGCTCGTGGAGCTCACCGACGGGCGCACCGTCGAGGGCTCGCACGCGCTGATGACCGTCGGGACGGTGCCCAACACCGCCGGGGTCAACCTGGAGGCGTGCGGCGTCGAGCTGCGCGACTCCGGCCACGTCGTCGTCGACCGGGTGTCGCGCACCAACGTGCCCGGCATCTACGCCGCCGGCGACGTCACCGGCGTCTTCCAGCTCGCCAGCGTCGCGGCCATGCAGGGCCGCATCGCCATGTGGCACGCGCTCGGCGAGGCGGTGCAGCCGATCCGCCTCAAGACCGTGTCGGCCAACGTCTTCACCCACCCGGAGATCGCCACCGTCGGCGTCCAGGAGAAGACGCTGCCCGAGGGCCACGACCTCGACGTCGTGCGCCTGCCGCTGGCCACCAACGCGCGCGCCAAGATGAGCGACCTGCACGCCGGGTTCGTGAAGCTGTTCGCCCGCAAGGCCACCGGCGTCGTCGTCGGCGGCGTGGTCGTGTCGCCGGGCGCCAGCGAGCTGGTCCTGCCGATCGCGCTCGCCGTCACCAAGGGCCTGACCGTCAGCGACCTGGCGCAGACCTTCGCCATCTACCCGTCGCTGTCGGGCTCGATCACCGAGGCCGGCCGGAGGCTCATGGGGGCCGACGCGCTGGCGTGACCGGTGTGACGCCCGGGCCCCGTGGGGCGGGGCGTCCGGGACCGGTGTGACGGACGGGTCCCCGATGGTGCGGCTGGGACGCCGGACCGCCGATGCCGGGAGGGATGCACGCCTCCCGAGCACTGCGGACCCTGGCCCTCGCCGGCATGGCGGTCGCCGTCTGCGCCGGCCCCGCCGCCGTCGCGCGGGCCGATGCCGGGACCACCGTGGTCGGCGAGCTGGTGCAGGCCTGGCCGGAGACGTCGCTGGAGGGCCAGCACGCGGGGGAGTCGCACGAGCAGCCGCTGACCTTCGTCGAGGGCGCCGACGGCACCTCCGTCCGGATCCCGACCGAGGCCGCCGCGGGCCTTGACGTGGGCGCGACGGTCGAGGTGACCGTCGGCGGCACCACCGACGACGAGGCCGGCGAGTCCGGCTACGCGCCGGCCCGCGAGGTCCTCGGCACCGAGGTCCTG
The DNA here is from genome assembly GCF_054049995.1 of Geodermatophilus sp. SYSU D01106. Lineage (NCBI taxonomy): Bacteria > Bacillati > Actinomycetota > Actinomycetes > Geodermatophilales > Geodermatophilaceae > Geodermatophilus > Geodermatophilus sp. SYSU D01106. Next base: position 88,569 of record NZ_JBJGYM010000009.1, on the reverse strand, counting down.
CGGGCGCCCCGGCCGGCCGCCACCGTGCCGGCCGGCTCGGTCACCAACCAGGTCACCGTCGTCCTGGTCGCCCCCGCGGGCGGCACCCCCGACGGCACCGCGCTCGCCGACGTCGTCGACACCGTGAACACCGGCGTCGCGTCGTTCTGGGCGGAGCAGACCGGCGGCGCGGTGAGCGTCGGCGTCACCGCCGCACACGACTGGATCACCACCGCTGCCGGCTGCGCCGACCCGACGGCGCTGTGGGACGAGGCCGCCGCCCGCGTCGGGTTCGTCCCCGGCCCCGGGAAGCACCTGCTGCTCTACGTCACCAGCCGGCCGCAGGACCTGCCCGGCTGCTCCTACGCGCTGGGCCAGGTCGGCACCGGTACGACGTCGGGCGGGCGGCTCTACGTCCGCGACGACCTCGCCTCGCTCGTCGCCCACGAGCTCGGCCACAACTTCGGCCTCGGCCACTCCAGCGGCCTGCAGTGCGACGGCGCGGTGGAGGCGGCCGGGACCGGCGCCTGCCGCACCGCCGCCTACCGCGACTTCTACGACGTCATGGGCGTCTCCTGGGACCGCGTCGGCAGCCTCACCGCCGCCCAGGCCCAGCGCCTCGGCGTGCTGCCCGCCGCGGCCACCCTGACCGCGGGCAGCGGCACGACGACGGCCGCGCTCGCCCCGCTCGGCACCGGCGCCGGCACCCGCGTGCTGCGCATGCCCACCGCCGCCGGTCCGGACTACTGGCTGGAGTACCGCACCGCCACCGGCCGGGACGAGTGGCTGGCCACCGACAACCGCTACCGCCTCGACAGCGGCGTGCTGCTGCACCGCTCCGGCGCGCTGCCCGACACCTCGCTGCTGCTCGACGGCAGCCCCTCGGCCGCCGCCGGCTGGGAGGCCGACCTGCAGACGGCGCTGCGCCCGGGCGTGCCCGTCGTCGTCGCCGGCGGGGAGCTCACCGTCACCGTCGACGCGGTCACCCCGGCCGGCGCGACCGTCACCGTCGTCCGCACCCCCGGGGCCGCCGCGGTCCCGCCGCCCGCGCCCGCCCCGGCGCCGGCGGTCCTGCCCGGCAGCCGCACCGCGGCGTCGGCCCCGGCCGCCGCCGCGACCGCCCCGTCCGCCGTCGCCCCCGTCCCGGCCGAGGTCCCCGCCGCGGCCCCGGCCGCCCCGGCGGAGGGCCCGGCGGGAGCCCCCGACGTGACCGCCGCCGCCCCGGTCGAGGCCGCCGCCACCGAGCCGGCCGGCTCCTCCTGGACCACCCCGGCGCTCGCCGCCGGCGCGCTGGCGGGCCTCGGCGGCACGGCGCTGGCCACCCGGCGGGTGCTGCCCCGCCTGCGCGCCCGCGGCTGACCGCGCCTTCCCCCCGCGGAGGGGTCCAGTCCGGGGCCCGACACGCCGATGAAGAGGCGGGGAGGGCCGACCCGCGGCCTCCCGACCTGGAGAGACACGTGCACCTCGCAGTCCGGCCGCGCTCCCCGCGGCTGCTCGTGCCGGCGGTCCTGGCCGCCGTGCTGTCGCCGCTGGCCCTCGCCCTGCCCCCGGCCGGCGCCGCGCCGCAGGAGACGGTCGTCGGCGAGCTGGTGCAGGGGTACGCCGACCCCGGGCCGCACGAGGCCCTCGACGCGGCCCACGACGAGGACGCCGGCGGCGGCCTGCTGAGCTGGGTGCAGACCGGCGACGGCGAGGCCGTGCGCGTGCCCACCGAGGACGTCGCCGCCGTGGACAACGGCGCGACGGTCGAGGTGACCCTCGGCGGCACCGTCCGCGACGAGGCCTCCGCCGACGGGCTCCAGCCCGCCCGCGATGTGCTGGCCGCCGAGCAGGTGGCCGCGGCCGAGGCGCCGGCGACCGCGCCCGCCGTCGGGCCGGTCAACCACCGGGTCACCGTCGTGATGCTGCAGCCGCGGGGCGTCGCCCGGGACGCCCGCACGCTCGACGACGTGGTGCGCGCGGTGAACGGCCCGGTGGCCGACTTCTGGGAGCAGCAGACCCGCGGCCAGGTGACCTTCGGCGTCGTCAAGGGCGTCGACTGGGGCGCCGAGGCCACCGTCGGCTGCGACAAGCCCTTCGAGCTGTGGCAGCAGGCCGCGCAGCGGGCCGGCTGGAGCGGCGCCGCGGGGGACCACCTGCTCGTCTACGTGCCCGCCAGCTCGCCCGGGTGCGCCTACGGCCTCGGCACGGTGGGCCGCAGCCTGCACGGCGGCGGCCTGGCCTACGTGCGCGCCACCGCCACCTCGGTCATCGCCCACGAGTTCGGCCACAACCTGGGGCTCGGCCACAGCTCCGAGGTGCAGTGCGACGGCGCCGTCGACTCCGGCACCTGCGAGACCGCGCCCTACATGGACCTCTACGACGTCATGGGCATCTCGTGGGAGGAGGTCGGCACCCTCAACACGGTGCAGGCCGCCGAACTCGGCGTCCTCGGGCCCGACGACGCCGCCGTCGTCTCCACCGCCACCGGCGCGGCCGACGTGACCCTCGTGCCCGTCTCGGCCGGCGTCCTGCCGCCGGGCACCCGGCGCGCCGTCGACCTGGCCGACGCCGACGGGGTCACCCACTACTGGCTGGAGTACCGGCAGGCCAGCGGCCAGGACGCCTGGCTGGGCAGCGGCCGCAACCGCTACGGCCTGCAGCAGGGCGTCGTCCTGCGCCGCTCCGTGGAGTCCGACTCCGACAGCTCCCTGCTGCTCGACGCCACCCCGTCGGCGCGCGCCAACTGGGGCCGCGACGTCGCCGTGGTCCTGCCGGTGGACACGCCGGTGCGCTTCGCCGGCGGCCGGTTCACCGTGACCGTCACCGGCGTGACCGCCGGGCAGGCCGTGCTCCGCGTCGTCCCGGCCACCCCGACCGTCGCCGTCCACTCGCTGGCCGGCGGCGACAGCGGCCCGCAGGGCACGCTGGTGGAGGCCGAGACCTGCGACGCCGCCAGGCGCTGCACCGCCCGCTACCAGAACGCCCGCGTCTTCTGGTCGCCGACGACCGGCGGCCACTCGGTGGCCGCGCCGGAGCTCGCCGCGTGGGAGCGCGAGTCCGCCGCGCTGGGTTTCCCGACCGGCGACCGCACCTGCGGCCTGCGCGACGCGGGTTGTCTGCAGGGCTTCGAGGGAGGTGGTGTCTACACCACCCCGGCGACCGGCACGCGCATCCTGACGGGCGAGGTCTACGGCCGGTGGGCGGCGCAGGGCTGGGAGAACGGCCCGCTGGGCTACCCGACGACCGACGTGACGGTGCTGTCCCGCGACGGCGGCCGGTTCGCGCACTTCCAGGGCGGGTCGATCTACTGGTCGGCCGGCACGGGTGCGCGGATCCTGTCCGGTCCGGTGCGTGACCGGTGGGCCGCGCAGGGCTGGGAGAACGGCCCGCTGGGCTACCCGACGACCGACGTGACGGTGCTGTCCCGCGACGGCGGCCGCCTCGCGCACTTCCAGGGCGGGTCGATCTACTGGTCGGCCGGCACGGGTGCGCGGATCCTGACGGGCGAGGTCTACGGCCGGTGGGCGGCGCAGGGCTGGGAGAACGGCCCGCTGGGCTACCCGACGACCGACGTGACGGTGCTGTCCCGCGACGGCGGCCGGTTCGCGCACTTCCAGGGCGGGTCGATCTACTGGTCGGCCGGCACGGGGGCGCGGATCCTGTCCGGTCCGGTGCGTGACCGGTGGGCCGCGCAGGGCTGGGAGAACGGCCCGCTGGGCTACCCGACGACCGACGTGACGGCGCTGTCCCGCGACGGCGGCCGCCTCGCGCACTTCCAGGGCGGGTCGATCTACTGGTCGGCCGGCACGGGTGCGCGCATCCTGACGGGCGAGGTCTACGGCCGGTGGGCGGCGCAGGGCTGGGAGTGGGGCGGTCTCGCCTACCCGAGCACGGACGTCATCTGTGGGCTGCGGGACGGTGGCTGCTTCGCGCACTTCCAGGGCGGGTCGATTTACTGGTCGCCGGCCACCGGCGCGCGCCTGCTCACCCCGAGGATCCGCGACGCGTGGGCGGCCGGAGGGTGGGAGCGGGGCGCCCTCGGCTACCCGGTCACCGATGCCGTGGCCCAGCCCCGCGGCAGCGAGCGCGCCGACTTCCAGAACGGCTCGATCACCGTCGACACCGGCGGCCGGGTGACCGTCGTCCGCAACGCCTGACCCCCTGCATGCACGAGGACCCGCCACCGGACCTCGGTGGCGGGTCCTCGTGGACTCAGCGGGACTACTCGGCGGCGTCGGTGATCGTGCAGATGACCGCGCCGCTGGTGACGGTGGCGCCGACCTCGGCCGACAGGCCGGTCACGGTGCCCGCCTTGTGGGCGGTCAGCGGCTGCTCCATCTTCATCGCCTCGAGGACGACGACGAGGTCGCCGGCGGCGACGGTCGCGCCCTCCTCGACGGCGACCTTCACGATCGTGCCCTGCATCGGCGAGGTGAGGGAGTCGCCCGAGGCGCCCGAGCCGCCGTGGCCGGAGCCCCGCTTGCGCGGCTTGGCGCCCCCGGTGCCGGCCGGCGCCGCCGTGCCGCCGCCGAGCGCGAGGCCCGCGGGCAGCGAGACCTCCAGGCGGCGGCCGCCGACCTCGACGACGACGGTCTGCCGCGGCGCCTCCTCCTCGGCGTCGGCCGGGGCGGCGGAGTACGGCGGGACCTGGTTGTCCCACTCGGTCTCGATCCAGCGGGTGTGCACCGTGAACGGCTCGCTGGTGAACGCCTCGTCGCGCACGACCGCGCGGTGGAACGGGATCACCGTGGGCATGCCCTCGACGACGAGCTCGTCGAGCGCGCGCCGGGCCCGCTGCAGCGCCTCGGTGCGGGTGGCGCCGGTGACGATCAGCTTGGCCAGCATCGAGTCGAACGCGCCGGCCACCTCGCCGCCGGTCTCGACACCGGAGTCCCAGCGCACGCCGGGGCCCTGCGGGATCTCCAGCCGGGTGACCGGGCCAGGGGCGGGCATGAAGTTGCGCCCGGCGTCCTCGGCGTTGATGCGGAACTCGATGCTGTGCCCGCGCGGGGCGGGGTCCTCGGTGACCTCCAGCGGGAGACCCTCGGCGATGCGGAACTGCTGGCGCACCAGGTCGATGCCGGAGGTCTCCTCCGAGACCGGGTGCTCCACCTGCAGCCGGGTGTTGACCTCGAGGAAGGAGATCGACCCGTCGGTGCCCACGAGGTACTCGACGGTGCCGGCGCCGTGGTAGCCGGCCTCGCGGCAGATCGCCTTGGCCGACTCGTGGATGCGGGCCCGCTGCTCGTCGGTGAGGAACGGCGCCGGGGCCTCCTCGACCAGCTTCTGGTTGCGCCGCTGCAGCGAGCAGTCGCGGGTGCCGACGACGACCACGTTGCCGTGCGTATCGGCGAGCACCTGGGCCTCGACGTGCCGCGGCTTGTCGAGGAACCGCTCGACGAAGCACTCGCCGCGGCCGAAGGCGGCGACCGCCTCGCGGACGGCAGAGTCGAACAGCTCCGGGATCTCCTCCTCGGTGCGGGCCACCTTCAGGCCGCGCCCGCCGCCGCCGAACGCGGCCTTGATGGCCACCGGCAGGCCGTGCTCCCGGGCGAAGGCGAGCACCTCGTCGGCGCCGCCGACCGGGTCCTTCGTGCCGGGGACCAGGGGCGCGCCGGCCTTGGTCGCGATGTGGCGGGCGGCCACCTTGTCGCCGAGGTCGATGATCGCCTGCGGCGAGGGGCCGATCCAGGTGAGCCCGGCGTCGAGGACGGCCTGGGCGAAGTCGGCGTTCTCCGACAGGAAGCCGTAGCCGGGGTGAATCGCGTCGGCGCCGGACCGCTTCGCGGCGTCGAGGATCTTGTCGATGACGAGGTAGGAGTCACCGGGCGTCGTGCCGCCGAGCGCGAAGGCCTCGTCGGCGGCGCGCACGTGCAGGGCATCGCGGTCGGGCTCGGCGTAGACGGCGACGCTGGTCAGCCCGGCGTCCCTGCAGGCGCGCGCCACACGGACCGCGATCTCCCCGCGGTTGGCGATGAGGACCTTCTGCACCGGGCGACTCCCTCGTTCGTGGACCGGTCGGACTGTAGTCAGGACGCCCGGAACGCCGTCCGGACGGTCGGATGGGTCAGCGGCGCCAGAGGTCGGTGATCGTCAGCCCGCGCCGGCGCAGCTGCTCGCGCAGTGCCGCGAGCGACAGCCCGACCACCGACGCGGGGTCGCCCTCGACGCGGCGGACAAACGGCGCCCCGAGCCCGTCGAGGGTGAACGCGCCTGCCACCGCGAGCGGCTCGCCGGTGGCCAGGTACGCCTCCACCTCGGCGGGGGTGGGGCTGGCGAAGTGCACGACCGTGGACGTGACGACGACGTCGCGCGACTCCACTGCGCCTCCGCGCACGTCGAACAGCGCCTGGCCGGTGTGCAGCGTGCCGCTGCGGCCGGCCATCCGCCGCCAGCGCTCGCGGGCATCCTGCGCGTCGGCGGGCTTGCCCATCGCCTGGCCGCGGAACTCCAGCAGCGAGTCGGCGCCGATCACCAGCGCGTCGTCCTCCCGCCCGGCGACGGCGGTGGCCTTCGCGGCGGCCAGCAGGGCCACCTTCTCCGAGACGCGCGCCGCGGTCACCGTCGTCTCGTCGACGTCGCTCACCACGACCTCGGGGGCGAGGCCCGCCTGGCGCAGCAGAGCGAGGCGCGCCGGCGAGGCCGAGGCGAGCACCAGCCGCCGGCTCACGCGAACCGTCCCGCCGCGCGCCAGCCGCCGGAGCCCGGGCGCAGCGGCTGCCGGTGGGCGTCGCCGTACGCGGCCCACGCGCCGACCGGGACCGGGCGCTTCCGCGGACGGCCCTGCGACGACAGCGCGGCGACGACGACGGTGAGCGCGGCGAGCTCCTCGGCCGTCGGCTCGCCCTTGACCACCCGCAGCAGCGGGCGCTGCTGCTCGGTCACAGCGGGATGTTCCCGTGCTTCTTCGGCGGCAGCGTCTGGCGCTTGTTGGCCAGCAGCCGCAGCGCCTTGGTGATCTCGATGCGGGTCTCCGAGGGGCGGATCACCTGGTCGACGTACCCGCGGTCGGCCGCGATGTACGGCGAGAGCAGCGTGTCCTCGTACTCGGTGACGAGCTCCGCGCGGCGGGCGTCGGCGTCGGGCGAGTCGGCCAGCTCGCGCCGGTAGAGGATGTTCACCGCGCCCTGGGCGCCCATGACGGCGACCTGCGCCGTCGGCCAGGCGAGGTTCAGGTCGGCGCCGAGGTGCTTGGAGCCCATGACGTCGTAGGCGCCGCCGTAGGCCTTACGCGTGATGACGGTGATCTTCGGGACCGTGGCCTCGGCGTAGGCGTAGATCAGCTTCGCGCCGCGGCGGATGATCCCCTCCCACTCCTGCGACGTCCCGGGGAGGAAGCCCGGGACGTCGACGAAGGTGAGCACCGGGACGTTGAAGGCGTCGCAGGTGCGCACGAAGCGGGCGGCCTTCTCGCTGGCGTCGATGTCCAGCGTGCCCGCGAACTGGGTGGGCTGGTTGGCCACGACGCCGACCGGCCGGCCCTCGACCCGGCCGAAGCCGACCACGATGTTCGGCGCGAACAGCGCCTGCACCTCGAGGAACTCGCCGTCGTCGAGCACGTGCTCGATGACCGTGTGCATGTCGTAGGGGGTGTTCGCCGAGTCGGGGACGACCGTGTCGAGCTCGTGGTCCTCCTCGGTCACCCCGTCCGGTGTGGTGTCGGCGGGGGCAACCTCGACGGCCGGCAGCGGGTCGAGGTTGTTGCTCGGCAGGTAGGACAGCAGCGCCTTGACGTAGTCGAGGGCGTCGGTCTCGTCCTCGGCCAGGTAGTGGGCCACGCCGGACTTGGTGTTGTGCGTGCGGGCGCCGCCCAGCTCCTCGAGCGTGACGTCCTCGCCGGTCACCGTCTTCACCACGTCGGGGCCGGTGATGAACATCTGCGAGGTCCCGTCGACCATGACGATGAAGTCGGTGAGCGCGGGGGAGTAGACGTGCCCGCCGGCCGCGGCGCCCATCACCAGGGAGATCTGCGGGATGACGCCGGAGGCGTGCACGTTGCGCTGGAAGATCTCGCCGTAGAGGCCGAGGGAGACCACGCCCTCCTGGATGCGCGCGCCGCCGCCCTCGTTGATGCCGATGACCGGGCAGCCGTTGCGGATGGCCAGGTCGAGCACCTTGACGATCTTCTCGCCGTAGACCTCGCCGAGGCTGCCGCCGAAGACGGTGACGTCCTGGGAGAAGACGCACACCGGGCGGCCGTCGACGGTCCCGTACCCGGTGACGACGCCGTCGCCGAAGGGCCGGCGCGAGTCCATCCCGAAGTTGCTCGAGCGGTGGCGGGCGAACTCGTCGAGCTCGGTGAACGAGCCCGGGTCCAGCAGGGCCTCGATCCGCTCGCGGGCGGTCATCTTGCCCGCCGCGTGCTGCTTCTCGACGGCGCGCTCGGAGCCGGCGTGGACGGCCTCCTGCACCCGCCGCTCGAAGTCCGCCAGCTTGCCGGCGGTCGTGTGGATGTCGACGTCGGCCGGGACGGAGTCGCCCGCGCTCTCGAGTTCGGCAGCGCTCACGGGGCCGTAGCGTAGGGGAGTGCCCGACGCGTCCTCCGCCCGCTGGTCGGAGCTGGACCGACCGCCGCTCGACGCCGCCGCGCTGCAGGCGGCGCTGGTCCGCGACAGCCGGTTGTGGCGCTCGCTGGAGGTGGTGCCGGAGGTCGGCTCCACCAACGCCGACCTCGCCGCACGGGCCGCCGACGACGCCCCCGAGGGCACCGTCCTGGTCGCCGAGCACCAGGTCTCCGGCCGCGGCCGGCTCGACCGCACCTGGACCTCCCCGCCGCGCGCCGGGCTGACCGTCTCGGTGCTGCTGCGCCCCGACGTGCCCGCCGCCCGCCGCGGCTGGCTGCCGCTGCTCACCGGGATCGCGCTCGGCGAGGCCGTCGGCGAGGTCTCCGGCGTCCGCAGCTCGCTCAAGTGGCCCAACGACCTGCTGGCCGCCGACGGGACGAAGCTCGCCGGGATCCTCGCCGAGGTCACCGGCACCGCCGTCGTGGTCGGCACCGGGCTGAACGTGAACACCCGCCGCGAGGAGCTGCCGCCCACCGGGACGTCGCTGGCGCTGGTCGCCGGCGCGCCAGTCGACCGGGGGCCGCTGCTGATGGCGTTCCTGCGCGCGCTCGAGGGCCGCTACCTCGCGTGGACCGCGGCGCTCGGCGACCCGGTGTCCACGGGGCTGGCCGCCGACTACCTGGCCTGGTGCTCGACCGTCGGCGCCGAGGTCACCGTCACCATGCCCGACGGGTCGGAGCTCGCGGGCACCGCCACCGCCGTCGACTGGGACGGCCGGCTCGTGCTCGACACCGGCGGCGGCACGGTCGAGCTCGCCAGCGGCGACGTGCGCCACGTGCGGACACGCCCGCGCGGAGCCTGACCACCCGCCTCCGCTCGGTCATCCTGGCGGGGTGGCCTTCCCCGACAAGCTGCTCGCCGACGACGAGGAGGTCGTCGCGCACCTGCACCCGCACGGGCTGACGCTGTTCTGGCCGGTGGTCCGGCTGCTCGCCGTCGTCGGCGGGGCGTCCTACCTCGCGGCGCTGGTGCCCGACGGCCGCCAGCAGGGCGTCCTGCGCATGGCGCTGCTGGGGGTGGTGCTCGTCGTCCTGGCGGTCACGGTCGTGCGGCCGGTGGTCCGCTGGCGCACCACGCACTACGTCCTCACCACGCACCGGCTGCTGGTGCGCATGGGCGTGCTGACCCGCCGCGGCCGCGACGTCGCGTTGTCGCGGATCACCGACGTCTCCAGCCGGCAGACGCTGTGGCAGCGGGTCGTGCGGGCGGGGACGGTCACCGTCGAGTCGGCCGGCGACGCCGGCCCGCTGGTGCTTGCCCGCGTGCCCGACAGCGACGGGGTGCAGGCGCTCGTCGCGCAGCTGGTCGAGGACGACGCGGAGCGGGGATACGGGGAGCCGGCGTACGAGGGGCCCGCGGGGACCTGGGCCGACGACGACCGGCCGGCCCCCGGTTCCCGCACGGCCCGGTTGCGCTGACGCCCAAGGCGCGGTCGCACAACGCGCCCCGACCTGTCGTCATCTGCCAATCACCACCGGAGACATTGGGGTCCTTGGACTCAATTCCTGCCTTCTGCCGTCGATAGCGTCGGCGCCGATCGACCGGTACGGACCGGTCCCCTGGCACGTGAGGCAGGAACCGTGGACGACGCCCGCCGCAGCGGACACCCGCAACCACTCCCCCGTGGGGAGATCCGCGCTCTCACCGGCCTGCGCATCGTGGCCGCCCTGTGGGTCGTCCTACTGCACTTCGACCGCTTCACCGGCCCGTACCTGGACCAGGTGCCGGCGTTCCGGTCCGTCGTCAACGCGGGGGCCATCGGCGTCGAGCTGTTCTTCGTGCTCAGCGGGTTCCTGATCTGCCTCGCGTACGTGGACAAGCTCGGCACGCGCCCCGCCCCGGGGGCCGCGGCGCGCTTCGTGTGGAACCGGGTCGCGCGGATCTGGCCGGCCTGGGCGGTCGTCACCTTGGCGATGGGGGCCTGGGTGTGGGGCCTGCGCCGGTTCGGCTGGGACGCCGACCTCGTCGTCCCGCATCCGCCGGCCGACCTCGGCCACCTGGCCGAGCAGCTCACCATGACGCAGATGTGGGGTGCCCCGGGGTTCCTCGGGGCGAGCTACGTCCTGCCCGGCTGGTCCATCTCGGCGGAGTGGGCCGCCTACCTCGCGTTCCCGCTGCTCGCCCTCCTGGTCCGTCCGTTGCGGCGCCTGCACCCGGCCGTCCTCATGGCGCTCTCGGTGCTCGCCATGGCTCCGCTGAGCGTGGAGTCCTTCCTGCACGGCACCCCGGACGGGGCCACGCCGTGGAGCCTGCGCATCGCCTGCGGGTTCACCGCCGGCGTGCTGGCCGCGCTCGCCGTCCGGGGCATGTCGCGGACGCGCGTCGTCGAGGCCGGCGCCCGTGCGGCATCGATCCTGGCCCTCGTGGGGATCGTCCTGATCGCCCTGTGGGCGAGCTGGCGCCGGGCCGGCGACCCGATGGTCAACTACTGCGCCACCGCCGTCTGGCTGTTCCCGGTGCTCATCGCCTCCCTGTCGCTCACCGACCGCGGCCCCGCGCGCCTGCTGGCGTCGGCCCCGATGGTCTACGGCGGGCGCATCTCCTACTGCGTCTACCTCGTGCACTACGTCGTCCTGGACGTCGCGCTGACCGTGGCCTGGCAGGCGCCGGAGGGCCGGTGGGTCCTCAGCCCCGGCCTCGCGCTGGCGATGCCCGCGCTGGTCCTGCTGAGCGTCGCGCTCGCGGCGGTGCTCTACCACCTCGTCGAGGAGCCGGGTCGGCGGCTGCTGATGCGTGCGGTCCCGCAGCGCCGTGCCGCGGCCACGCCCGCCGCGTCCCCGGCCCCGGACGGCCCGGCCATGGCCCGGCCGCCGGCCACGGTCCTGACTCCGACAGGCCGTCCGGCCACCCACCCGGGCCTGCGTGCCGCGGTCCTGCGGCGGGAAGCGGACCCGGAGCCCGGCGCGGGCACCGAGCGGCTGCATCCGGTGGTGGTGCCGGCCGGCTGGTCCGGTCCGCCCGCCCCGGCAGGCGCGGACCGGATGCCGGCGCCGCGACCCCGCGCCGCGGGCGCCTGACCGGCCCTACCGGGGACGCCGGGCCGGGTCTCAGCCGGCCGGCGGTCCCCAGGCGACGGCGTTGACCAGCACGCCCTCCTCGGCGGGCACCTGGCGCGGGTCGAGCCCGTCGGGGTCGGTGACCCAGAGCTGGTCCCCGGGCGGCGCGGCGTCGCCGGCCCGGTTGCTCTTGTAGGCGAGCGCGTCGCCCCGCGGTGACCAGACGGGGTCCTGGTCGAACGAGCCCGACGTGACGAATCGCGGGCCGGACCCGTCGGCACCCATGGTGACGATGCCGCGCTGCCCGCCGACGATCTCCCGCCGGAACGCCAGCGTGCGCCCGTCGGGGGAGAAGGAGGGGTCGGCGTCGCTGCCGTCCTCCTCGTCGGTCAGCGGCTCGGGGTCCCCGCCGGCCGCGGGGACGGCGAACAGCGAGCCGCCGTCGCGCTCCGGGTCCTGCCCGGCCCAGTAGACGACGGTCGTGCCGTCGGGGGAGAACGCCGGGTCGCCGAGCGCGGGCGCGGTGGCCAGCGCGGGGCCGACCGCGCCGTCGAGCGTGACGAGGTGCAGCGAGACGCCGTCGCCGCCGGCGCACGTCAGGGCCAGCCGCGTCGGGTCGGCGGGGTCCCACGCCGGCCGGCCGGGGTCGGCGCAGCCCTCCAGCGGCGCCGTGAACAGCGGCCGGTCCCCGCTGCCGTCGGCGCCGACGGCGCGCAGCTCCCCGCCGGCCTCGGTGACGTTGCCGTAGACCACGGTGCGCCGGTCGGGGGAGACGACGGCGCCGACGTCGGCCCCCGCCGCGGTGGTGAGCGGGACCGTCGTGCCGGTGGCGGTGTCGACGGCCAGCAGGTCCACCTCGCCGTCGAGCTCCCGGGAGACGAGCACGGCCCCGTCGGGCAGGGGCGCGGACCGGGGCAGGGCGGCCAGCGCGGCGACGGGGCCGTCGGTGCCCCCCGCCGTCGTCCCGTCCGTCGTCCCGTCCGTCGTCCCGTCCGAGGTGCCCGCCGCCCCGGTCGTCGTGTCGGGAGACGCGGCGCCGTCGCCGCCCGCCGGGTCGTCGCGCCCGAGGAGCCACACCGTGCCACCGGCCCCGGCGAACACGAGGGCGGCCACCCCCGCGACGGCCCACCGGGCGGCCCGCCCGCGCGCGGGGAGCCGGGCGGCCGGCGTCGGTCTCGGTGCCGGGACCGGCGTCGGGACCGGCGGGGCGTGCTCCGGCGGCCGGACGGCCGGGGTCGTGACGGTGGTCGGCGCGGCCGGGCGGGGCCGGGACGGGGGCGGCGGCGGAGGGGCGGGGCGCACGCGGGGCCGGGTGGCGGCGACCGTCGCGGCCAGCTCCTCGAACTCCGGCGGGCGGCGCGCGTCGGCGAGGTCGGCGGTCACCCGCCGGGTCGTCGTCGCGGTGGCGATCTCGACGGTCACCGGGCGGGCCGGACCCCGGGGGAGGGCCGTCGCGGTCCGCGGCTCGGGCAGGTCCCCGGGCAGCACGGGCGGCAGGTCGAAGAAGCGGGTGCGCCGGAGCAGCCCGGACAGGTGCTCGGTCTCGGCCGCGGACAGGTCGGCGGTGGACACGGCCTGCCCCGACGGGAGCGTGAGCCGGTAGGGCGGCGACGGGGCCGGCGGGAGGTCGGCCAGCGCGGCGGAGGCGGCTGCCGCGAGCGCCCGGCAGGTGGGGAACCGCCCGGCGGGGTCCTTGGCCATCGCCCGGGCGACGACGTCGTCGAGGCCCGGGGGCAGCCAGGGTGCGAGCGCGGTCGGCCGGGGCGGCGGCGCGGTGAGGTGGCCGTGCAGCGAGGCCAGGACCGAGGCGCCGGGGAAGGGCACCTGCCCGGTCAGCAGACGGTGCAGCAGGCAGCCGAGCGAGTAGACGTCGGAGCGCGCGTCCAGCGGCCGGGACTCGATCTGCTCGGGCGAGGCGTACTCGAACGTCGCCAGCACCATCCCGGTGCGGGTGAGCGCGGTCCCGCCGTCGAGGGCCTTGGCGATGCCGAAGTCGGTGAGGAACACCTGCTCGGGCTCGCCCTCCTCGCCCGGCGCGAGCAGCACGTTGGCCGGTTTCACGTCGCGGTGCAGCAGGCCGGCGCGGTGCGCGGCGTCGAGGGCCGCCGCCACCTCGCCGACGATCCGCACCGCGCGGCCGGCGGGCAGCAGCCCGCCCGCGGCGGCCAGGGCGCCCTCGGCGTCGGTGCCCTCGACGTAGCGCATGGTCAGCCACAGCCGCCCGTCGGCCTCGCCGCGGTCGAGCACGGGGACGACGTTGCGGTGCGAGAGGCGGGCCACCAGGTCGGCCTCGCGCCGGAACCGGGCGGCGAAGTGCGGGTCGGCGGAGTGCTCGGGGCGCAGCACCTTCAGCGCGTCGTGCCGGGGCAGCCGGGGGTGGCGGGCCAGGTGGACCTCGCCCATGCCGCCGGCGCCGAGCGTGCGGACGACGGTGTAGCCGGCGAACACGTCCCCGGGCGCGAGCGGCACGCCGCGCAGCCTCCCGCACGCGGCGGAGGGCGGGAAGGCGTCGGGACGCGGCGGTGTGTGACCGATCGGTCACGGCGAGCCTGGCCGGTTCTGTCGGTACCCCGACCTACCTTCCGCACCCATGCGCCTCCTGCACACCTCCGACTGGCACATCGGCCGGTCGCTGCACGGTGCCGACCTGCTCGCCGAGCAGGAGGCGGTGCTCTCCGGCCTGGCCGAGGTCGTGGCCGCCGAGCGGGTCGACGCCGTGCTGGTGGCCGGCGACGTCTACGACCGGGCGGTGCCCTCGGCCGACGCGACGGCGGTGCTCGACCGGGTGCTCACCCGGCTGCGCGCGGCCGGCGCCACGGTGGTGCTCACCCCCGGCAACCACGACTCCGCCCGCCGGCTGAACTTCGCCGCGGGCCTGCTCGCCGTCTCCGGCGTGCACGTGCGCGCCACCGTCGCGGGGCTCGACGAGCCGGTGCTGCTGTCCGACGCGCACGGCGACGTCGCGCTGTACGGGCTGCCGTACCTGGAGCCGGAGATCGCGCGGCACGAGCTGGGGCTGCTGGACGCGCGGAGTCACGAGGCGGTGCTGCGGGCGGCGATGGACCGGGTGCGCGCCGACCTGTTCCTGCGCCCGGGCACCCGCTCGGTGGTGCTGGCGCACGCCTTCGTCGGCGGCGGCCTGGCCAGCGAGAGCGAGCGCGACATCTGCGTGGGCGGCGTCGACATCGTCCCCGCGTCGGTCTTCGACGGCGTCGACTACGTGGCACTGGGCCACCTGCACCGGCCGCAGTCGCTGAGCGACCGGCTGCGCTACAGCGGCTCGCCCCTGCCGTACTCCTTCGGCGAGGCGGGCCAGGACAAGCAGGCGTGGCTGGTCGACCTCGACGGCGGCGGGCTGGCCGGCGTGCGCGAGGTCCCGCTGCCCCTGCCGCGCGCGCTCACCGTGCTCACCGGCACCCTGGAGGAGCTGCTGGCCGATCCCGCGCACGCTCATGTCCAGGAGGCGTTCGTGTCCGCCCGGCTCACCGACGACGTCCGGCCCTCCGACCCGATGCGCCGGCTGCGCACCCGCTTCCCACACTGCGTGCACCTGGAGTGGTCCGGCGGCGGCACCTCCGACGGGCGCAGCTACCAGGAGCGGCTGCGCGGCCGCGGCGACCTCGACGTCGCCGGGGAGTTCGTCGCCCACGTGCGCGGCGGGGTGGGGGCCAGCGCGCCCGAGCGCGACCTGCTGGGGCGGGCGCTCGGCGCGGCCGCCCGCGAGGAGCTGTCCCGGTGAGGCTGCACACCCTGACGCTCACCGCCTTCGGGCCCTTCGCGGGCACCGAGACCGTCGACGTCGACGACGTCGCCCGCGACGGGCTGTTCCTGCTCTGGGGCCCCACCGGCGCCGGCAAGACCACCCTGCTCGACGCCGTCGTGTTCGCCCTCTACGGCGTCGTGCCCGGGGCCCGCGGCGAGGCGCGGCGGCTGCGCAGCGACCACGCCGACGCCGCCACCCGTACCGAGGTCGGCTGCGAGCTGACCCTCGCCGGCGAGCGGCTGCTGGTCACCCGCCGGCCGGAGCAGACCCGGCCGAAGAAGCGCGGCGCCGGCGAGACCACCGAGCAGGCCAAGCTCACCGTGCAGCGCTGGGCCGGCGGCACCTGGGAGCCGGTGAGCACCCGCATCGACGAGGGCTCGGAGTACCTGCGGGTGCGGCTGGGCCTGTCGGCCGAGCAGTTCTGCCAGGTCGTGCTGCTGCCCCAGGGGGACTTCGCCCGCTTCCTGCGCGCCGAGCCCGAGGACCGCGCCAAGCTGCTGCGCACGCTGTTCGACGTCGACCGGTTCGCCCGCGCCGAGGAGTGGCTGGCCGGCGAGCGGCGAGCCGCCGAGGAGGCGCTGCGGTCCGACCGGCACCGGGTGAGCACGCTGCTGCACCGGGTCGCGCAGATCGCCGACGTCGAGGTGCCCGAGGAGCTCGCGCCCGAGCTGGTCGGCGCGCGGCCGGGCGCCTCGGTCGGCGCGTGGGTGCGCAGCGTGCGGGCCGGCGCGGCGCAGCGGCTCACCGCCGCCGAGGCCGGCGCCGCGGCCGCCGCGGAGGAGAGCGCCCGGGTCGACGCCGAGCTCGCCGCCGCCCGCGCGCTGGCCGACCGGCACGCCCGCCGCGCCCGCGCCCGCGCCCGGCTGGAGGAGCTCACCGCCCGCGAGCCGGAGCTGGCGCCGCTGCGCGCCCGCGCCGATGGCGGGCGCCGCGCCGAGGTGCTGCGCGACGCGCTCGAGGCCGCCGGCCGCGCCGCCCTCGCCGCCGAGCGAGCCACCGCCGCCCGCGCGGCCGCCGACCGCGCGTGGGCCGCCGTGGCCGACGGCCGCCCCGCCGACGCCACCACCGCGCGGGAACTGCGCGACGCCGCCGCGCACGCCCGCGCCCTGCTGCCCGACGCGGCCCGCGCCCGTGAGCTCGCCGCCGAGGCCGCCCGGCTGGCCGGGGAGGTCACCCGGCTGACCGCCGCCTGCACCGACGGCGCGCGCGCCGTCGAGGAGGAGCCGGCCCGGGTGGCGGCAGCGCAGGCCCGCCTCGACGCCGCGGCGGCCGCCGCGGCCCGGCTGCCCGGTCTGGTCGCCGCCGAGGAGGCCGCCCGCACGGCGCTCGACGCCGCCACCCGCGCCGAGGCGCTCACCGGCCGGCTGGCCGCCGCCCGCGCCGGGGCCGAGGCCGCCCGGGTCGCCTGGGTCGACGCCCGCGAGCGCCTCGTCGAGGTGCGCACCGCCCGGCTCGACGGGATGGCCGCCGAGCTCGCCGCCGGGCTCACCGACGGCGCCGACTGCCCGGTCTGCGGCGCCACGGAGCACCCGCGCCCGGCCGCGGCGGCCGGTGCCCGGGTCACCGCCGACGACGAGGAGCGCGCCCGCGCGGCCGTCGACGCCGCCGACGAGCGGCGCACCGCCGCGGGCCGGGTCGTCGAGGAGCGGGAGCGGGAGCTCGCGGTGCTGCGCGCCCGCGCCGGCGAGGTGCCTCCCGCCGAGCTGGCCGACCGGGCCGCGGCCGCGCGGGCCGAGCGCGACGAGGTGGCCGCCCTCGCCCGCGGGGCCGACGCCGCCCGCGCCGCCCTGGCCGCGGCCGAGCGGCGCCGCGACGCCACCGCCGCCGCGCTGGCTGCCGACCGGGAGGCGCTGCAGCGGCGCACCGCCGAGCAGGCCGCCGCCGGGCAGGGCGCCGCCGAGGCCGCGGCCCGCGTCGACGCCGCCCGCGGCGAGGACCCGGACCTGCGCACCCGCACCACCCGGCTGACCGCCGCGGCCGAGCGCTGCGAGGCGGCCGTGGCCGCGGCCGCCGAGGAGGTCCGCGCCGCCGAGTCCGCCGCCGCCGCGCAGGCCACGGCCGAGGAGCGGTCGGCCGCGGCCGGCTTCGCCGACGTCCTCGACGCCGCCGCCGCGCTGCTGCCCCCGGGCGACCTGGCCGCCCTCGACGCGCGGCTGCGGGCGCACGACGAGGCCCGGTCGGTCGCCGCGGCCACGCTGGCCGACCCCGACCTCGCCGACCTCGGCGAGCGGCCCGACGTCGGCGCGCTGCAGGAGCGCTGCGCCGCGCTGACCGCCCGCCGCGAGGACGCCGTCACCGCCCTCGACCAGGCCCGCCGGTGCGCCGGGGCGCTCGACGGGCTGGCCGGCGACGTCGTGGCCGCGGAGGAGGAGCTCGCCGACCGCACCGCGCGCGCCGGGCAGGTCGCGGCACTGGCCGACCTCGTGGGCGGGCGCGGCGCCAACACGCTGCGGATGCGGCTGCAGTCCTTCGTGCTCGCCGCGCGGCTGGAGCAGGTGGCGGAGGTGGCCAGCCGGCGGCTGCAGGAGATGTCGCGCGGGCGCTACACGTTCCTGCACAGCGACGCGCTGGGCCGCCACGGCGCCCGCGGCGGCCTGGGCCTCGACGTGCTCGACGAGTACACCGGCACCCGGCGGCCCACCAAGACGCTGTCGGGCGGCGAGAGCTTCATGGCCTCGCTCGCGCTGGCCCTCGGGCTGGCCGACGTCGTCACCGCGGAGGCCGGCGGCGTGCAGATGGACACGCTGTTCGTCGACGAGGGCTTCGGCACGCTCGACGCGCACGCCCTCGACGCGGTGATGACCGTGCTCGACGAGCTGCGCCGCGGCGGGCGCACGGTCGGGGTGATCAGCCACCTGGAGGAGCTGCGCACCCGCGTGCCCACCCGGCTGGAGGTCGTGGCCGGCCGGTCGGGGTCGCGCCTGGCGGGGTGAACCCCGGCGGGGGAGGTCAGGCGCCGCTGCGGGCCGGCTCCGCGCCGCCCACCCGCCGCCCGACGGCGGCAGCGCCGACGGCCGGGACCGCCGCGCGCGGGTCGGCCGGGCGCGGAGAGGCGGGGGACACCGCGGGAGGCGACGCCGCGGAGGGCGACGCCGTGGAGGGAGACCCCGCGCCGGGCGGCTCGGCCACGGCGCGGAAGACCCACCGCCGGTAGGCGAACCAGCGGATCACCGTGCCCAGCCCGATCGAGGCGACGTTGGCCGCCTGCAGCACCAGCGCGTGCTCCTGGCCCAGCGGGTGCCGCACGAAGGCCACCAGCGCCAGGCCGATGAGCAGCGTGAGCCCGTTGACCAGCACGAAGACGACGTACTCGCGCCGGTAGCCCGAGCGCTCGCGGTGCGCGAACGACCAGAACCGGTGCCCGAGGTAGGCCGCGGTCGTGGACACGACCGTCGCCACGAGCTTCGCCGTCACCGCGCCGCTGCCCGAGGTGTAGAGCAGCTGGAACAGGCCGACGTCGAGCACGAAGCAGGCCGCGCCCACCGCGCCGAAGGCGCTCAGCTCCTTGAGCAGCAGGTGCCAGGTGCTGCCGACGCGACGGCGGAGGGCGGGCAGCAGCGGCACGCCTGCCGACTGTACGGACCCGGGGGCCTCCTCCGGTGGCACCGACGCCGGACGGGCCGCTCGCTACGGTGGTCAACCGTGCCTGCCCCGACCGACCCGCGGACCGGTCTGCCCGTCGTCGCCATGGTGGGCGGGGGCCAGCTGGCCCGCATGACCCACCAGGCCGCCATCGCCCTCGGCCAGTCGCTGCGCGTGCTGTCCACCGGGCCCGACGAGTCGGCGGCGCTGGTCGCCGCCGACGTCCGGATCGGCGACCACCGCGACCTCGACGCCCTGCGCGCCGCGGCCGACGGCGCCACCGTGCTCACCTTCGACCACGAGCACGTGCCGACCGAGCACCTGCACTCCCTGGTCGCCGAGGGGGTGCGCGTCGCGCCCGGCCCGGACGCCCTGGTGCACGCGCAGGACAAGCTGGTGCTGCGCCGCGCCCTGGCCGCGGCCGGTGAGCCGCAGCCGCAGTGGGCCGAGGTGCAGACGCTGCAGGGCATCACCGACCTCGGCGAGGCGGTCGGCTGGCCGGTGGTCGTGAAGACCCCGCGCGGCGGCTACGACGGCCGGGGCGTGTTCGTCGTCGGCGCCGCGGAGGAGGCCGCCGAGCTGCTCGCCGCGCACGGCACCCTGCTCGTCGAGCAGCGGGTGGAGCTGGTCCGCGAGCTCGCGGTGCTGGTGGCCCGCTCGCCGTTCGGGCAGGGCGCCGTCTGGCCGGTCGTGGAGACCGTGCAGCGCGACGGCATCAACACCGAGGTGCTCGCGCCCGCGCCGGGCCTCGACGAGGAGACCGCCGGCGCCGCCCAGGAGCTCGCCGTGCGCATCGCCGACCGGGTCGGCGTCGTCGGCGTCATGGCCGTCGAGCTGTTCCAGACCCCCGGCGGTGTGCTGGTCAACGAGCTGGCCATGCGCCCGCACAACTCCGGGCACTGGACCATCGAGGGCGCCCGCACCAGCCAGTTCGAGCAGCACCTGCGCGCCGTCCTCGACTACCCGCTGGGGTCGACGGCGATGGCCGCGCCCGCCGTCGTCATGGCCAACGTGCTCGGCGGGCGCGCCTCGGAGGAGGGCTGGGACGGGCCGGGCCTCGACGAGCGCGTCCACCACCTCATGGCGCACTGGCCCGACGTGAAGCTGCACTGGTACGGCAAGGGTCAGCGCCCCGGCCGCAAGCTCGGCCACGTCACCGCGCTCGGCGAGGACCTCGAGCGGGTCCGCGCCCGCGCCGTCGCCGCCGCCCGCTACCTCGCCGACGGCGAGGTCGACCCGGCCTTCGCCTTCCCCGAGGAGCACTGAGATGACCGAGCCGCTCGTCGGGATCGTCATGGGCAGCGACTCCGACTGGCCCACCATGGAGCCGGCCGCCGTCGCGCTCGGGGAGTTCGGCGTCCCGTACGAGGTGCACGTCCTGTCGGCGCACCGCACGCCGCAGCGGATGCTCGACTACGCCACGTCGGCGGCCGGGCGCGGCCTGCGGGTGCTGGTCGCCGGTGCCGGGGGAGCGGCTCACCTGCCCGGCATGCTCGCCGCGGCCACGCCGCTGCCGGTGATCGGCGTGCCGCGACCGCTCGACCGGCTCGACGGCCTCGACAGCCTGCTCTCGATCGTCCAGATGCCCGCGGGCGTGCCGGTGGCCACCGTCTCCATCGGCGGCGGGCGCAACGCCGGCCTGCTCGCCGTGCGGGTGCTGGCGGCCGGCGACCCGGAGCTGCGGGCCGCCGTCGAGCGGTTCCAGGCCGACCTCGCCGACTCCGTCGTCGCCCGCGACGACGCGCTGCGGGCCCGCCTCGCCGCGGAGGGTGGGAGCAGCTCCCGGGGAACTGCTGGGACGTCCTAACATCTGGTCGTGAGCACGAGCGGGCTGTACCAGCTGACCGAGGAGCACGACGCGATCCGGGCCGCCGTCCGGGACATCGCCGAGCGGGAGATCGCGCCGTACGCGGCCGAGGTCGACGCGGACTCCCGCTACCCGATCGAGGCGCAGAAGGCGCTGACCGCGGCCGGGTTCCACGCCACGCACATCCCGGAGAGCTACGGCGGGGAGGGTGCCGACGCCGTCGCCACCTGCATCGTGATCGAGGAGGTCGCCCGGGTCGACGTCTCGGCGTCGCTGATCCCGGCGGTCAACAAGCTGGGCTCGATGCCGATCATCCTGTCGGCGTCGGAGGACCTGAAGCAGAGGGTGCTGCCGTCGATCGCCGCGGGCGACGCGATGATCAGCTACGGCCTGTCCGAGCGGGAGGCCGGCTCCGACGCCGCCGCGATGAGGACCCGGGCCCGCCGCGAGGGCGACACCTGGGTGCTCAACGGCACCAAGGCCTGGATCACCAACTCCGGCGTGTCGGAGTGGTACACGGTCATGGCCGTCACCGACCCGGAGAAGCGGGCCAACGGCATCTCCGCCTTCGTCGTGCACCGCGACGACCCGGGCTTCGCCGTGGGCCCGAAGGAGCGGAAGATGGGCATCAAGGGCTCGCCCACCTGCGAGCTCTACTTCACCGACTGCACCATCCCGGCCGACCGGATCATCGGCGCGGAGGGCACCGGCTTCAAGACCGCGCTGCGGACGCTGGACTTCACCCGCCCGACCATCGGCGCGCAGGCGGTCGGCATCGCGCAGGGCGCGCTGGACGCCGCGGTCGACTACACCCGCGAGCGCACGCAGTTCGGCAAGGCGGTCTCGGACTTCCAGGGCGTGCAGTTCATGCTCGCCGACATGGCCATGCAGATCGAGGCCGCCCGGCACCTGGTCTACGTCGCCGCCGCGCGCGGGGAGGCCGCCCACGACGGCGGCAAGGTCGACCCCGACCTCGGCCGGCTGTGCGCCGCGGCCAAGGCGTTCGCCTCCGACGTCGCCATGAAGGTCACCACCGACGCCGTCCAGCTGTTCGGCGGCGCCGGCTACACGCAGGACTTCCCGGTCGAGCGCATGATGCGCGACGCCAAGATCACCCAGATCTACGAGGGCACCAACCAGATCCAGCGGATGGTCATCGCCCGCAGCCTCCTGCGCTAGGCCGGCGCCTCCCGGGGCGACGGGCCGGTCGCCCCGGGAGGACGGTCACCGCCGCCGCTGCACGGCCACGAGGGACGCCGTCAGCACGGCGGTGGCCGCCAGGGCCAGGACGAGCGGGGAGCCGCCGGAGAGCAGGCGGTCGACCAGCTCGTCCTCCGAGTTCGAGGCGTTGGAGCTCGCGTGCAGGACCGCGACGGCGAGGACGCTGCCGCCCGTCCCGGTGAGCACGGCGCCGGCCAGCGCCCGGACGAGCACCCCGGCGCCGAGCAGGACCCCGACGCCGGCCAGCGCGGACCCCGCCGTGACGCCGTCGGTGAACTGCAGCGGGACGTGGATCCCGGCGAACGCGACCCCGGTGAGCAGCGCCGCCCGCCAGGGCCCCGAGCGCTGCTGCAGCCGGGTCTGCAGGAAGCCGGCCCAGACCGTCTCCTCCCACAGGTTCACCAGCAGGAGCGCACCGACGGCCGACAGCACCGCGCCGGCGAGGACCGCGCCGGCGTCGTCGAGGACCAGGACCCGGCCGGTGACCAGCCCGGCGGCCAGCGTGACGGCGGGCAGACCGAGGCCCACCGCGGCCCACCACCCCGCGCCGAACCGCCACCGCACGGTCCGCGCCAGCAGGGCGCGGACCCCGGCCCGGCCGTCGAGGACCGCGGTCACGCCGACCGCCGCCGGCAGCATCACCAGCAGCAGCGTGGCCAGGACGAACGGCTCGACCGGCAGCGCGCCACCGGGGAGCAGCCCGTGCGCGGTCAGCGCCGGCACCGACATCACCGGCCACCCCGCGCCGAACACGACCGCGGTGAACGCGGTGAGCGGCCGCCTGGCCACCCACCGCCGGACGGGTCCGGCGGCAGGCCCGGCAGCGGGCCCGGCCGGGACCGGTGCAGACGTCCGCGCGGTCACGACTCCTCCTGCCACGTGCCGCGGGCCGGGAGGGCGACGGCGTTGCCGGTGACGCGGACGCCGGCGTCCGGGTGAGCCGGCACGTCCACGGTCAGCCGGCTCGGCCGTCCCATGTCGGCGCCCTGCAGCACGGTCAGCCGGGCCGGCAGGGGGACGAGGCCCTGCTCGCGCAGGTACCCGCCGAACGCCGCGGCGGCCGCGCCGGTCGCCGGGTCCTCCACGACCCCGCCGGGCGGGAACGGGTTGCGGGCGTGGAACGTCGTCGCGTCCTCGCGCCACACGAGCGCCACGGTCGTCCAGTCGCGGCGCGCCATCAGCTCCCCGAGGGCGGCCGGGTCGTACTCGAGGTCGGCGAGCCGCTGCCGGGTGGCGGCGGCGAGGACCGGGTGCCAGGCGCCGGCGTAGGCCACGCGGGCCGGCAGGTCCGGGTCGAGGTCCGCCTCGGACCAGCCCAGGGCGGTGAGCAGGTCCCCGCGGTCGGCGGCGTCGAGGGGGACCGTCCGGGGCGGGACGCTGGTCAGCGTCGCCTGCCAGGCACCGTCGGTCCGGCTCGTCACGACCTCCACGGGGCCGGCCGGCGTCTCGTAGAGCAGGCGGCCGGGTCCGGAGCGCTCGGCGTGCGCCACCGCCGAGGCGATCGTGGCGTGCCCGCAGAAGCTGACCTCGGCCCGCGGGCTGAAGTAGCGGACGGCGAACCGCCCGTCGCCGCGCGGCACGAGGAACGCGGTCTCGGAGAACCCCACGTCGGCCGCGGTGGCGAGCATCTCGCCCGCGGTCATCCCGCCGGCGTCGAGCACCACGCCCGCGGGATTGCCGCCGCGCGGGTCGGCGCTGAACGCGGCGTAGCGCAGCACCTCGGGCGCCGGTGGCGCCGTCCGCTCGTGCACCGTCTCCTCGCGGACGTCGATCCAATACCCGGTGATGCGCCCGTCCCGGACGGTGTAGCCCGCGCGGCCGTGCTCGACGACCCGCCGTCCCCGGTCCGGGCCGGCGGCGACCGTCCCCGCCTGCCGCCAGGTGGCCTCCACCTCGGGGCCGGTGTCGACGACGCCGGTCACCTCGAAGTCCCACGGGCCGACCGCCCACAGCATCTCCCGCACGTGGTCGGCGTACTGCCCGGGCGTCCGCCGCACGACGGCACGGACGGCCCCGGGTGGTCCCTGGCGGGCCTCGACCCGCGGCGCGAGGTACCGGTCGGCCCGGTCGGGACGGGCACCGGAGCGGACGTCGTCGAGGAACCCCCGGACGACGTCGGCGGGCAGGGGGACGGACGGGCTGGGCACGGCGGACCTCCGGGACGGCTGGGGTGGGCGGCGGTGTCAGAACTTCGCCGCGACGCGGCGGGCGTCCTCGTGGGCGCGATCCCGGGCCGCCGCGGCGTCGGCGGTGGCCAGGTCCGGGCGGAAGTGGACCTCCTCGACCTCGGTGATGCCTGCCCAGGCGAGCCAGTCGCGCAGGTAGGGGGCCTGGAAGTCCGAGCCGAAGGCGGGGCCGCGGCCGGGCCCGTAGACGGCGCTGGTGAGGACGAGCGCGGCCTTCTTGCCGGTGAGCAGGCCCGTGTAGCCCGCGACCGGGTCGAAGGAGAAGACCATGCCCGGCTGGCTGACCACGTCGATGAACTGCTTGAGGACGTAGGGGATCCCGGCGTTCCACATCGGCACGCTGAACAGGTAGCGGTCGTGGGAGTCGAACCGCCGGAAGGTCTCGACCGCGCGGGCCCACGCCTCCGCCGCGGCGCCCTGGGGCTCCTCGCCGGCGAAGACGGCCATCTTCGCCGCGGCGGCCGCCGGCCCGAAGTCCGGCAGCGTGCCGTCCCACAGGTCGAGGGTGTCGACGTCGTCGAGCGGGTTGGCCTCGCGGTAGGTGTCGAGGAAGGTCGCCGCGAGGGCGAGCGACTCGGACCGGGCCCCGCGGGGGGAGGCGGAGACGTGCAGCAGACGGGACATCGGTGCTCCTGGGGGGCGGCGGCGCGGCCCTGTGCCGCGTCGGGTCCGACCCTGCGGCGGCGTCCTGTCACGGCGCTGTCGGACGGGTGTCACGGGGCGCCGCGGGCGGGGTAGCTTCCCCGCCGCTGCCGTCCCGTCCGTCCCGGAGGAGTGCCGATCGTGGACCTCCTGGTGCTCGGCCCGCTCGAGGTCCGTCGGGACGGCCGCCCCGTGGAGGTGCGCCGGGGCCGGCCGCGCCGGCTGCTGCTGTCGCTGCTGCTGCGCCGCGGGGACCCGGTGCCGCAGGACACCCTGATCGACCAGCTGTGGGGCGATGCGCCGCCGGTCAACGCGGACAACGCCCTGCACCTGCTGGTCTCCTACCTGCGCCGGACCGTCGCGGGGGAGCGGCTGCGCATCGACCGCGGGCCGGCCGGCTACCGGCTCGTCGTCGACCCCGGGAGCGTGGACGCCGCCCGGTTCGAGGAGCTCGTCCGGCGGGCGGCGGCCGCGCAGGAGCCGGGAGTCCGGCTGCGCGCGGCGTCGGAGGCGCTGGCGCTGTGGCGTGGACCGGCGTTCGCCGAGGCGGCCGACGACGCGTTCGCCCAGGCCGACATCGCCCGGCTCGACGAGCTGCGGGTGCAGGCCTGCGAGTCCCGGGCCGACGCCCTGCTGGTCCTCGGCCGCCACGACGAGGCGCTGCCCGACCTCGCGCAGCTCGCGCGGGAGCACCCCTTCCGGGAGCGCCTGCAGGGCCAGCTGGCGCTCGCCCTCTACCGGGCCGGGCGGCAGGCCGAGGCGCTGGCCGCCCTGCACCGCGCGCGGACCGTGCTCGCCGAGGACCTCGGTCTCGACCCCGGGCCGGGGCTGGCGGAGCTCGAGCGGCAGGTCCTCCGGCAGGACCGGCGGCTCGACCCGCCGCTCGACACCGTCCCGGCCGCCCGGCGGGCGCCGGTACCGGACCCCGCGCCCGACTCCGAGCCCGACTCCGAGCCCGACTCCGAGCCCGCCCCGCGCCCGCCGGCCCCGGCGGAGGTGCCCGGCGTCCCGGTCGCCCTCACCTCGCTGGTCGGCCGCGACGAGCAGGTCGCCGCCGTGCGGGAGGCCCTCGCCGGCTCCCACGTCGTCACGCTGACCGGGCCCGGGGGAGCGGGGAAGAGCCGGCTCGCGGCGGAGGCGGTCCGCGCGCCGGCCGGGACGGTGTGGTGGGCCGACCTCGCCGCCGTCGCCGCCGGGCACGGCGTCGGCGCCGCGGTCGCCGCCGCCACCGGCACCGGCCTCGCCACGGACGACGCCGCGCACGAGCTGCGCCGCTGGATCGGCGGCCGGGAGGCGGTACTCGTCCTGGACAGCTGCGAGCACGTGGTCGCCGACGTCGGGCGCCTGGTCGCCGTCCTGGCCGCCGGCTGCCCGGGGCTGCGCGTGCTCGCCACGAGCCGCCGGCCGCTCGGCGTCCCCGGCGAGCTGGTCCGGCCGGTCCCGACGCTGCCCGTCCCCGCCGCCGAGGAGGACGACGTCGAGGTGGTCGGTGCCTCGCCGGCGGTGCGGCTGTACTGCGAGCGCGCCGCCGCCGTCCGGCCCGGGTTCGTCCTCGACGCGGCCAACGCGGGCGACGTGGCGGCGGTGTGCCGCCTGCTCGACGGGCTGCCCCTGGCCATCGAGCTCGCGGCCGGCCACGCGGCGGCGCTGAGCCCCCGCAAGACGGCCGCGTTGCTCGAGGACCGCCTGCGGCTGCTCGGCGACGGTGCGCTGCGCGCGGCGATCGACGGGAGCTACGGCCTCCTGACCGAGGACGAGGCCGCCTTCCTGGACCGGCTCGCGGTCTTCGCGGGCCCCTTCCCGCTGGAGGCGGCCGCCGAGGTGGCCGGGGCGGGGCTGGCGGCCGACGGGCTGCAGCTGCTGCTCAGCCTCGTCCGCCAGTCGCTGGTCGCGGTGGGCGACGCCGACCACTTCCGGCTGCTCGACACCGTCCGGGCCTTCGCCGGCGCCCGCCTGGCGACCCGTCCGGACGAGGCGTCGGCGGCCGCGGACCGGCACGCGGACTGGTACGCCGCGTTCGCCGAGGATGCCGACCGCTCCATCCGCGGCGCGGACCAGGCGGGCTGGCTCGCCGAGCTCCGCGCGTCACGCGCCGACCTGCGGGCGGCGCTGGCCCACTGCCTGCGCGGCCCGGGGCGCCGGGCGGACCTGGGCGCGCGGATGGTGTGCGCGCTGTCGTGGTTCTGGTCCCACGAGGGCTCCTTCGCGGAGGCGCGGGCCTGGATCGCCGAGGCGCGGGCCGCGGGGCCGCACGGGCCGCGCCTCGACGCCGAGCTGCACCTGGCCGCCGGCATGCACGCCGAGTCCGTCGGCGAGCTGGCGGTGACCGAGGAGGAGTGCACCCGGGCCGCCGCGGGCTTCGCCGCCATCGGGGACTCCCGCGGCGAGGCCCGTGCGCTGCTGCACCTGGGCACCGCCCGCTGGGCACTGGGCCGCCTCGACGACGCCGCCACCGCGCAGGACCGCTCCATCGGGCTGTACCGGTCGGTGCGGGACGACAGCGGCGCGGGCCTCGGCCTGGTGCTGCGTGCCCGCACCGCGCTCGACGGGGACGACGCCCGGCTCGCCCGCGAGCTGCTGGTGGAGGCCCGGCACCTCCTGCGCCGCGCCGGTGACCCGCACCTCGGCGCCCTGTGCCTGGACCAGCTCGCCCGCACCTGCCTGGCCGACGGGGCGGTGGCGGAGGCCGAGCGGCTCGCCCAGGAGTCCCTCGCGGTGTTCGAGGCGGTCGGCTACCGGGAGGGCGTCACCGCGTCCCTGCAGACGCTGGCGCAGGCGTCGCTCGCGCTGGGCGAGCCGGCCGCGGCCACGGCGCTGCTGCGGCGCGCCGGCGCGAACGCGCTCGAGCTGGGCCAGCCCGCCGCGCTCGCGGAGACCCTCGAGCTGCTCGGTGAGGCCGTCGGCGACGGCGACCCGCGGGCCGCCGCGCGGCTCGTCGGTGCCGCCGGCCGGCTCCGCGAGGAGGGCCCGCTCCCGCGGACGCCGTCCCAGGAGCGCCGGGTCGCGGCGTGGCTGCCCCGGTTGCGCGCGGCGCTCGGCGAGCGGTACGCGGCCGCCGTGGCGGAGGGGCGCCCGGAGTCGCCCGCCGACCTGCTGGCCGCCCTGCCTGACGGCGCCCCGCGGGCGTAGCCCGGGTCAGGCCGCCGCGGCCCGGGCAGGGGCCTCCATCCCGACAGCAGGGACGCGGACGGGGCCCGGGCGTGTCCGACCTGTACTGCGGGTGACCGGTCCGTAACATCGGGGCATCGTCGTCCCGTCCCGCGCGCGAACACCGGGACCTCCGGGGACGGCCCCGACCCCTCCGGAGCCATGCCGCCACGCAGTCTCTGGCCGTCCGCGGACGGCCTGGCCTACGAGTCCGCCGACGTCGCCGGGCGCGTCCTCGACGTGCTGCTCGACGACCGGCGCGTCTGGTCGTTCCGCGACCGGCCCGACGGCGTCGCCCCCGAGCGGCCGCCCGGCGTCGACGAGGGGACCCGCGTCGGCTTCGAGCCGTGGCCGCCGGCCCTCCTCCCGCACCTGCGGGGCACCTTCCGCGTGGCGCTGCGGACCGTGGGCGAGGACGCGGGGGCCTGGGCGGAGGCGGAGACCTCGCTCGACGGCGACCCGGGCCCGCTGCGGCTGGCCGACCGGCACGGCCGCCCGCTCGTGGTCAACAAGTGGGGGCGGCTCGGGCACGCGCTCGGCGACGCCGGCCCCGCCATGGTCGAGCGGATGCTCGACTCGATGGACGAGATCCGGGCCCTCGTGCAGGCGCACCTCGGCGACCGGGTCTACGTGACCGGCGGCAGCCTGCTCGGTCCGGTCCGCGAGGACGGGCACGTCCTCCCGCACGACGACGACGCCGACCTCGCCTACCTCAGCCGGCTCTCGGTCCCGGTGGACGTGGTGCTCGAGGCGTTCGAGCTCGGCCGGGTGCTGGCCGGCGCCGGACACCGGGTGCTGCGCCTGTCGGCCGGGCACCTCCAGGTCCTCGTCGAGCACGAGGGCCGGCCCGACCACTACGTCGACGTCTTCACCGGTTTCCTGCTCGAGGGGCGCTGGTTCCAGCACTTCCCGATCCGCACCGAGGCGACCGAGGAGGACCTCCTCCCGCCGGTGACCGTGCTGGTCGAGGGCCGCCCGGAGCCGGCGCCGCGGGACCCCGAGCGGATGCTCGTCGAGCTGTTCGGACCCGGGTGGCGCGTGCCGGACCCGGCCTACCAGTTCGACATCCCGCCGGAGACGGCCGACCGCTTCTACGGCTGGTTCGCCGACTACAACGTCGAGCGCGAGGGCTGGGAGGACGAGGTCGTCCTCGCCACCGGGGAGCCCCGCCCCGCCCGCGCCATGAGCGGCCTCGCCCGGGCGCTGCACGCGACGGCCCCGGACGGCGCGCCGGTGCTCGACCTCGGCTGCGGCCTGGGCTCGGACGCGCTGGCCCTGGCCGCCGCGGGCCGGACCGTGCGCGCCGTCGACTTCTCCCGGTACGCCCTGGAGACCGCGCGCCGGGCGGCGGGGGAGCGGGACCTCGACGTCGCCTTCGACGTCCTCAACCTCCTCGACACCCGCCTCGTCCTCCGGCTGGGCGCCGAGCTCGCCGCCGGGCACCCCGGCGCCTGGACGGTGCTCGGCCGCCGGCTGCTCAACGCGCTGGAGGACCGCGGCCGGGACAACGTGTTCCGGCTCTGCGGGATGCTGCTGCGCCGCGGCGGGACCGCCCACCTCGACGTCGTCGCCGACCACGCCCACCCGGGGATCGCCCCCCACCGCCACCTGCGCCTCGACGACGTCCTCGCCGAGGCGGCGCGGCACCGGCTCGTCGCCGACGAGGTGGTCCCGTGCACCGAGCCGGTCTCCTGGGCCGGCGCCCCCGAGGAGCGCCTCACCGACCTGTGGCGCATCACCCTGCGACGGAGGAACAGTTGACCCCCGACGACGCGGCGCCCCGGCGCCCCCTGGCCCGGCCGGCGCACCTGGTGCGCCGGGTCCTGGCACCCGCCGGCCTCGAGCTGGCCGGGCAGCTGTCCGCCCTGCAGCAGGAGTTCGCCGACCTCCGCGCCGCCGACGACCGGCTGCGCGAGGAGCTCGACGAGGCGCGCGGCCGCACCCGCGAGCTCGAGGCGGAGGTGGCCCGGCTGCGCGGCCTCGGCGACGAGGTGGGCGCGCTCCGCGAGGAGGTGGCGCGGCTGCGGGACGGCCTGCACGAGGAGCGGCGGCTGCACCTGCGCGTCGCCGAGCTGACCGACCTGGTCACCGAGCTGGTCCTGCCCCTGCACGACCGGGAGATCGACCCGGCCGTCCTGCGCTCGCTCCGGCCGGAGACCCTGTGAGCCTGGCGCCGGTGCCCGGCCCCACGCGCGTGGTCACCTTCGGCACCTTCGACGTGTTCCACGCCGGCCACCTCCGGTTGCTCGAGCGGGCCGCGGCGCTCGGGGACCGGCTCGTCGTGGGCGTCAGCTCCGACGAGCTCAACCGCGGCAAGAAGGGGCGCTCGCCGGTCTACCCGCTCGCGGCGCGCATGGCGATCGTCGGCGCGCTGCGGTGCGTCGACGAGGTGTTCGTCGAGCACAGCCTGGAGGCCAAGCGGCGGTACCTCGTCGAGCAGCGGGCCGACGTCCTCGTCATGGGCGACGACTGGGCCGGCCGCTTCGACGGCCTCGGCGACGTCTGCCGGGTCGTCTACCTGGAGCGCACCCCGGCGGTGTCCACGACCGCGATCATCGAGCAGATCCGCGGGGTTCCGGCGGAGGTCGGCGAGAGCGCCTGAGCGCCGTCAGCGGCGGAAGACGACCGTCCGCAGGACGACGAAGTTGACGGCGGTGCCGACGCCCTGCGAGACGGCCCAGGCCAGCGTCGGCGCCCACCACCGCCCGGGCAGCCACAGCAGGGCCAGCGCGTTCACGGCCAGCACCACCCCGAACGTGGTGCCGTAGAGCAGCACGAACCCGGCCACCCGCCGCGACCCGCCCTCGACCCCGAACGCCCAGCGCCGGTTGAGCACGTAGGCCGTCGTCGTGCCGCAGACGAAGCTGATCGCCCGGGCGAGCCAGGTGGCCAGCCCCAGGTGCAGGCCGAGGGTGTAGACGCCGAGGTCGACGACCGCCGACAGCGCGCCGACGGCGACGAAGCGGGTCAGCTGGCGCAGCAGCCCGTCGCGGGCGGGCTCGCGGGCGGGTCCGTCGGCCGGGATGCCGTCGGCGGGGACGTCGGCGGCCACGTCAGTCGAGCAGCCGGGAGACCGCGGCCAGCCGCGAGTCACCCGCCATCGACGCCAACCACGCCGACCAGCCCGGGCGACGGCGGACGGCGGCCAGCGCGGCGCGGGCGCCCTCCCGGTCGCCCCGGCGGGAGGCGGCCAGCGCGGCGTAGAGGTCGCGGGCGCCCTCCGGGGCGAACAGCGCCAGGGTGTCGTAGTCGCGCTCGTCGTAGGCCCGCTGCAGGTTGCGCAGCATCCGCAGCTGGGCGACCGGGTCGCCGGAGTCGTCGACGCGCAGGTCCATCCGCACGCCGTCGTCCTCCTCCGACGCGGGCTGCCCGCTCACCACGAGCAGCGCCGCCGACTGGCGACCGCGCAGGTCGCCGCCGGCGTCCTGCCCCGCGGCGAGCGCGGCCAGCAGCCGGTCGGGCAGCCCGCCCGCGGCGGCCTCGTAGGCCGCGGCCATCGCCGGGAGCACCTCCGGCGAGGCGAGCATGTTGCCCTGGACGCTCCAGCCCGCGCCGACGACGTGGCCGCTGACCGGGAACGACCCCGGGCCGGTGTCGGCGGCGACGGAACCGTCGGTCGCGAGGACGGCGATCTGCCGGTCGACGTCCTCCGCGGCGTGCGCGGCCCGGCGCACCAGCACCGCGGGCGCGGTGCCCTCGGCCAGCCCGCCGAGGAGCACGTGCCCGAGGCCGCGCGGGCTGCGCGCCTGGACGGCGACCACGCCGACGCCCGGGCGGGCGCTGGGCACCGCCCGGCCGACGGCGAGGATGCAGGACGAGACCGCGATGCCCATGTCCCCGGTGACCGGGTCGCGGGCGACGACCGAGAACGTCACCGGGGGAGCGGTGCCGTGGTCACGACGGGGTCAGACCGTGGCCGGCAGGGCCATCGTGGGCACGTCGCCGGGCACCGCCAGCGGGGCGCCGGTCTTCTCGACGACCTCGTCGGCGGTGACGCCGGGGGCGACCTCGCGCAGCACGAACCCCTCGGGCGTGACGTCGACGACGGCGAGGTCGGTGACCACCCGGTCGACGCAGGCCTTGCCGGTGAGCGGCAGCGAGCACTCCTCGACCAGCTTCGGCGACCCGTCGCGGGCCACGTGCTCCATCATGATGATCACGCGCTTGGCGCCGTGGACGAGGTCCATCGCCCCGCCCATGCCGTTGACCATCTTCCCGGGGATCAGCCAGTTGGCGAGGTCGCCGCGGGGGTTGACCTGCATCGCGCCGAGGATGGCGAGGTCCAGGTGCTTGCCGCGGATCATCCCGAAGCTCATGGCGGAGTCGAAGAAGCTCGCGCCCGGCAGGATCGTGACGGTCTCCTTGCCGGCGTTGATCAGGTCGGGGTCCTCGTCGCCCTCGAAGGGGTACGGGCCGACGCCGAGGACGCCGTTCTCGCTGTGCAGCACCACGTGCACGCCGTCGGGGACGTGGTTGGGCACCAGCGTGGGCATGCCGATGCCGAGGTTGACGTAGGAGCCGTCCTGCAGCTCCTGGGCCACCCGGGCGGCGAGCTGGTCGCGGGTCAGGGTCACTTGTCCTCCTCCATGCCCTCTTCGGTGGCCTCGTCGCCGCCGGCGGCGAGGGGGGCGGGGTCGGCGGCCGCGGCCGGGCGGGGGCGCGTGGTGCGCCGCTCGATCTTCTTCCCCTCGGCGCCGACGACGACCACCCGGTCGACGAAGACGCCGGGCAGGTGCACGTGCTCGGGGGTGATCTCGCCGGGCTCGACGAGCTCCTCGACCTCGGCGATCGTGACCCGCCCGGCCATGCCGGCCAGCGGGTTGAAGTTCATCGCCGACTCGTGGAAGACCAGGTTGCCGTGCCGGTCGCCGACCGCGGCGCGGACCAGGCCGAAGTCGGCGGTCAGCGCGGTCTCCAGCACGTACTCGGTGCCGTCGAAGACGCGGGTCTCCTTCGGCGCGGACGTCTCGACGACGGTCCCGTCGGCGTCGTAGCGCACCGGGATGCCGCCGTCGGCGACCATCGTGCCCACGCCGGTGGGCGTGTAGAAGGCGGGGATGCCGGCGCCGCCGGCCCGCAGCCGCTCGGCCAGCGTGCCCTGCGGGGTCAGCTCGACCTCCAGCTCGCCGGACAGGTACAGCCGGGCGAGCTCCTTGTTGCCGCCGACGAAGGAGCTGATCGTGCGGCGGATGCGGCCGGCGTAGAGCAGCACGCCGAGTGCCTGGTCGTCGACGCCGCAGTTGTTGGAGATGGTCGTCAGGTCCCGCGACCCCTTCTCCAGCAGCGCGTCGATCAGCGCCACCGGGACACCGCAGAGCCCGAACCCGCCCACGGCGAGGACGGCGCCGTCGCCGACGTCGGCCACCGCCTCCCGCGCGCTCGCGACGACCTTGTCCATCAGCTGACCACCGTCTCTCCCGGCGCGGTGGGGCGGCCGCCTCAGGCGGGCCGGCCCAGCTCGCGGATGCCCTCGATCCGGACGCCGAGCGTAGCGGTGACCCGTTCGGCCTCCGCCCGGCCGCGCAGGGCCGAGGGGTCGGGGTGCCGCACGAGCACGAGCGAGGCCCCGGCGGCCAGCGGCGCGAGCAGCCAGGCGACGGGCCCGGCCTCCTCCGCGGTCCGCTCGTCGACCAGCACCCGGTCCCCGGCCGCGAGGCCCAGCCGCCCGGCGAGCTCCTCCGCGGCCCCGGCCAGCGCGCCGAGGGTCAGCTGCAGGCCGCCGGCGGACAGTCCCGGGGAGGCCGGGTCGGGCTGCTGGTACGGGGTGAAGACGTCGCCGTGCCCGCGCACCTCGAGCGCGAAGTCGCGGGCCGGGCCCGCGTACCCGGTCATGCCCATCCCGAGCGGGTGCAGCGACAGGCCCATCAGGTCGGGGAGGTCCTGCTCCTCCAGTGGCGCGAGCCGGTCGTGCGCGGCGAGGACGACGTCGGCGGCGTCGAGGCGGCCGTCGTCCTCGGCGGCGGTGTCGAGCACCGCGGCGCCGCAGCTCCACACGCCGAGCAGCACCGCGGCGGTCTGCCAGTGCACCGGCAGGGCGACGGCGACCGTGCTGCCCGGGCCGACGTCGAACTCGTCCTGCAGCAGGTTCGCGGTCTTCGCCACCCAGTTCGCGAGCGTCGTGGCCGACAGCTCGACGCGCTCGCCGGTGGCGTCGTCGTAGGCGGTGACGAGGGGGGCGGAGGGGTCGCGGCGCAGCGCCGCGGCGAGCAGCCCGGCGGGGTCCGTGGGACGAGTGGGAGGCACGGGGACAGGGTGGCACCGGACCGGACCGGTTCGCCCCGGCGTCGTCCGCGCGCGGATACAGTCGGCCCCCGGAACGCCTGGGCACCTCTCGGGCGCAGCCGGGCCGGACGCGTCGACGTTGCGGACCCCCGATCCCACTGGCCCGCCGTGACCGTGAGCCGTCCGCGCCAGGGAAGAGAGCCGGAACGTGACCGCACACATCGTCGAGGACGCCCCGCCAGCGTCCGTGGCGGAGGTCGAGCCGACCGCGCCGACCGGCCGGTTCCGCCGGGCGCGTGTCGAACTCCTGACCTGGGGGGCCTACGTGGTGGCCCAGGTCGCCCAGCTGGCGGCTCTGCGGTCGCTGGACGCCAGGTTCTTCTGGCTCGACGACGCCCAGTCGCAGTTCGGTCCGATGACCTGGTGGCTCGGGCGCAACCTCGAGGGCGGCCGGCCGCCGCTGATGGACCCCGAGCAGGGGATGGCGGGCAACCTCGCCGCCGACATGCAGTACGGCGTCCTCGACCCGCTGCACTGGGGGTTGCAGGCCCTCGCCGCGCAGACCGACGACTTCCTGACCATGGCCTGGGGATTCGCGCTCCTGTGCGTGCTGCTGCTCGGCTCCGGCGTCCTCGCCCTGCTGCGCCACCACCGCGTCGCGCCGTGGCTGGCCGTCGCGGGCGCCCTGGGTGTGGCGTCGAGCGGCTTCTACCTCTGGTACGGCAGCTCCTGGTGGCCGCTGCTGTGGAGCGTCGCCTGGCTGCCCTGGTTCTGGTGGGCCCTGCAGCGGCGCGGCGTGCTCGGCCCGCTGGTGCTGGGCCTGGCCACCTGGGCGCTGCTCGCGTCGGGCAACCCCTACGTCCTCTTCTTCGCCGGCGCCGCCTACGTCCTGCACCTGGCGGAGCGCTTCCGGGACGGGGGGCTGCCCGCCGTGCTCGACCGGGACGGCTGGACGCACCTGGCCGCCGCCGTCGGCGGTCTGGTCCTGGCCCTGCCGACCCTGCTGACGACCGTGCAGATCTCCGGGGTGATCAGCCGGCTCGGCGCGGACCCGGTCGTCGGCAACGCCGGCTTCGCGGTGCCCAACCTGGTCGACGTGCTGCTCGGCGGCCCCACCCTGATGGCGCAGACCAACGCCTGGGGAGGCGACCTCGGCCTGGTCCCCGCGATGACGACCATGACCATCGCCGTCCCGGTGCTCGCGCTGGTCGACTGGCGGCGGGCGCTGCGTGCCCCGGGCGTGCTCACCGTGCTGGGCGTGGTCGTGCTCGCGGCGGTCTTCACCCAACTGCCGACGACGGTCTCAGTCTTCCGCTACCCGCTGCGCTACGTCGTCGTCCTGCAGGTGCTCCTGCCCGTCCTCAGCCTCGTCGCGGTCACCGCGGCGCCGCACCTGACGCGGCGGCGCTGGCAGCTGGCCGGGATCCTCGTCCTCGCCCAGGTGCTGCTCGCGTGCTTCCGCGCGCCGGTCTTCCTGCGCTGGCACGCGGTGGCCCTGGTCCTCGTGGCCGCGGCGCTGGCCGCGTTCGCGCTGCGGCTGCGGGCGCCGGGGCGGCGGGTCCGCGCGGCCGCGGCGGTCGCGCTCGTCGTCCTGACCTCGCTGCCGGTGCTGCTGGGGGAGCTGATGATGGTGTCGCTGCAGGACCGCGTCGACGTCCTGGAGTCGGCGGACCGCCCCGACGGGATGCCCTTCCGGGCGCTCTACCCGGGGTGGCAACTCGGGACGACCGTGGAGGAGTATCGCGACCGCTCGGTCCTCACCGACGGCTCGGCCACCGTGCTCACCTTCGACCTGCCCGAGGACCTCGGCTGGGCCGACGGCGTGCTGGCCGGCAACGGCAACCTGGCCGCCGACTTCCGGGCGGGCACCGGCTCCTTCGCCGTCTGGCAGCGCCACGTCAACGAGCACTGGTGCCAGGACTTCCGCGGCATCACCTGCGGTGACCCCGGGGAGCTCCTCGAGGTCGAGCCGACCACCGGCGAGGCCTGGATCGACCTGCTCGCCCAGGACACGGTCCTGCTCGACCGCGACGCCCCGGCCGCCCTGCGGGAGCACTTCGAGCGCGCGTGGACCCGCGTGGGGGAGGCAGGCGCCCACGTCGAGTACCGCCGTGACGACGACCTGCCCGGCCGCGTGACCAGCGCCGACGGCGTCGAGGTCAGCCAGCCGGAGGGTGGGTTCCGGCTCGCCTACGCGGACGAGCCGATGGACACCTACCGGGTCTCGACCGGCGCCGAGGGCGGGACCGTCGTCCTGCGCATCCCCGCGTGGCCGGGCCTGGAGGCCACGCTCGACGGCCGGACCCTCCCGCTCGACACCGTGGACGGAGCGGTGCTGCGGGTCGAGGTCCCGGCGGGCACCGACGCGGCCGAGCTCGTCGTACGATACCTGCCGGTCGGGCAGCGCATCCTCCTGCCCGCGGTGGCCATCGGTGCCCTCGCCGTCGTGGGGGCGGCCCTGGCGGCCGGCCGGTCCCGGCGGATGACACCGGCGACGGCGGCCCGCCCGGCGACGGCCGGGGGCGCCCGGTGAGCGGCGGCCGCGTGCGGCACCTGCTGCGGCAGGTGGTCCGCTTCCTCCTCGGCTCGTGCCTCGGCCTCGCCGTCGACCTGGGCGTCTTCGCCCTCGGCGTGCGGCTGGGCGCCTCGCCCGGCGTCGCCAACGTGGTCAGCGCCGCCTGCGCCGTGGTCGTCGTCTACCTGTTCGTGACGAAGTACGCCTTCGCCGCCGAGCGCTCGCGCACCACCTTCGCGCTGTTCGTCGGCTGGTACGCGACCTCGATCGTCGTCTTCTCGGTGCTCATCGAGCTCCTGCACGACGTCACGGGGTGGGACGCCTTCGTCTGTAAGTTGGTGTCGCTGCCGCCGTCGTTCGCGGCCAACTTCGTCGCCAGCAAGCTGCTGTTCCGCGGCCGCCCGGCGCCGCAGCCCGAGCGGGAGCCGGCGCGCGACGGGGCGGGGGCCTGAGGTGGCAGCACGACCGGGCACCGGGACCGACGCACTGGGGGGACCGAACGGCATGACGCGTCCAGGCGGGTCGGTGCAGGCCCTGCTCTTCGACCTCGACGGCACCCTCGTCGACACGCGCGAGGCCAACTACGCGGCCTACCGCGACGCGTTCGCGGAGTCCGGCCACGAGCTGACGCCCGAGCAGTTCGCCGGCACCTGGGGCCGCGACTCGCGCGACTTCATCCCCGACCTGCTGCCGGGCATCGACCCCAGCGGCGTCGACACGATCCGCGCGGCCAAGAGCCGGCTCTACGCCGAGGTCCTGCACGAGACCTCGGCCAACGACGCGCTCATCGCGTTCCTGCGGCTGGTCGCCCCGACCCACCGCACCGCGCTGGTGAGCACCGCCAAGTCCGGCAACGGCCGGCAGATCCTCGACACCCACGGGCTGACGCCGCTGTTCGACGTCGTCGTGTGGGGTGACGAGGTGACCCGCAGCAAGCCCGACCCGGAGGGCTACCTCAGGGCGCTGGAGCTGCTCGGCGCCGACGCGTCGGCGAGCCTGGCGTTCGAGGACTCCGAGACCGGGCGCCAGGCGGCCCTCGCGGCGGGGCTGATGGTCCTCGAGGTGCCGCACTTCTGATGGCTCTCCGGTACTCGCGCGGCCGGCTCGCGCTCATCGTCGTCGCGCTGCTCTCGCTCGCCGGCTTCGTCGTCCTCACCTGGGGCTCGCTCACCGACCTGGCCGACCGGCTGGCCTCCGGCCTGTCCGGCGGCGGCTGGGCGCTGCTGGGCCTGGCCGCCGCGGTGCAGCTGGGCGGGCACGTGCTGCGCGCCGCGCGCACCAAGGTGCCGATCGACAACGTGCGGCGGGGCAGCCTCGCCGGGCAGTTCCGGCACCTGTCGATCGGCTACCTGTTCAACCTCGTCTGGCCGCTGCGCGTGGGCGAGGTCGTCCGCTCCTACCTGGTCGCGAAGACGCTGCGGATCAGCTGGCTGTACACGCTGATGGCCGTCGTGCTCGAGCGGCTCATCGACGTCGTCCTCGTCTCGGTGGCGTTCCTGCTGGTGATCGCGCTGTACGGCGGCCCGATCGCCGGCATCGTGCCGTTCGCCGCCGTCGCCGCGCTGGTCGTCTCGCTGGTGCTCATCGGCTCGTTCGCCGCGCTCGTGCGCGAGAACGCCACGCTCATGCGGCTGGCCTGGCGGATGACGGCGTGGCTCAACACCGACCTCGAGAACCGGGCCCGGTTCAAGCTGTGGTCGGTCATCTTCGGCTTCCAGCGGTTCCTGCGGCAGCGCCGCCAGCTCGCCCGCTACGGCGTGCTGACGCTGGCCTCGTGGGCCTGCTACGTCGCCGCCGCCGCGGTCACCGTCGCCGTCGTCTTCCCGGCGCTGTCGAGCCGCGACGCCGTCATCACCACCGCGGCGCCCGCCGGCGTGGTGAGCCCGAGCATCGGCAACGGCGCCCCCGGCTCCTACGCCGACGGGATCCGCGACTTCGTCACCGGCAGCACCGGCCTGTCCGGCTCCGAGGTGCTGCTGTTCGCCGCCGCCTCCTGGGCGGTCGTGAACGTGCCGGTGATCGTCGTCGCCGTCGTCTCGCTGTTCGTCAACTGGGCCCGGCGCACCAGCGACCCGCTGGCCGGCGCCGAGCTCGCCCCGGCCGACCGGTACGTGAACAAGCTCGGCCGCGACCAGGACATCTCCGGGTCGATGACGCACTTCCTCGACGCCTACTTCCAGCGCCAGCACCTGAGCACGGTCATGCACCGGCTGGAGGTGAAGGGCAACGTCAGCCTGGTCCGCTTCTTCAAGGGCGGGTCGAACGCGGTGACGCTGCTGGCCACCAACGGCTCGGGTGAGCTGTTCGTGAAGAAGATGGTGCCCACCGAGTACGCGCACCGGCTGAAGAACCAGCACGACTGGCTGGCCGAGCGCGCCGACCACGACCAGCTGGTTACCGTGCTGCGCGAGGAGCACGCCGAGGACCACTACTCGATCGACCTCGAGTACCGGCCCAGCAGCGTGCCCCTGCACGAGTACGTGCACGAGAACCCGCTGGCCGAGGGCGCGGCCAAGCTCGCCGAGGTCTGGGACTACATGTACTCGCGGGTCTACCGGCTCGGCGGGCTCGAGGCGCGGCCGGAGCTGCGCGACGACTACGTCACCGAGCGGTTCGTGCTGCGCGTGCGCGCCGCCGCGGACTCGCATCCGGCGCTGGCGGAGGCGCTCAAGGGCGACCGCATCGTCGTCAACGGCACCGAGCTGGACAACTTCGACCGGATCCTCGCCCGTATCCAGGCCAACCCGGCCGCGTGGGAGGACCTGGCCACCTTCCGGGCGTCGTCGCACATCCACGGCGACCTGACGGTCGACAACATCCTCGTCGACCTGCCCACCGACCGGGTGCTGGTCATCGACCCCTCCGACGACAACCAGATCCGCGGCCCGGTCATCGACTTCGCCCGGCACATGCAGTCGCTGCTGTACGGCTACGAGTTCCTCAACGACGACGAGGACCCGGTCGTCCTCGGCGCCGCCGCCGACGGCACCCCGGAGATCACCTACCGCGACGCGCGGTCGGCCCGGTACGCCGAGCTCGCCGACTTCGTCTCCACCGAGGTCATGCCGCGGCGGCTGTCGCAGGCCGAGCAGCGCGCGGTGCTGTTCCACGTCGGGCTCTTCTACGGCCGGATGCTCACCCACCGGGTGGCGATCAACCCCGGCACGGTGCTCAAGTACTACGGCGTCTGCATCCAGGCGCTGAACCGCTTCCTGGAGCAGTACGAGCTGCCCGTGGCTGCCCAGGACGACGACGTCTTCGGCGATGCGCCGAGGGACGGGGAGGTCCTCGCACGGTGAGTCCGGAGCCGCAGAAGGTCGTTGTCGCCATCCCGGCGTACAACTGCGCCCCCCAGATCGGCCGGGTGCTCGACGAGATCACCGACCAGGTGGCCGCCCGGGTCGAGGAGATCTGGGTGATCGACAACCGCAGCACCGACGACACCCTCGAGCGGGCGGTCGAGTACCGGCGCTCGGGCCGGCTGCCGCAGCTGCGGGTGTTCCGCAACCGGCAGAACAACAGCCTCGGCGGCACCCACAAGGTCGCCTTCGAGCACGCCCGGGCCGCCGGGATGACCCACGTGGTGATCCTGCACGGCGACAACCAGGCGAGGAGCGACGAGGTCACGCTGCTGCTCGACCACGCCGCCGCCCACCCGGAGACCCAGACGGTGCTCGGCTCGCGGTTCAGCCGGCACTCGACGCTGCACGGCTACGACGCCAAGCGGGTCTGGGGCAACCGGGTGCTCAACGGCGTCTACAGCGCCGTGGCGCTGCGCTCGCTGCAGGACCTGGGCTCGGGGCTGAACCTGTTCGCGCTGCGCGACCTCGACCCGTCCCGGTACCTGCGCTTCGCCAACCACCTGACGTTCAACTACGAGCTCATCCTCGACCTGGTGGCCCGCAAGGTGCGCTTCGCGTACGTGCCGATCACCTGGCGCGAGGAGGACCAGGTGTCGAACGCGCGCAACTGGAACATCTTCCGGACGGCGCTGCGCAACCTGGCGCTGTGGCGGCTGGGCCGGCCGACGTCGGAGCCCGCGCCGGACCGCGACTACGAGTGGGACGAGGTCTCCTGATGACCACGCTGCAGGTGCTCATGCCGATGGGCGGGCTCGGCACGCGGTTCCGCAAGGTCGGGATCACCACGCCCAAGCCGCTCATCGAGGTCGACGGCGGCCCGATGTTCCAGCGGGCGCTGCGCTCGTTCGACCCGTGGACCGGGGACCAGACGGTCACCGTCGTCGTCCGGTCCGACGACGACGCCGAGCACGGGCTGGCCGAGAAGGTCCTCGCCGCCCAGCCCGACGCGCGGATCGTCATGCTCGACCACGACACCCGCGGCGCCGTCGAGACCTGCCTGGTGGCCCGCGACGCGCTCGACCCCGACCAGCCGCTGGTCATCATCGACTGCGACATCGCCTTCGACAGCGCCGAGTACTTCCGGGTGCTCGCCGACGCCGTCGAGCAGCAGAGCCTCGACGGGCTGCTGCTGTCGTTCTCGTCGGTCCTGCCGCGCTACAGCTTCGCCGAGGTCGGCCCCGACGGGCTCGTCGTCCGCACCGCGGAGAAGCAGGCGATCAGCTCCGACGCCCTCATGGGCGTCTACTCGTTCACCTCGGCGCGGGTGTTCCTCGAGGCCGCCGACCGGCTCATGGCCCGGCAGATCGACGCCGCCATGCCGGAGTACTACGTCTCGCTGGTGTTCAACGAGCTCATCTCGTCGGGCCGGCGCGTGGGCCTCGTGCGCGGCGACTTCTACTGCTTCGGCACGCCCGAGGAGCTCGAGGCCTACCAGCGGACCGGCCTGCCGGTCTGATC
The DNA here is from genome assembly GCF_054049995.1 of Geodermatophilus sp. SYSU D01106. NCBI lineage: Bacteria > Bacillati > Actinomycetota > Actinomycetes > Geodermatophilales > Geodermatophilaceae > Geodermatophilus > Geodermatophilus sp. SYSU D01106. The sequence goes on along the minus strand of NZ_JBJGYM010000009.1, from coordinate 47,143 downwards.
TCCCGCACGACCGACCCGGAGGCCCGGTGGCGAACGCCACCGGGCCTCCGCGCGTCCGGGGCGTCCCCGGAGGACGACGGCCCGGCCCGCCGGGAGTGGTGGCCGTGGCCGGCTCCCGGGGGAGGGCCAGCCCCGTGACGCCGGCCCCCGGACGGCACGACGCCCTCGGGCCCGGGTGGGCACGGGGGCGCCGTCGCGGCGTCGGATGGTCAGATGCGGGCGGCGACGAACTGCCCCAGCGACCGCGAGAACGTGGCCGTCAGGTGGCTGCCGTCGAAGTAGACCACGACCCCGCCGATCAGCTCGTGACAGGCCCGCTCGTCGCAGAAGGCATCGGTCAGGTCGAGCACGGACACCCGGTCGTCATGCATCGCGGCGGCGGCCTCGGCGAGCCGATCCGGGGTGAGCCGCACGTCCCGGGGGCCGGCGCACGGGTCGTCGACCGTCCCTGCGGCGGCGATGCAGTCGGGAGCGCTGACCTCGAGGTTGACCAGCTCGGCACCGGTCCGGACGCCATTGGTCGTCGGCACGGCCCGCAGCACGTGCACCTGCTTGCCCGCGTCCGCGAGCCGGTGCAGCGGCGCCTGCACCTCGGCCTGGGGGAATTCGTCGAGCAGGGCCCCCGACTCGTCGACCCACTTGTAGACGTCGGACCGGTAGCTCGTGAAGACACGCGTGATCTCCGGGTCCGCCGCCACCTGCGACAGCGCGTCCTCCTGCCACGCGGCACAGGCGGGAGGCTCCTCGAGCGGCATGTTCGCCCCCAGGAGGTGACCCTCGCCGAAGAGGGGGCAGCCGGCCTTCAGGTACGTGATGACGGCCCAGTCGCGGTCCTCGGCCACCTGCTCGAGTGCCTCGTACATGCTCGCGGTGTGCGAGTCGCCGAAGAGGGCGACCGTCTCCACCGGGTCCTCGCTGCCGAAGCGACAGGTCCGGACCTCGGTGTTCGAGCCGTCCTGCAGGCAGTCCATCCCGGCCGAGCGGTCGGACTTGGCGAAGGTGGTGTCGACGGTGCCGGCCCAGGCGAAGGGATCACCGCAGCCGCGGTCGGCGTCCATGGCGCCGGCCCCGAAGCAGGGGTCGCCGCCCGCCGCGAACTGCGCGGCCGCCGCCCGGGCCTCGTCGACCCGGTGCTGGACGACGAGCCACCCGCCGGCCGACATTGCGACCACCAGCGCCGTGGCCACGGCGGTCGCGAGGAAGGTCGCGCCGTCGCCGCGGCGGGCGAGCGGCGTGCCGGTGCGCACCGGGTCCTCGACCCAGACCTTGGTGGCCCAGGCCAGCCCGACCGTCGCCACCAGGACGGCGATCTTCGCCGTCGTGCCCATCTCGTGGCCCAGAGCGAAGGGCGCGACGACGACGAGGGGCCAGTGCCACAGGTAGGCCGAGTAGGAGACGTCGCCGAGGAAGCGCACCGGTCCGAAGTCGGCCAGCCGCGTGGGGCTCCAGTCCCAGCGCGGGGAGCCGGCCCAGATGACGGCGACCGTGCCCAGCACCGGGACCAGCGCGGCGGTGCCGGGGAACGGGGTGAGCGCGGTGAAGGCGAACGCCGACCAGGCGATGGCGCCGAAGCCGGCCCAGGAGACCAGCGTCCGCAGCGTCTCGCGCCCCTCCGGCGGCGTGGCGGCCAGGAGCGCCAGGAGCCCGCCGAGGCCGAACTCCCAGGCGCGGGCCGGGGTGGTGAAGTACGCGTCGGGCGGGCTCGAGGCCGTCGTCGCGAGCGAGTACAGGAACGAGCCCGCGGTCAGCGCGCCGAAGAGCACGCCGACGGCGAGGCGGCGGTGCATCCCGGACCGGACGGCCACCCAGGCAGCCGCGACGACCAGCAGCGGCCAGACGAGGTAGAACTGCTCCTCGGTCGACAGCGACCAGTAGTGCTGCGCCGGCGAGGCGGCGTTGGTGTGCGCCAGGTAGTCGACGGCGTCGCCGGCGAGCAGCCAGTTCTCGACGTACAGCGCCGACGCGCCGATCTCGCGCAGCCAGCCCTGCCAGTACGTCTGCGGCACCCACACCACGGTGGCGACGGCACTGGCCACGAGCACGAGCAGCGACGCCGGCAGCAGCCGGCGGGCCCGGCGGGCCCAGAACCGGCCGAGCCGGACCCGCCCGGTGCGCTCGACCTCGCGCAGCAGGTGCGCGGTGATGAGGAAGCCGGAGACGACGAAGAACACGTCGACGCCGACGTAACCGCCGGGCACCCGGAGCGGGACGACGTGGTAGAGGACGACCAGCGACATCGCCAGCGCGCGCAGGGCCTGGATCTCGACCCGGAGGCCGGACTGCCTCTCCGGTGGGGCCGGCGGGTGGGAGGTGGCGCCGGGCGGGGCGTCCGCCGACGGTGCCGGGACCGGACCGCCCGTCGTCATCGGTTCCATCGTCCCCAGTCGACCAGACACGCTGCTCTCTCCTGCATCCGGCGGCGCACGCGCGCCCACCCGTTCGGCCCAGGTCGGCGACACCGGCGACCGACGGACCGAATGTAACGAAACGAGTACTGAGAGGAACCGGTCCGACGCGCCCGTCAGCGACACTTGAGAGGTGTCGCGCATCCCCCGTCACAGCTGTCCCGGAACCGCGGTCGCGGTGGCCGCCGTGGCCGTGCTGCTCCTCGCAGCATGCACGTCCCCGGCCGGTCGTGGCACCTCACCGGCAGGGCCGGCGACCGCGGCCGGGAACCCCGCACCCGTGACCCGGTCGGTGCGCCTGGCCGCGGTCGGGGACTCCATCACCCAGGCCGACGGCGACGTGCCCGCCGGCGTCCTGGGCCGGGGTTCATGGTTGTCGACCGCGGTCGGCGGCGACGTCGTGTTCGCCGGCGGGTGGGCACGGGCCGGCGCGACGACGGCGGACATGCTGGACGCGGCGACGGCGGTCGACGCCGACGTCCTCGTGCTCCTGGCCGGTACGAACGACCCCGGCGCGGGACTGTCGGAGGGGCAGACGGCACAGCACCTCCGGGACATCGCCGACGTGGTCGGCGTCGACTCCGTCGTGCTGTCCTCCGTCCCGCCGCGCGACGCCGACCCGGGCGTGGCGGCGGCCACCAACCGGGCGCTCGAGGACCTGGCCGAGGACGAGGGCTGGCTGTTCGCGGACTCCGCGGCGGGCGTTCGGTCGGGGGACCGCTTCGCCTCCGGCATGGCCACCGACGGCCTGCACCCCTCGGAGGAGGGTGCGGCGGTCATCGGGGCGGCCCTGCGGGAGGCCGTCCTGGAGGCCGCGGGGGCTTGATCCCCGGTCGGGTGAGCGCCTTTCGTGACCGGGCGGGGGCTCTGCGTGAACGCCTACGCTCGGGACACATGGGCTCGGGACAGGTGGGGACGACCCGGGCGGCACTGGCCCGGGGTGAGGTGGCACTCCTCGGCGCCACCCGGCGGGCGCTCGGGCGCACGCCGGCGGTGCCGGTGGCGCGCGGGCTGTCGCTGTTCGGTGAGCACGCGGCCGGCTGGCTGCTGCTCGGTGCCGCCGGCTGGCTGCGCGGCCGCGACCGCCGCGACTGGGCGACGGCGACGCTCGGCGTGCTGCTGGCCCACGGCGCCGCGGTCGGCGTCAAGCGGGCCGCCCGCCGGTCCCGCCCGGTGCTCGAGGCGGTGCCCTCGCTGGTGCGCACCCCCAGCACGCTGTCGTTCCCGAGCGCGCACGCCGCCTTGACCGCCGCGGCCGCCGCCGGCTTCGGCCCGCTCGTCGGGCGGCCGGTGATGACCGCCGCCCTCGGCGCGATGGCGGTGTCCCGCGTGCTGCTCGGTGTGCACTGGCCCACCGACGTCGTCGCCGGCGCCGTTCTGGGTACGGCGGTGGCCTCCGGCGTCCGTCGCGCCGCGATCCCAGGGGAGGACCGATGACCAGCGGACCCGAGGCACGGCGGGCCGAGCGCGAGGCCGAGGTGCCGGCGCCCCGCGGCGCCACCGCCGACGCCGCCCTCCCGCCGCCCGGTGAGCTCCCGCCCCGCCCGCCCGGCGCCCGCGGGTCGCTGGCGGTCGGCCTGGTGCGCGCGGTCCGCCCGCGGCAGTGGGTCAAGAACGTGCTCGTCCTCGCCGCGCCGGCCGCGGCCGGGCGGCTGTTCGAGCAGGACGTCGCCCGGGCCACGCTGCTCGCGCTCGTCCTGTTCTGCGCCGTGTCCGCCGGCATCTACCTGGTCAACGACGTCGTCGACGTCGAGGAGGACCGCCGCCACCCGAAGAAGCGCTTCCGGCCGATCGCCGCCGGCATCGTCCCGCGGGGCCTGGCGCTCGGGCTGGCGATCGTGCTGTTCGCCGGGGCGCTGGTGCTCGGCTCGCTGTTCGCGCGCCCGGCCCTGGGCTGGGTGCTCGGCGTGTACGTCGTCATCCAGCTCGGCTACTGCCTGTGGCTCAAGCACCAGCCGGTCATCGACCTGGCGATCGTCGCCTCGGGCTTCCTGCTGCGCACGGTCGCCGGCGGTGTCGCGGCGGGCATCGCCATCTCGCAGTGGTTCCTGCTCGTGGCCGCGTTCGGGTCGCTGTTCATGGTCGCCGGCAAGCGGTACTCCGAGCTGGTCGTCCTCGGCGAGGAGGCCGCCACCCGCAAGTCGCTGCGCGAGTACTCGGCCAGCTACCTGCGCTTCGTGTGGAGCATGTCGGCCGGCGTCACGGTCACCGTCTACAGCCTGTGGGCCTTCGAGATCGGCCGCACCCAGGACGGCATCCCCTGGTCGACCATCTCGATCGCGCCCTTCGTCCTCGGTCTGCTGCGGCACGCAGTGGACCTCGACCGCGGCGCCGCCGGCGCGCCGGAGGAGGTCGTCCTGAACGACAAGGTCCTGCTGCTCATCGGCACCGTGTGGGTGGCCACCCTCGGCCTGGGGGTGTTCCTGTGACCGCCACGCTGCCCGCGCGCGAGGAGCAGCTGACCGGCTGGGGGCGCACGGCCCCCACCCGGGCCAGCGTCACCCCGGTCCGCTCGGTCGACGACGTCGCCGCGGTGGTCGGCGGCTCCGGCCCGCGCGGCGTGCTCGCCCGCGGCCTGGCCCGCAGCTACGGCGACGCCGCGCAGAACGCCGGCGGCGCCGTCCTCGACCTCACCGGCCTCGACCGCGTGCTCGCCGCCGACCTGGTCACCGGTGAGCTCGACGTCGAGGCCGGCGCCTCCCTCGACCGGCTCATGCAGCTGTTCGTGCCGCTGGGCTGGTTCGTCCCGGTCACCGCCGGCACCCGCTACGTGACCGTCGGCGGGGCGATCGCCGCCGACATCCACGGCAAGAACCACCACCGCGTCGGCAGCTTCGGCGCGCACGTCGCCTGGCTGGACCTGGTCACCGCCGACGGGCAGGAGCGGCGGATCGGCCCGGACACCGACCCGGACCTGTTCTGGGCCACGGTCGGCGGCATGGGCCTGACCGGCGTCATCGTCCGGGCCCGGGTGCGGATGAAGCCGATCGAGACCGCCCGCTGCGTGGTCGACACCGACCGCACGCCCGACCTCGACTCGCTGCTGGACCTGCTCACCACCACCGACCACCACTACGACTACTCGGTGGCCTGGATCGACTGCGTGGCCCGCGGCCGGCGGATGGGCCGCTCGGTGCTCACCCGCGGCCGGTTCGCCCGCCGCGACGAGCTGCCGGCCCGTGCGCAGCGCGACCCGCTGCGCTACCGCGGCGACGTGCTGCTCTCGGTGCCGCCGGTGATCCCGGGCGGCCTGCTCAACCGGCTGACGGTCTCGGCGTTCAACGAGCTCTGGTACCGCAAGGCGCCGCAGCGCAAGCGGGACCAGCTGCAGACCATCCCCACCTTCTTTCACCCGCTCGACGGCGTGGGGGAGTGGAACCGCGTCTACGGCCCCGGCGGGTTCGTGCAGTACCAGTTCCTCGTGCCGTTCGGGCAGGAGGACGCCCTGCGCGCCGCGCTCGAGCGGATCTCCGGCTCGGGCACGGCGTCGTTCCTCGCCGTCCTCAAGCGCTTCGGCGAGGGCGACCCCGGCTTCCTGTCCTTCCCGGCGCCCGGCTGGACGCTGGCGCTGGACATCCCGGTCGTCCCCGGCCTCGCCCGGCTGCTCGACGACCTCGACGAGCTCGTGGTCGCCGCCGGCGGCCGGATCTACCTGGCCAAGGACGCCCGCGTCCGGCCGGAGGTCTTCGCCGGCATGTACCCCGACCTCGACCGCTTCCGCGCCGTCCGCGCGCGGGTCGACCCCGACGGGGTCTTCACGTCCGACCTGGCCAGGAGGCTGTCCCTGTGATCGACGCGCTCGGTTCCGTCGGCTCCCTCCTGCTGTTGGGCGGCACGTCCGACATCGCGGTCGCCACCGCCCGCCGCTACCTGCAGGAGCGGCCGCTGCGGGTGGTCCTCGCCGCCCGCGACAGCCCCCGGCGCGCCGCCGTCGCCGAGGAGCTCACCGGCCTCGGCGCCACCGTCGAGGTGCTGACCTTCGACGCCGAGCACCTCGACGACCCCGCGGGCCTGGTGGCCGCCGCGGCCGCGGGCGGGGACGTCGACGTCGCCGTCGTCGCGGTCGGCCAGCTCGGTGACCAGGAGGCGCTGGCCGACGACCCGGTGGCCGCGGCCCGCCTGGCCCGCGTCAACTACGAGGCGCCGGTGGCCGTCGGCACCGCGCTGGCCGCGCACATGCGCCGGCAGGGGCACGGCGTGATCGTCGCGCTGTCCTCCGTCGCGGGGGAGCGGGCCCGGCGCTCCAACTACGTCTACGGCTCGACGAAGGCCGGCATGGACGCCTTCTTCTCCGGCCTCGGCGACGCCCTGCACGGCAGCGGGGTCTCGGTGCTCGTCGTCCGGCCCGGCTTCGTCCGCTCGAGGATGACCGAGGGGCTGCCCGAGGCGCCGCTGGCCACCACGCCCGAGGCCGTGGCCGAGGCGATCGTCGACGGCGTGCGCTCCGGGCGGCACACCGTCTGGGTGCCCGGTGCCTTCCGAGTGGTCATGAGCGGCCTGCGCCACCTGCCGCGCCCGCTCTTCCGCCGCCTGTCCATCTGAGGCGCGGGACGACCGAGGGCCCCTCTCCCGCGCGGGCGAGGGGCCCTCGGTCGTCGGGGACCTAGTTGATGCAGGTGGTGTCGGCGGCGGTGCGGGGCACCTCGGTGGGCGTCGCGGTCGACGGCGCCGGCGGCGTCGTCGCCTGCCCGATCCCGTTGAAGTCGGTGCCCAGGACCAGCTGCACCGTGCCGGTGGACGCGTCGTCGGCGACCTCGGTGGTGGCGCCGGGGATCTGCGCGGCGAGGGTGGTGGCCAGCGCCTCGTCGCCCGCGGCGTGGCGGATGACCGTCGTGTCGTAGTCGCTGGAGTCGGCGTTGCCGGTCGAGCTGACGACGAAGCCGGCGGTCTCCAGCGCGGAGGCGGCCTCGGCGGCCAGGCCGGGGGTGCCCGAGCCGTTGTAGACCTGCACCGTCACCTGCGCCGGCGCGACGGTGACCGGCGCCGCGGGGGCCTCGGCCGCGGGTGCCTCGGGCTCGGCGGACAGGTCCGCGAAGAACGCGTGCAGCTCGTCCTCGTCGGGCAGCTGCAGGATGGAGCGGCCCTGATCGTCGCGGTCGTCGCCGACGATCGGCACGGTCTGGAAGTCGATGCTGTCGGCGGTCACCGACTGCATCTGCTGGGCCAGGTCGAGCAGCACCAGGTCGCGGTCGATGGTCAGCGACTGCGACGCGGCCTCGACGAGCTGGCGCTGCTTGCCGAGGTCGAGCAGCACGTCGTCGGACAGCATCTTGCGCAGCACGCCGCCGATGAAGACCTGCTGGCGGACGATGCGGTCGAGGTCGCCGCGGGGCAGGCCGTGCCGCTGGCGGACGAACTCGAGGGCGTCCGCGCCGGCGATGACCTGCTCGCCCGCGGGGAAGACCGCGCCGGAGTACTCGGAGTCGTCGACGGCCTCGCAGAGGTTGACGGTCACGCCGCCGACCACGCTGGTCAGGTTGAAGAAGCCGAGCAGGTCGACCTCGGCGTAGTGGTCGATCTGCAGGCCGGTCAGCTGGCTGATGGTCTGCACGAGCAGCTGGGCCCCGCCGGCCTGGCGGTCGGCCTCGGGCGCGGCGTCGTCGACCTCGCTGTAGCCGTAGGCGTAGGCGGCGTTGAGCTTGTCCATGCCGTAGCCCGGGATCGACACATAGGAGTCGCGCGGGAAGGAGACGAACGAGGCGCGCGACCCGTCGGCCGGGATGTGCACCAGGATCATCGTGTCGGTGTTGATGCCGGAGTCGGCGCCGGCGGTGAGCTCGGCGAGCTGCTCGGGCGTCAGGGCGGCGCGGCTGTCGTTGCCGACCAGCAGCAGGTTCATCGCCTCGGGGGCGTCCCCGGCCTCGGTGTTGCCGGCCGACGGGATGGCGTCGGTGCGGTTCACCGTCGCCTCGGCCACGCGGCCGAGGTACCAGCCCCAGCCGCTCGCGCCGAGCAGGACGACGGACAGGACGGCGGCCACCCCGCGGGCGACGGCCGCGGCGCGGCCGTTGCGCCGGCGCGGGGCGCGCGGGGCGTCGGGGCCGCGCTCGTCCCGGGCGGCGCGGGGCGCGGCGTCCGCGGCGTCCCGGGTGCGGGGACGGGACGGGCGGCCGGCGCGCGGGTCGAGGCGCGCCGGGAGCGGCCGGCCCGAGGACGCGTCCTGCTCGTTGCGGTCTCGGCTCACGCGACCGAGGTTAGGTGCGGCCGGTGCGGCCGGGCGGCGAGCGACACGGGGGAACGCTCCGTCTCGCCGTCGCCCGCGCCCGTCTGGCACCGGCCGCCCGTCTGGTCGCGCACGACCCCATCCGCCACGGACGTCACACGCCGGGATGATGCCCCCGGTGTCGCCCGACAGGAGGATGTCGCCCATGCGCGTGCTCGTCACCGGTGGAGCCGGGTTCATCGGCTCCCACTACGTCCGGACCATGCTCACCGGCGGCTACGCCGGGTACGAGGACGCCGAGGTCACCGTCTTCGACAAGCTGACCTACGCGGGCAACCCCGCGAACCTGGCGCCGGTGGCCGACTCGCCGCGTTACCGGTTCGTCCAGGGCGACATCTGCCGCGCCGCCGACCTCGACGCCGCGCTGCCCGGGCACGACGTCGTCGTCAACTTCGCCGCCGAGTCGCACGTCGACCGGTCCATCAGCGGCGGGGCGGCGGACTTCGTGCTCACCAACGTGCTCGGCGCCCAGGAGGTGTTCGCGGCCTCGCTGCGCCACGGCGTCCGCCGGGTCGTGCACGTCTCGACCGACGAGGTCTACGGCTCGATCGACGAGGGGTCCTGGACCGAGGAGTCGCTCCTCGAGCCGAACTCGCCGTACTCGGCGGCCAAGGCCGGCGGGGACCTCATCGCCCGCGCCTACGCGCGGACCTACGGCCTCGACGTTTCGGTGACCCGCTGCAGCAACAACTACGGGCCCTACCACTTCCCCGAGAAGGTCATCCCGCTGTTCGTCACCAACCTGCTCGACGGGCAGCGGGTGCCGCTCTACGGCGAGGGCGCGAACGTGCGCGACTGGCTGTTCGTCGACGACCACTGCCGCGGCATCCAGCTGGTCCTCGAGAAGGGCCGGCCCGGCGAGTACTACAACATCGGCGGCGGGCGGGAGCTGTCCAACCGCGAGCTCACCGAGAAGCTGCTCGAGGCCACGGGGCGCGACTGGAGCTCCGTCGAGCACATCGTCGACCCGCGCGGCGGCGGCCACGACCTGCGCTACTCGGTCGACTACTCGAAGACGGCGGAGCTCGGCTACGCGCCGCGGATGTCCTTCGAGGAGGGGCTCGCCCTGACCGTGCAGTGGTACCGCGACAACCGCGCCTGGTGGGAGCCGCTCAAGGCGGCGGCCTGGCGGGCCGGGGCGTGAGCGCGCCGACCGCCTGGCTCGTCACCGGCGCGCACGGGCAGCTCGGCCGGGAGCTGACCGCCCTCCTGGGCGCCCGGTCCGGCGACGAGCTCACCGCCCTCGGCCGCGACCGGCTCGACCTCACCGACGAGGACGGCGTGCGCGCCACCGTGCGGGGCTGGCTGGCGGGCGCCCGCGCGGTTGGCCGCCGGCCGGTGCTGCTCAACGCCGCCGCCTACACCGCCGTCGACGCCGCCGAGACCGACGAGGACACCGCGCTCGTCGTCAACGGGTACGCGCCGGGCTGGCTGGCGGAGGAGCTGGCCGGCGCGGGGCGGCTGGTGCACCTGTCCACCGACTACGTGTTCGACGGGTCGGCCACCGAGCCCTACCCGGTCGACGCGCCGCTGGACCCGCGCTCGGCGTACGGGCGGACGAAGGCGGCGGGGGAGCGGGCGGTCGCCGCGGCCGGTGGCGACGCCACCGTGGTGCGCACCGCCTGGGTCTACAGCCGGCACTCCGCGAGCTTCGTGCGGACCATGGCCGGCCGCGCGGAGGCCGGGGCGGAGGTGTCGGTCGTCGACGACCAGGTCGGCTCGCCCACGTGGGCCGCAGGCCTCGCGGCGGGGCTGGTCGCGCTGGGGGAGCGGGACGAGCCGGCACCGCCGGTGCTGCACCGCACTGACGCGGGCGCGGTCAGCTGGTTCGGCCTCGCCCGCGCCGTCTACGAGGAGCTCGGCGCCGACCCGGCCCTCGTCTCGCCGACGACGACCGCGGCCTTCCCGCGCCCGGCGCCGCGGCCGGCGTGGTCGGTGCTCGACGGCGGCCCCTGGCTGGCCGCCGGGCTGCCGGAGCCGCTGCTGTGGCGGGAGGCGCTGCACCGGGCGCTGGCGGTGCCGGCGGGGGTCTGACCCCGGGGGAAGGGTGGGTCCGCTGTGACCGTTGGTGACGGGACGGTCCCGTCCCGTCACCGGTTCTGGCGCGTCGCCTCAAGGACGGACGGTGCCGTGCCGATGCTCGTGGCGGACAGATGCGCCCTCCTGGGGGCGCGGCCGCCACGACCCACCGGAGGTCCTCCCTCGTGCGCCGCCTACTCGCGGGAACCGCCGCCTTCGTCGCCATGACCGGCACCCTCCTGGTGCTGCCCGTCTACGCCGACCCGGGACCCGAGGCGGTGCCGGTCGAGACCTCGGCCGAGGAGGTGTCGCTCGGCTCGGTCGAGGAGCCCGCGGCCGCGGCCGAGGTGCAGGAGGGCACGACCGAGCCGGTGGCCGGGGTGCCCGACACCGCGCCGGCGCTGACGGTCACCCGCACCGGCGTCGACGAGTTCTCCCTCGTCGGCGTCACCTGGGCCGCCGACCCGGCGGTCCGCGACGTGCGCGCCCAGGTGCGCGTCCAGGACGCCGCCGGCGCCTGGGGTGAGTGGACCGAGCTCGGCGTCGAGGACGCCGCGGTGGGCACGGACGCGACCGCCGACACCGCGCAGCGGGCCGGCACCGCCCCGCTGTGGACCGGCCCGAGCACCGGCGTCGAGGTCGAGGTCGTCACCGTCTCCGGAGCCGCGCCGACCGACGTCCAGCTCGACCTGATCGGCTCGCCGGAGAGCCCGGCCGACGCCCTGCCGGGGACGCCGGACATCCAGGACACCGCGGACGCGGCGCTCGCGATGCCCGACGTCTACAGCCGCGCGCAGTGGGGCGCCGACGAGACCATCCGCAGCTGGGCGCCGGAGTACGCACCCACCATCAAGGCCGCCACGCTGCACCACACGGCGGGCTCCAACAACTACGCCCCCGAGGACGTCCCGGACATCCTGCGGACGATGTACCGGTACCACGCCAAGAGCCTGGGCTGGGGCGACATCGGCTACAACGTCATCGTCGACAAGTACGGCCGGCTCTGGGAGGGCCGCTACGGCGGACTGGCCAGCACCGTCGTCGGCGCGCACGCGGGCGGCTTCAACACCGGGACCTTCGGCGTCTCGATGATCGGCAACTACGACGTGGTCGACACGACGCAGCCGATGGTCGACGCGGTGGCGGCCATCATCGCCTGGAAGTTCTCGCTCTACAACGTCAACCCCAACGGCACGGTCCAGCTGACCTCCGGCGGCAGCACCTCGCGGTACCCCGCCGGTACGAAGGTGACCCTGCCGACGGTCTTCGGCCACCGGGATACGGGCAGCACCGCCTGCCCGGGCCGGTACGGCTACGCCAAGCTCCCCGAGATCCGCGGCAAGGTCGCCGCGCAGGTCGGCTCCGCGCTGCCGCTGGTCTCCCAGCGGTACGACACCGACGCCGCCGCCCGGGCGCTGCTCGGCGCGCAGACCACCGCCCCGACCCGCACCCCCGACGGCCGGGGCGCCTACGCCCACTACGCCAACGGCTCGATCTACGCCAGCGGCGCCACCGGCGCCCGCATCCTGCGCGGCCCGATCCGCGACAAGTGGGCCTCGCTCGGCTGGGAGAACGGCAGCCTCGGCTACCCGACCACCGACACGACCGCCACGCCCGACGGCCGCGGCCTCTACCAGCACTTCCAGAACGGCTCGATCTACTGGTCGCAGGCCACCGGCGCGCGCACGATCGGTGGCGCCATCCGCGACCGCTGGGCCTCCCTCGGCTGGGAGAACGGCAGCCTCGGCTACCCGACCTCGGACTGGACGACGACGCCCAATGGCCGCGCCCAGTACGTGCACTTCCAGAACGCCTCGGTCTACTGGTCGCAGGCCACCGGCGCCCGGGTCCTCGCCGGCCCCGTCCTCGAGGCGTGGGGGCGCACCGGCTGGGAGAACGGCCGCCTCGGGCTGCCGACGACCGACGTCACGGAGATCTCGGGCGGCGCCGGTCGTTTCGCGCACTTCCAGGGCGGCTCGGTCTACTGGTCCCAGGCCACCGGTGCGCACACCATCGGCGGGGCCGTCCGTGACCGCTGGGCGGCGTCGGGCTGGGAGAACGGCCCCATGGGCTACCCCGTGTCGGACTGGACGACGACCCCGAACGGCGCAGCGCAGTACGTGCACTTCCAGCGTGGCTCGGTGTACTGGTCGCAGGCCACCGGCGCGCGCTGGCTCGACGAGCGGATCTACCCCGCGTGGGCGGCGAGCGGCTGGGAGCACAGCTCCCTCGGCCTGCCCGTGTCCGACACGGCGGTGACGCCGGACGGCGGCGCCACCTTCGCCCACTTCCAGCGCGGGTCGATCTACGCGACCGCCGACCACGGCACCTCGGTGCTGAGCACCGACGTGGCCGCCGCCTGGGGCCGTAGCGGCTGGGAGCGGGGCCCGCTCGGCTACCCGACCGCCCCGCCCGCCGGGACCGCGGCCACCCAGCCGGCCGGCGTCACCATGCAGCGCTTCGAGGGCGGCACCGTCTACGCCACCGCGGACACCGGTGCCCATGCGGTGTCGGCCGAGTTCGAGGCTGCAGTCGCCGTCGGCGGCGGGACCGGCGTGCTCGGCTACCCGATCGCCGACGCGGGCTCCGCGCCCGACGGCCGTGGCCGCTACCAGCACTTCCAGCACGGCTCGGTCTACGGGACCCAGGCCACCGGGGCCCACGTCGTGCGCAGCTCGGTGTACGACCTCTGGGCCCGCACCGGCTGGGAGAAGGGGGCGCTGGGCTACCCCACCTCACCCAGCAGGGCGACCCCGGACGCGCAGGGGCTCTACGGGCACTTCGAGGGCGGATCCGTCTACTGGACCCGGGCGACGGGGGCGCACGTCCTCCGCGGCGCCGTCCTCGCGGCGTGGGCCGCACAGGGCTACGAGCGAGGCGCCCTGCGTTACCCGACCACCGACGTCACCACCACCCCGGACCGCAAGGGCAGCTACGCCTACTTCCAGGGCGGAGCCGTCTACAGCAGCGCCGTGGGCGGCACCCGCGTCCTGCGCGGCGCCGTCCTCGACGCCTGGGCCCGCACCGGCTGGGAGCAGGGCCGCCTCGGCTGGCCCACCTCGGACACCGTCGCGCAGCCCGGCGGCGGCACCCGCACCTCGTTCGAGCACGGGACGATCACCGTGTCCGCCTCCGGCGCGGCGACCGTGACCGTCCGCTGACCCGCTCGCCGTCCCCCGAACCGCCGACGAGCGCCCCGGCCGGGGCGCGGAGGAGAACCGTCATGACCCGTTCCACCACGACCCGCCGGACCCTCGCGGCGGTCGCTTTCGCCGCGGTCTGCGCGCTCCCGGCCTGCTCGTCGGGGGAGGGGACGGGCGAGGCCGGCGCGTCGACGTCGGCGACGAGTGCAGCCGCCGAGAGCCCGTCCGTCCCGGACGAGGAGGTCGCGGAGGTCACCGATGCGCCTGTCGAGGACGAGGACAGCGAGCCGGTGGCCACCGATGCGCCGGTCCAGGAGACCACCGTCGCGATCTCGAACGCCTACTGGGACCCGGCCGAGGCCGCGCTCTTCGCCGCAGGCTTCGTCAGTCCGGTCGTGGAGGACGGCGGCACCTGCACACTGCTGGTGTCGCGCGACGGCAGCACCGTCCGGGCGACCGTCGAGGGTGTCGCCGACGCCACCACCACCGTCTGTGACAGGCTGGTGCTGCCCGGCGACGAGCTCCGTCCGGGCACCTGGTCGGTCGTCCTGCAGTACGAGTCCGGCGCGACGTCCGGCGAATCGGCGGCGGTCGACGTCGAGGTGCCGGAGTGAGCCGCGCCCGCCGGGTCCTGGTCGCCCTCCTCACCGCCGCCTGCTGCGCGGCCGTCCTGGCCGGCGTCCTCACCACGTCCTCGGCGCCGCGGCTCCAGGAGGCCGCGGATCCGAGTCAGTTCCGCCCGGGCAACATCATCAGCGACCAGCTGTTCTTCGACGGCAACGCGATGTCGGCCCCGGCGGTGCAGACGTTCCTCAACCAGAAGAACCCGAACTGCGTCGTCGGGTCCGCGGGGCTGCCCTGCCTCAAGGACTACCGGCAGGACACCTGGACGCGGCCCGCCGACGCGAACTGCCCCGGCACGTACGTCGGCGCCCCCGGGGAGACCGCCGCGACGATCATCGCCAAGGTCGGCCAGGCCTGCGGGATCAGCCAGCGGGTGTTGCTCGTGCTGTTGCAGAAGGAGCAGAGCCTCGTCACCGGCACCCGGCTCACGGCCAGCCAGTACCAGAAGGCGACGGGCTACGCCTGCCCGGACACGGCACCCTGCAACGAGCAGTACTTCGGGTTCTTCAACCAGGTGTACATGTCCGCTTGGCGCTACAAGTGGTACGCCGCCCGCCCCGGCTACCTCGGCCGAGCGGTTGGTGCCACGGTCAACATCCAGTGGAGCCCGAACGCGTCGTGCGGCAGCGCCCGCGTCCTGCTGGAGAACCAGGCCACCGTGGGGCTGTACAACTACACGCCCTACCAGCCCAACGCGGCGTCGTTGGCCGCCTACCCCAACCAAGGCGATGGTTGCTCGAGCTACGGCAACCGCAACTTCTGGTTCCAGTTCACCAACTGGTTCGGCTCCACGCAGGTCCCCGGTGCCAGCGAGGTGACCGCCCGGTACGCCGAGACCGGTGGGCCGTCCGGTCGGCTGGGCGCGACCCGGGGAGACGTCGTCTGCGGACTGCGCAACGGCGGCTGCATGCAGAATTACACGAACGGCGCCATCTACTGGTCCCCGGCGACCGGGGCGCGCGTCGTGTGGTTCGGCGCCGTCAACGACAAGTGGGCCTCCTACCGCTGGGAGGGCGGCCCCGTGGGTTACCCCGTCGGCGACGGCCTGTGCGGGCTCGCCGGTGGCGGGTGCTTCCAGGCCTTCGAGGGCGGCTCGCTCTACTGGTCGCCGGCCACGGGGGCGCACTTCATCACCGCCGTGATCCGGGACAAGTGGGGGGCGCTGGGCTACGAGTTCGGCTCCCTCGGCTACCCCATCAACGACCAGACCACGACCCCGAACGGCGCCGCCCAGTACGTGCACTTCCAGCGCGGCTCGATCTACTGGTCGGCGGCCACGGGGGCGCACGTCCTCTCCGGCGCCGTCTACGACCGGTGGGCGGCGAGCGGCTGGGAGAACAGCCCGATCGGCCTGCCCGTGAGTGACGTGGCCACCACGCCCGACGGCGTCGGGACCTTCGCCCACTTCCGGTCCGGGTCGATCTACTCGACGTCGGCCACCGGCGCCCGCGTCATCCGCGGCGAGGTGTACGCCAGGTGGGCGGCGAGCGGCTGGGAGAACGGCCCCCTGGGTTACCCGATCAGCGACCAGGCGACCACCCCCGACGGGGCCGCGCAGTACGTGCACCTCCAGCGGGGCTCGATCTACTGGTCGGCCGGGACGGGAGCACATGTCCTGTCCGGTGAGGTGTACGACGCGTGGGCCGCCGCCGGCTGGGAGCGCAGCGCGCTCGGGCTGCCCACGAGCGACGTGGCCACCACCCCGGACCGGCGGGCGAGCTACGCTCACTTCAAGGACGGGTCGGTCTACGTCACCTCGTCCGGCACGTGGACGCTGCCTTCGACGGTCGTCGCCGTCTGGTCCCGCGCCCGCTGGGAGCACGGCGACCTCGGGTTCCCGACCGGAGCCGCGCAGACCACCGACGGCGTGACCACCCAGCCGTTCGAGGGCGGCCGGGTCGTCGCCGACGGAACCGAGGGCGGCGCGGTGCTGACGGCGCTGCTGCCCGCGTACGAGGCGGCCGGCGGGCCCGCGGGGGCGCTCGGGGTCCCCACCTCGGCCACCGGGACGACGCCGGACGGCAGGGCGCGCTACCAGCACTTCCGCGGCGGTTCGCTGTACGCGACCGGCACCGGCACCCATGTGCTCCCCGCTGCGGTCATCACCGCCTGGGGGCGCAGCGGCTGGGAGCGGGGCCCGCTGGGCTACCCGGTCGCCGCCGCACAGCTGACGGGGGACGTCACCGCACAGCGCTTCGAGGGCGGCGTCGTCTACGCCACCGCGAGCGGGAGCGGCGCGGTCACGACGCCGATGGTCGCCGCCTACGACGCGGCCGGCGGCCCGGCGGGCACGCTCGGCCTGCCGACGTCGGCCACCGGCCGGACCCCGGACGGGAAGGCCACCTACCAGCACTTCCAGGGCGGGTCGGTCTACGTCACCGCCACCGGCCCCAAGGTGCTGCCGACGGCGGTCGTCGCGGTGTGGGCGCGCAGCGGCTGGGAGGGCGGCTCGCTCGGCTACCCGACCGGGGCGGCCCAGACGGCCGGCGGCGTGACGTCGCAGGCGTTCGAGCGCGGCACCGTCTACGTCTCCGGCGGGCGCGGGTTCGCCGTGCAGGCCGCGCTGGCGGGCGCCTACCAGGCGGCCGGCGGCCCGGCCGGGACGCTCGGCGTGCCGGTCTCCGACACCGGGCGGACCCCGGACGGGAAGGCCACCTACCAGCACTTCGAGGGCGGCTCGATCTACTCGACCGCCACCGGCGGTGCGCGGGTCCTGCCGACGGCGTTCCGCGACGCCTGGGCGCTGAGCGGCTTCGAGCGCGGCCCGCTGGGCTACCCGGTCGCCGACGTCCGGACGACGCCGGACGGCCTGGGGGAGTACCAGCACTTCGAGGCCGGGTCGGTCTACCGGACGCGGGCCACCGGCGCCCACTTCCTGTACGGCACGGTGCTCGAGGCCTGGGCCCGCGGCGGCTGGGAGACCGGCGTCCTCCGCTTCCCCACGACCGACGTCACCGTCACCCCCGACGGGCAGGGCCGCTACGCCTACTTCCAGGGCGGCGCGGTCTACAGCAGCCCGGCGGGCGGGACGCGCGTCGTCCGCGGCGCGGTGCTCGACGCGTGGGGGGCCACCGGCTGGGAGCAGGGCCGCCTCGGCTACCCGACCGGTGACGCGCAGGCCGTGGCCGGCGGCACCCGGCAGACCTTCCAGAACGGCACGATCACGGTGAACGGCGCGACGGGTGAGGCGACTGTGCAACCCCGTTGAGATGTGACGGACGGGTCGCCCCGGGGCAGCACTGCGCTCCCCGGGGCGATCTGCGTCCACAGGTAGCGTGGTCGCCATGACTGCGACGGCCGCCCCCGGCGTGCGCAGCTGGCGCAGGGCCGTCGACGACCTGTCGGACGGGTGGCGGCAGCGCCAACTGTGGGGCCACCTCGGCTGGCAGGACATCCGCCAGCGCTACCGCCGATCCGTCCTCGGACCGGTGTGGATCACGATCAGCATGGCGGTCACCGCCATCGCGCTGGGCATCCTGTACTCGGGCCTGTTCGACATCGAGCTGGCCCGGCTCCTCCCGCACGTCCTCGTGGGCTTCGTCGTCTGGAACTTCATCAGCGGCTGCATCAACGAGGGCTCCGAGGTCTTCATCGCGAACGAGGGCCTCATCAAGCACCTGCCCTCGCCGCTGTCGGTGCACGTGTACCGGCTGGTGTGGCGGCAGATCCTGTTCTTCGCGCACAACCTGCTCGTCTACGTCGTGATGCTGGTGGTCTTCCCCCAGCCGCTGAAGTGGACGGTCGTCTACGCGATCCCGGCCTTCGTCCTGCTGGCGCTCAACGGCGCCTGGGTGGCCCTGGCGGTCGGCACGATCACGGCCCGCTTCCGCGACATCCTGCCGATCACGCAGAGCATCGTGCAGCTGGCGTTCTTCCTGACGCCGATCGTCTGGATCTACGACGAGCTCGTGAACAGCCCCAACCCGGCGATCGCCGAGCGGGCGCGGCTGGCGGAGTTCAACCCGTTCCTGCACTTCGTGGAGATCATCCGCCGACCGCTCCTGGGCCAGGACCAGGTCTGGCGGCACTGGATCGTCGTCCTCGTCATCACCGTGGTCGGCTGGGCGCTGACGATGCTCGTCCTGCGCCGCTACCGGTCCCGCGTCTCCTACTGGGTGTGAGCGTGTCAGAGAGCCCGAACAGTCCGATCGGCATCGTCACCAAGGACGCGTGCGTCGACTTCCCGATCTTCGACGCCAAGAGCCGGTCGCTGAAGAAGACCGTCGTCGGCCTGGTCGGCGGCAACGTCGACAGCAGCCGCAAGGTGCCGGTCATCGAGGCGCTGCGCGACATCACGGTCTCCCTCGAGCACGGCGCCCGTGTCGGCCTCGTCGGCCACAACGGCGCCGGCAAGTCCACGCTGCTGCGGCTGCTGTCGGGCATCTACGAGCCCACCCGCGGCATCGCCGAGGTCCGCGGCCGCGTGGCCCCGGTCTTCGACCTGGGCGTCGGCATGGACCCCGAGATCTCCGGCCTCGAGAACATCATGATCCGCGGCCTGTTCCTCGGGATGACCCGCAAGCAGATGCAGGAGCGGGTCGACGACATCGCCGAGTTCACCGAGCTCGGCGACTTCCTGCACATGCCGCTGCGCACCTACTCCACCGGCATGCGGGTGCGCCTCGCCCTGGGCGTCGTCACCAGCATCGACCCGGAGATCCTGCTGCTCGACGAGGGCATCGGCGCCGTCGACGCGGCGTTCCTCGAGAAGTCCAAGCAGCGGCTGGTGTCCCTGGTCGAGCGCTCGGGCCTGCTCGTCTTCGCCTCGCACTCCGACGAGTTCCTCCGCGAGCTGTGCGACACCGCCATCTGGATGGAGCACGGCCGGATCAAGCAGCAGGGCACCCTCGAGGACGTGCTGCGGGCCTACAAGGGCCTCCCGGCGTGACGGCGGCCGCCCCGGCCGCCGGCGAGCGCGTCGTCGCCGTCGTCGTCACCCGGCACCGCCGCGAGCTGCTCGCCGAGAGCCTGGCGGCGCTGGCGGCGCAGAGCCGGCCGGTCGACCACGTCGTCGTCGTCGACAACGGGCCGGACGAGTCGGCCGCCGACGTCGTGGCCGCCAGCGGCCTGCCCGCCACCCACCTGCCCAGCGAGCGCAACCTCGGCGGGGCCGGCGGCTTCGCCTACGGGATGCTGCACGCCCTCGCCCTGGGCGCTGACTGGGTCTGGTGCGCCGACGACGACGGCCGCCCCGCCGACGGCACCGTGCTCGCCACCCTGCTCGACGCCGCGCGGCGGCACGGGCTGGCCGAGGTCAGCCCGCTGGTCACCGACATGGCCGACCCCGACCGGCTGGCCTTCCCGCTGCGCCGCGGGCTGCGCTGGCGGTGGCACCGCAGCGACTTCGCGGGCCTGGACCTGCTGCCGAGCTACGCCTCGCTGTTCAACGGGGCGCTGTTCCGGGCCGAGGCGCTCGACGTCGTCGGCGTGCCCGACTACCGGCTGTTCTTCCGCGGCGACGAGACCGAGATCCACCGCCGGCTGCTGCGCGCCGGGCTGCCGTTCGGCACCTGCACGCAGGCCGCCTACCTGCACCCCGAGGGGACGACGGAGTTCGCGCCGATCCTCGGCGGGCGCCTGTCGGCGCAGTACCCGGCCAACGAGGTCAAGCGGTTCTTCACCTACCGCAACCGCGGCTACCTCATGGCCCAGCCCGGCATGCGCTGGCTGCGGCCGCTCGAGACCGTCCGCTTCGGCTGGTTCTTCCTCGTCTCCCGCCGCGACCCGGCCGGCTGGAGGGAGTGGCGCCGGCTCACCCGCGCCGGCCGCCAGGAGCGGCTGACCCGCCCCGCGTAGCCCCCGGCGCCACCGCACGACGGCGCCACCGCACGCCGGGGCCACCGCACGGACGAAGGGCCCCGACCGGATCTCCGGTCGGGGCCCTTCGTCGTCGTGCCGGGGACTACACCCGCTCGTAGCCCCACTGCTCGAAGGCGCTGCTCCAGCTGTCCATGGAGGTCAGGTCGCCCGCGGCCTCCTGGTAGCGGCGCTGCAGCTCCGGGAACTCCGCCGACATCCGCCGCAGGTACCGCGCCGACGTCGCCGCCAGCCGGCGGAACGTGGCCGGGTCGCGACGGCGGAAGGTGACGCCGCGGCCGTCGGCGGTGCCCACGGTGGCGCTGTCGAGCCGGGAGAGCAGGAACCAGCGGGCGTCCTGGAACGCCAGGTTCAGCTGCGGGGTCTCCAGGTTCGCCTCGTCCACCGGCCGGGCGTTGTGCACCAGGCCCTTGACCAGGGTCTTCGCGATCGACACCGGCGACACCGGGATCTTGCGGAAGCGCACCGCCTTCGCCGTCGGCATGGACGGCAGCGGCAGGTCGGCCGAGGAGGGCAGCACCTGGCCGTCGGAGTGCGTCGCGCGCACCTCGCGGGCCCGGACCACCGACTGCGGCATGCCGCCGAACAGCCCCTCCGGCCCGGCGAGGAAGTCGCGGTAGGCCAGGTGGTGCAGCTCGACGGTCGAGTACTGCAGGTTGATCAGGAACCGCAGGTCGGCCTTGAGCATCTCGCGGAACAGCTTGCCGCCGTGCTTGTGCGGCGAGTGCAGCGCCGCGGCGACCAGCCGGTTGCGGATGTGGAAGTACGCCTGCCAGTCGCTGGCGTCGTCCTTGTCACCCCAGGAGAGGTGCCAGATGGCCGTGCCGGGCAGCGACGCCGTCGGGAAGCCGGCGGCGAAGGCGCGCAGGCCGTACTCGGCGTCGTCCCACTTGATGAACACCGGCAGCGGCATGCCGATCCGCTCGGTGACGGCGCGGGGGATCAGGCACATCCACCAGCCGTTGTAGTCGACGTCGATGCGCCGGTGCAGGTCCGGCGACTCGCGCAGCGACTCCTTGCCGAAGTCGTGGTGGTACTCGGTGTTCGGCGCGTTGGTCCAGAAGAACGTCTCGCGGTCGACGATCTCGCCCATGCTGTGCAGGATCGAGCGGTTCTGCAGGGCCAGCATCTGCCCGCCGACGAGCATCGGGCTCTTCGCGTAGGCGGCGAAGGCGCGGGCCCGCAGCAGGCTGTCGGGCTCGATCATGATGTCGTCGTCGAGCAGCACGACGTGCGTGGCGTCGCTGCGGGTGAAGGCCTCGTGCATGGTGCGCGCGAAGCCGCCGCTGCCGCCGAGGTTGGGCTGCTCGACCACGCGCAGCCGGTCGCCCAGGGACGCCTTGACCTCGGCGTAGCCGGCGGCGTCCTTGACGTGGTTGTTGCCCTGGTCGGCGATGGTGACCAGCGCGAGCCGGTCGAGCACCGCGGCGTCCTCGACCAGCGCGCGGGCGGCGGCCAGGGCGTCGACCGGGCGGTTGTAGGTGCAGATGCCGACGGCCAGCCGCGGCTCCTCGGCCGGCGCCTGCGGGGCGTACCAGCCGGCCTCGCGGACGACGGTGTCGGAGTCGGCGGTGACGTCGAACCAGTACCAGCCGCCGTCGATGAACGGTGCCAGGTCGAGCTCGAACTCGAGCGTCCGCTCGTCGTCGCCCTCGTGGGAGACGCCGGTGACGTGCATCGACTCGCCGTCGGCCTTGGAGCGGTGGACGTCGATGCGGCAGCTGCCGGCGACGGTCACCCGCAGCACGATCGAGCCGAGCACGCTCCAGCGCCGCCAGTAGCTGGCCGGGAAGGCGTTGAAGTAGGTGGCGAAGGAGACCTCGGAGCCGGCGGTGATCGTGCCGGAGTGGCGGCCGTCCTGCCGCACGCGGACCGGCGCGTTCTCCTCGTCGAGGTAGAGGCTGCGGACCTTCAGCGGGTCGGCCGGCCGCGGCATGAGGACGCGCTGGACGAGCGTGACGGCCTTGTCCGGCGTGAGGTCGGTCTCGGCCGGCTCGCTCACGGCGTCGGGCTTGACCGGCGCGTCGGCGACCTGGGGTGCGGTGGTCGTCATGGGGGAGTAGTCCTCTGTGTCGACGTCGGAGCGGTCAGTCGTCGAGGCGGCCGTCGAGCGAGCCGCCCTCGTCGAAGAACGGCCGGATGCGGTTGTCGAACATGCTCAGCGCCGAACCGATCGCCATGTGCATGTCCAGGTACTTGTAGGTGCCCAGCCGGCCGCCGAAGAGCACACGCTTCTCCGCGGCCTCCTGCTTGGCCAGCTCCCGGTAGCGCTCCAGCTTGGCGCGGTCCTCGGGGGTGTTGATCGGGTAGTACGGCTCGTCGCCGGACTCGGCGAAGCGCGAGTACTCGCGGACGACGACCGTCTTGTCCTCGGGGTAGGACCGCTCGGGGTGGAAGTGCCGGAACTCGTGGATCCGGGTGAAGGGCACGTCCTCGTCGGCGTAGTTCATGACCGAGGTGCCCTGGAAGTCGCCGATCGGCAGGACCTCGGTCTCGAAGTCCAGCGTGCGCCAGCCGAGCTCGCCGGCCTCGTAGTCGAAGTACTTGTCGATCGGGCCGGTGAAGACCGTCGGCACGTCGGCCGGCAGCTCGTCGCGGACGTCGAAGTAGTCCGTGGAGAGGCGGACCTCGATGTTCGGGTGGTCGGCCATCTTCTGCAGCCACGCCGTGTAGCCGTCCTTGGGGAGGCCCTCGTACGTGTCGTTGAAGTACCGGTTGTCGAACGTGTACCGCACCGGCAGGCGGGCGATGACGGCGGCGGGCAGCTCGGTCGGGTCGGTCTGCCACTGCTTCTTCGTGTACCCGCGGATGAACGCCTCGTAGAGGGGGCGCCCGATCAGCGAGATCGCCTTCTCCTCGAGGTTCTTCGCCTCGGCGGTGTCGATCTCGCCGGCCTGCTCGGCCACGAGGGCCCGGGCCTCGCCGGGGGAGAAGCTCTTGCCGAAGTACTGGCAGATGGTGGCCAGGTTCATCGGCAGCGAGTACGTCTGCCCCTGGTAGATCGAGTACACCTTGTGCTGGTAGCCGGTGAACTCGGTGAACTGGTTGACGTACTGCCAGACCCGCTCGTTGGACGTGTGGAAGAGGTGGGCGCCGTACCGGTGGATCTCGATGCCGGTCTCGGGCTCGGGCTCGGAGTAGGCGTTGCCACCGATGTGGTCACGTCGGTCGAGGACGAGCACGCGCTTGTCCAGCTGGCTGGCCACCCGTTCGGCAACGGTCAGTCCGAAGAAGCCGGAGCCGACGACGACGAGGTCAGGTCTCGCTGAGGTCACGGGGACCGACGGTACCCGGGAGGTCGCCCGCAGCCACGTCGACGGATGTGGTGTCGGGGGCGTCGGTTACGGATGTGACGAACCCGTCCGGTCTGGGTGACGGTCAGGGCGCCACGAGGGAGAACGAACCCGACCCGCGCCACGCGGAGGTCACCGGCCAGTCGCCGTCGGGGCGCCCGCCCTCGTACACCAGCGCCCGGTCCGGCTCGGCCGCCGGCGGCCGGTCGAGGTTGGCGAAGTTCAGCCGCAGCAGCAGCCGCATGACCGTGCCGGCCTCCTCCTGCCGCTGGTCGATCTGCGGCAGCAGCGTCCCGCGGTCGGAGAACGGGTCGACGATGTCGCACCGGCACGCGTAGGCCAGCGTGCCGATCTCCCCGGGGCTGCGGACGACGTCGTCGCCCACCTCGGCGCGCAGGTCCTCGCCGATCGCCAGGTACTGCTCGGCGGTGGCCCAGTTGGTGGTGATCGGCGTCATCTCCCACGGCACGCCGCGCTGCAGGGCGAAGGCGGCGTCGACCAGGAGCAGCGCGGCCGCCACGGCCGCGGCCAGCAGCGCCACGGGCCGGCGCCGCGCGGGGGCGGGGGACCCGTCGGCCGCGGGGGCCGGCCGGCGCCCGGCGGCCGCGGCGCCGAGGAAGGCCGCGGTGACGGTCAGCGCGCCGACCGAGGGCGCGTAGTACCAGTGGAACGGCGGCGGGGCGAGCAGCGAGTAGGCCACGGCGTGCAGCACCCCGGCGGCGCCGAGCGCCACGACCGGGCCGAGACCCGCCCAGCGGGCCCGGCGCCGCACGAAGGGCCAGACGACGAGCGCCAGCAGGCCGGCCAGCGCCGGGATCGCGGCGAGGACCGTCGCCGCCGGGTAGCGCTCCAGGTAGAGCTGCCAGCCGTTGGCGAAGTCCCACGGCCCCCACGCGCCGGTGGACACCGTCTTGATGACCAGCGTGTCGGGGACCAGCGCGCCCAGGGCCACCCAGCTGAAGACGTACCAGGGCGCGGCCACCAGCAGCGCCGTGCCGAGGACGACGTGCGTGCGGCGCAGCAGCCCCGGGGTGGCCAGCAGCAGCACCAGCGGGACGACGGCGAGGTCGACGCGGGTGAGCACCAGCAGGGCGGCCAGCGCGCCGAACAGGACGGGCCGCCGCTCGGCCGCGGCCACCGTCGCCCAGACCGCCAGCGTGAGCGCCAGCGTCATCTCCATGCCGACGATCGCGAGGAACAGCGGGGACAGCAGCAGCAGCGCCGTCGCCGCGACCGCCGCGCCGCGGGAGAGGTCCAGCCGCCGGGCCAGCCGGGCCAGGCCCAGCGCCTGCAGCGCGGTCAGCACGACGAACACCACGCCGAGGCCCCACACCGGGTCGCGGACCACGAAGGCGGCCAGGCCGAGGACCAGCACGTTCAGCGGCGAGGTGGCGCTGTTCGCCGTGCGGAACGGGGTCAGCCCCCAGTGGAACTCCTCGGCGAGGTTCCGCGCGTAGGACAGCGTGATGTAGGCGTCGTCGATGAGGCTGGCGCGGACCAGCAGGAAGCACAGCGCCGCGACGACGGCGGCCCCGCCGGCCAGTAGCAGGTCCGGCCGTTCGGTGCGCCGCCGCCGCAGCGGGGCGGGCGCTGTCGCGGACGAGGCTCCCGCCTCGGACGTCTGCACGGAGAGCTCCTCGGGACGCACGCGTGCCCAGGACCGGTGGTCGCCGGTGCGTCGTGGGCCGGACGTGCCGACCCTACGGGGAGTCGGCCACCCCACGCTCGGGTGCTCCCGCCGCAGCGGGGGCACGAGGATGCCGTGCCGTCCGTCGCGCTCCCCGCGACCGCGGGGCCGCGGCGGTACCCTCGGTGTCCGGCGGTGACACGGTGCGCATGCGGGCACACCGGGCGTCGTGAGGCCTCCCGTGTCCGACCCGGGAGCCCGACGGCCGCCGAGTGCGGGAGGGTGATCCACGCCGCCCGCGCCGAGGAACGGAGTTGCCGTGTCGAGGTCTGCCCTCAGGCCGGGCCGGGTGCCGGTCCCGTGACCGCCGTCGAGATCCCCACCGAGCCCTCGACCGGGGCGGGGGCAACGGCCCGGCACCCCCTCGCACGGCCGTCGAGGGTAGTCGCGCCGGTCGCCGTCTACTGGGTGGTCCAGATCGCCCAGATCGCGGTACTGCACCGCCTGGTGCCGCGGTTCTTCTGGCTGGACGACTCGCAGGCGCAGTTCGGCCCCATGGCGTGGTGGCTCGGCAGGAACGCCCAGGGCGGGGTCCCGCCGCTGGCCGACCCGGACCAGGGCCTCGGCGGCAACGTCACCGCGGACATGCAGTACGGGTCGTTCGACCCGCTGCACTGGTCGCTCGCGTGGGTCCTGTCCCGGTTCGACGACGTGCTGACCATGGCCTGGGTGTACGGGGCCGTCTGCATGCTGCTCCTGGGCACCGGGGTCCTCGCCCTGGCGCTGCACCACCGCGTCCGGCCGGCCCTCGCCGTCGCCGGCGCCCTCGGCGTCGCGTCGAGCGGCTTCTTCCTCTGGTACGGCAGCTTCTGGTGGCCGTTGATGTGGGGGTCGGCCTGGTTGCCCTGGCTGTGGCTCGGGCTGTCCGTCCGCGGTGCACGGGGGGTCCTCCTGACCGGCCTGGCGACCTGGGCCGTCCTCGCGTCGGGGAACCCCTACTCGGTCCCCTTCGCCGCCGTCGTCGTCCTGGCCCAGCTCGGCGAGTACCGCCGGCGCTCCGGGAGCTGGCGGGAGCTCGTGCGGGACCGAGTCGCCCGGGCACAGACCGGCGCCCTCGCCGGAGGCGCGGTGATCGCCCTGCCGACGCTCCTGAACGGCGTCCAGATGGCGGGCTGGGTCGACCGGCAGGACCCCGAGCCCGTCCTCGGCAACGCCGGTTCCGCGATCCCCAACCTCCTCGACGTCGTGCTGGGCGGCCCGACCCTGCTCGGGCAGACCAACGCCTTCAACGGCCCCATCGGGCTCGTGCCCGCGACCTCGACGTTCCTCCTCGCCGTCCCCCTGCTGGCGCTCGTCCGGTGGCGCGAGGCGCTGCGGCGGCCGGGCGTGCCGACGGCCCTCGCGCTGACGGTGGCCGGCGTGCTGGCGACCCAGCTCCCGACCGTCGTCGGGTTGTTCCGCTTCCCCTTCCGGTACCTGGTCGTGGTCCAGATCGCGCTCCCGCTCCTGGCGCTGCTGGCCGTGACGGCGGCCCGGTCGACATCGCGGACCCGCGTCGCCCTGGCGGCAGGCCTGGGGCTGTCCCAGGTGGTGCTGGCGGTGCTCCGGGCCCCGGCCCTGTGGCCCTGGCACCTCGCGGGCCTGCTGCTCGTCAGTTTGGCGCTGACCGCCCTGCTCGTCCGCGTCCGGGCGACGCGGCGCCTGGTCGCCGCCGGGGCCGCCGCAGTCCTGGTCCTGCCCTCCGCAGCGGCGGTGGTCGTCGCCGAGCGGATGATGGTCGACGTCCAGGTCCGGGTCACCGCCGAGCGCGGGCTGGCCGGCTCGCCCTCGCTGCCCTACCGGGACATCGGCGCCCCCGGGTTCTCGGGTGCCGAGGCGATGGGGCGGACGGTCGCGGAGTACCGGGACCGGTCCCTATTCACCGGGCGGACCGTGACCGTCTACGCCTTCGGGAGCTTTCTGGGCGTCTTCGGGCCGGACCGCGGGTGGAGCGCCGGCTTCTTCGCCGGCAACGGCAACTTGCTGGCCGACGCCAGGGTCGGGACCGGCTACGTGACGTCCCTGCACCGGGGACTGGGGCCGGTGTTGTGCACGAGCTACGTCGGGTCAGTCGGGTGCCCGGACACGTCCCGGGCGCTGGCCACCGTGCCGGGGACCTCACGGCCCTGGATCGACGTGCTGGCCTCGGACACCGTCTATCTCTCCGAGGGCGCACCCGAGGAGGTCCGCGCCTGGTTCGACCGGGAATGGGACCGCGGGCAGGGGACGGGGCCGTGGTCGGTCTACGAGCGGCCGGCTGACGAGCGGCACCCGGGACGCGTGGCGGAGGCGGACGGCGTCGAGGTGGCCGACACGGGCTGGACGTCGGACCTTGCCCGGATCGGCCGGCCCCAGGACAGCTACGTCGTGAGCACCGGGGACGAACCCGGGACGGTCCTGCTGCGCGTGCCCTACTGGCCGGGCTACCGGGCCACCGTCGACGGCCGCCCCGTGGAGGTCCGCGCCCTCGAGGACGCCCTGGTACAGGTGTCCGTCCCGGCCGGTGTGCGGTCGGGTCGCCTCAACGTCGTCTTCGCGCCCGTCGGTGTGCGCCTGCTGTGGCCCGCGCTCGCCGCGGGCGTCGTGATCGTCGTCCTCGACGCGTCGGCGCTGTGGTGGGTGTCCCGGCGCAGGCGAGCTGCGCACGGCCCGGCGGCCAGCTAGGGAACGCGCTCCAGGTAGATGGTGGCCGGCCCGGTGGCGGGGGAGTCGGTGGGCCAGGTGATCGCGCCGTCCGGCACCGGGCCCTGCGTCCAGCGCAGCCGCCACTCGGGCGTCAGCGGCCGGTCGCCGCGGTCGAGGCGGGCGAAGTTGGCGTCGAGCAGCGCGCGCATGAGCGGCCCGGCCTGCTCGGTGCGCTCCTCGACGAGCCCGACGGCGATGCCCCGGTCGGAGAAGTAGTCGACCATCTCGCAGCCGCACGCGTAGGCCAGCGTGCCGATCTCCCCGGGCGCCTCCACGGTCTCGTCGCCCACGATCGCGGCGACCTCCGCGCCGATCTCCCGGTACTCCTCGGGCAGGGCCCAGGCGCCGAAGTAGACGGGGCGGTCCCACGGCACCGGGCGGTCGCCGGAGGTGACGGCCAGCAGGGCGACGGCCAGCGCGGCCAGGCCCAGGGGGACGGCGTAGCGGACGGCGCGCACCCGCGGCGCGGGCAGGAACAGCGCCGCGCCGAGGACCCCGGCGGTGGCCAGCGCGACCGTCGTCGGCACGTAGTACCACTGGTACGGCGGCACCTGGAGCAGCGAGTACGCCGCGTACCAGGCGAGCCCGCCCACCACGAGTCCGGCCAGCGGGCCGGCGACGCCCGGGTGCCGGCGGCGCACCCGCGGCACGGCCAGGGCGACCGCGACGGCGAGACCCGCGAGCGCCGGGACGAACGCCAGCGACAGGTGCAGCACGCCCCGGTCGAGCCAGAGGGTGAACGGGCCGTTGGCG
Organism: Geodermatophilus sp. SYSU D01106; assembly: GCF_054049995.1. Taxonomy (NCBI): domain Bacteria; kingdom Bacillati; phylum Actinomycetota; class Actinomycetes; order Geodermatophilales; family Geodermatophilaceae; genus Geodermatophilus; species Geodermatophilus sp. SYSU D01106. Next base: position 18,515 of record NZ_JBJGYM010000009.1, on the reverse strand, counting down.
AAGGTGAAGTCGCCGAACGAGCGCTGCAGGGTCTTGATGACGAAGGTGTCGGGGATCGCCGAGCCCAGGACCGTCCAGCTGAACGCGAACCAGGGCAGCACCACGGCGGTCGCCAGGACCGGCGCGCGCCAGCCGCGGACGGCCGGGGTGAGCAGGAACACCGCGGCGACGATCACGCCGAGGTCGAGCCGGGTGAGCACCAGCACGCCGGCGAGCAGCCCGAACGCGACGGGACGCCCGGCCACCGCCGCCCAGGTCAGCCCCGCGAGCAGGGCGGCGATCGGCAGCACCTCGAGGCCGATCGCGGAGTTGACGAACGGGTTGGCGAGCACCACGGCCAGCAGCGCCACCGACCACGCCCCCGAGCGGCCCAGGCGGCGTGCCGTGGCGGCGGTGGCGCCGGTGAGCAGCGCGCACCAGGCGACGGTGGCGATCCCCAGGCCCAGCACCGGCCGCACGTCGCCGGTGACCAGCGACACCAGCCAGGTGACCGCCGCCAGCGACAGCACGTTGAACGGCGAGGTGGCGCTGTTGGCCGTCTCGGTGGGGATCAGGCCCCAGTGCAGGTCGGCCGCCACGTTCCGGACGTAGGAGAGGGTGATGTAGGTGTCGTCGATCAGGGCGCGGGAGACCACCAGGAAGAACAGGCCGCCGGCCACCGCCCCGACCGCGGCCCAGCCGAGCACCGGCCGCCGGTCCCGCCGGCCCGCAGGGGGTGCGGCGGACGCGTCCCCGGTGCGCTCGTGCTCGGTCGGCGGCGCGCTGCTGGCCACGCTGGTCCCCTCGGTCGGTCGTCGTCGTGTCGCGCGTGCCCTGTTCCCTGTGCACCCCGGGTGTCGGGCCGACCCCGGAGCTCGGCCTCTAGTGTCGGGGACATGAGCGCCGAGCACGCGGGGCCGCTGCGCGTCGTCGCCGTCACCTACTCCCCGGGCGAGGCGCTCGAGGGGTTCGTCACCTCCCTGGCCGAGGCCACCACCCGGCCGGTCGAGGTCGTGCTCGCCGACAACGGCTCCACCGACGGCGTCCCCGAGGACGTCGCCGCGCGCCACCCGCAGGTGCGGCTGCTGCGCACCGGCGGCAACGTCGGCTACGGCGCGGCGGTCAACGCGGGCCTGGCCGGGGCGGCGGGCCGCTACGCCCTGGTCGCCAACCCCGACGTCCGCTTCGAGGCCGGCGCCGTCGACGAGCTGCTCGCCGTCGCCGCCCGCTGGCCGCGCGCGGCCACCGTGGGCCCGGCCATCCGCACCCCCGAGGGGGAGCTGTACCCGTCCGCGCGCGACCTGCCGCGGCTGTCCACCGGCGCCGGGCACGCGCTGCTCGGCTGGGCGTGGCCGGGCAACCCGTGGACGGCGCGCTACCGCCGCGAGCGGGAGGCGCCGCGCGAGCGCACGGCCGGCTGGCTGTCGGGCTCGTGCTTCCTCGTCGACCTCGAGGCGTTCCGCGCCGTCGGCGGCTTCGACCCCGGCTACTTCATGTACTTCGAGGACGTCGACCTCGCCGAGCGCCTCGGCCGCGCCGGCTACCTGCACGTCTACGCGCCGTCGGCGGTCGTCGTCCACGAGGGCGGGCACGCCACCCGCCGCGAGCCGCACCGCATGCAGCGGGTGCACCACACCAGCGCGCTGCGCTACCTCGCCGGGCAGTACCCCGGCCGCCGCAACGCCCCGCTGCGGGCGGCCCTGCGGGCCGGGCTCGGCGGTCGCATGCTGGTCAGCTACGTGAGCGGCCGGGTGGCCGCCGGGGCTCGGTTCCAGCGCCGGGCCGACGACGTCGGCCGCGGGACGAGGAGGAACGGCACGTGAGGCACGCGGTCATCATGGCCGGCGGCTCGGGCACGCGGCTGTGGCCGCTGTCGCGGGCGGCCCGGCCCAAGCAGCTGCTCGACGTCGTCGCCGAGCCCGGCGGAGGGGCGCACAGCCTGCTCGCCGAGGCGTTCGAGCGGCTGGAGGCGGTGCTGCCGGCCGAGCGGATCTGGGTGTGCACGGCGGCGCGCTACGGCGAGCAGGTGCGCGCGGCGCTGCCCCGGCTGCGCGCCGACCGGCTGGTCCTCGAGCCGGTCGCCCGCGACACCGCCAACGCCGTCGGGCTGGCCGCCGCGCTGGTGGCCGAGGCCGACCCCGATGCCGAGCTCGCCGTGGTCAGCGCCGACCACGTCATCCGCCCGGTCGAGCGCTTCGCCGCCACGCTGAGCACCGCCTTCGACGCGCTGGCCGCGCGGCCGCGGGCGCTGGTCACCCTCGGCATCACGCCGACCGCCCCGGCCACCGGCTTCGGCTACGTCCGCCGCGGCCCGGCGACCGAGGTGCCCGGCGTCGCCGAGGCCGCCGCGTTCAAGGAGAAGCCCGACCGCGCCACCGCGGAGGGCTACCTGGCGTCGGGCGAGTACCTGTGGAACTCCGGCATGTTCGTCTGGCGGGCGCGCACCGTGCTCGACGCGCTCGCCGACCACCTGCCCGCCTCCGCCGAGGGGCTGGCCCGCGTGGTGGCCGCGCCGGCGGGGCCGGAGCGCGACGCCGTCCTCGCCGAGGTCTTCCCGACGCTGCCGAAGACCAGCGTCGACTACGCGGTGCTGGAGCCCGCGGCCACCGAGCCCGGCCGGGTGCTCGTGGCGGACCTGGACGTCGAGTGGCTCGACGTCGGCTCGTGGCCGGCCCTGGCGCAGACGCTGGCGGTCGCGGGCGACAACGCCGTCTCCGGCCTCGCGGTCGCCCTCGACAGCGCGGGCAACATCGTGCTGAGCGACGAGCCCGACCACCTGGTCGCGTTGGTCGGCGTCCGCGACAGCGTCGTCGTCGCGACCCGCGACGTCACGATGGTCTGCCCGGTGTCCGACGCCGAGCGGGTCAAGCAGCTCCTCGCCGCCGTCGAGGAGCGCTTCGGTGCCCGTTTCAGCTGAGCGACTGCGCTGGTGACGTGCGGATGCGGCGCACTCCGCTGACGGGATGCGCCGTCACCGCACATCACCGCGCCGGCACGCGCGCGCGTGTGCGCGGACGCCGGATCCCCACTCCCGGACTGTGGCGTCCGCGCACACACTCGGCACGCAGGGCCGCGGGCACCCGGTGCCGGGTCCGCGCCGCCGCGTGGTGGGATGCCGACATGCAGAGCTTCGACGTCGCAGCTGTCGTGTCCGGCGGGGCCTCGGGCCTCGGGGAGGCCACCACCCGCGCGCTCGCCGCGCGCGGTGCCGCGGTCACCATCGCCGACCTCAACGAGGAGCGCGGGGCCGCGCTGGCCGGCGAGCTGGGCGGGCACACGACGTTCGTGCGCACCGACGTCACCGACGAGGCCCAGGTCGCCGCGGCCGTGGCCGACGCCACCGGCAAGGACCGGCCGCTCCGGATCGCCGTCAACTGCGCCGGCATCGGCTGGGCGCAGCGCACCGTGGGCAAGGGCAACACCGCCCACGACCTCGAGCCGTTCCTCCGCACGGTCCAGGTGAACCTGGTCGGCACCTTCAACGTGCTCCGCCTGGCCGCCGCGGCGATGGCGGCCACCGAGCCGGAGGAGGACGGCGAGCGCGGCGTCGTCGTCAACACCGCCTCCATCGCGGCCTTCGACGGCCAGATCGGCCAGATCGCCTACGCCGCGTCGAAGGGCGGCATCGTCGGCATGACCCTCCCGGCGGCGCGCGACCTGGCCAGCGTCGGCGTGCGCGTGTGCACGATCGCGCCGGGCCTGGTGGACACCCCGCTGCTCGGCAGCCTGCCCGAGGAGGCGCGGACCGCGCTGGCGGCCGGCATCCCCTTCCCGAAGCGCCTGGGCCGCCCCGACGACTTCGCCCGGCTGGCGCTCGGCATCATCGAGCACGGCTACCTCAACGGCGAGACCATCCGGATGGACGGCGCCCTGCGCATGGCGCCCCGCTGACGGGGGCCGCTGCTCCTCTCCCTCTTCCCCGGAGAACCGCGTGACCACAGCACTGCCGGCCCCGACCCCGCCGGCGCACCACCCCGCACCGGCCCCCGCCGGCGCGGCTCCCGCCGATGCGGCCCCGACCGGCGCCGACTTCGCCGACTGCTGGCGGCCGGACTGGACCTTCGACCTGAAGGCCGTCCTCCGCCCGCACCAGCGCAGCGCGAGCGACCCGACGATGCGGTGGGACGGCGACGCCGTCTGGCGCACGACCACCACGCCCTGCGGGCCGGCGACCGTCCGGATCACGCACCGCGGCGGCGAGGTGCAGGTGCTGGCGTGGGGACCGGGCGCGGAGTGGGCCGGGACGGCGGTGCCCGGGTGGCTCGGCGCGCAGGACGACCCGGCCGGTTTCGACCCGAGCGGCCACCCGCTGCTGCGCGAGATCGCCCGGCGCACGCCCGACCTGCCGCTGAGCCGCACCGGCCGCACCTGGGACGCCCTCGTCCCCGCCGTGCTGGAGCAGAAGGTCACCGTCATCGAGGCGCACCGGGTGTGGCGGGCGCTGCTGCGGCTGGCGGGCGAGCCCGCCCCCGGCCCGGCGCCTGAGGGCATGCGGGTGCTGTTCTCGCCGCGCCGGATGCTGGAGATCCCCGACTGGGAGTGGCACCGCGCCGGCCTCGACGGCGCGCGGCGGCGGGCGCTGCGGCACGTCGCCTCGGTGGCCCACGCCCTGGAGCCCGACGGCGGCTGCGACTCCCCGACGCTGCAGCGGAGGCTGCGCACCGTCCCCGGCATCGGCGTGTGGACGGCGGCCGAGGTCGTGCAGCGCACGCTCGGCTGCCCCGACACCGTCAGCTACGGCGACTACCACCTCAAGAACCTGGTGGGCTGGTCGCTGGCCGGCCGCAAGACCGACGACGACGGGATGATGGTGCTGCTCGAGCCCTGGCGCGGGCACCGGCAGCGGGTCGTCCGGCTGCTGCACCTGGGCGGCAGCATGCCGCCCCGCCGCGGCCCCCGGACGGCGCCGACGGACTACAAGCGGATCTAGCGGTCCTCGAGCAGGCGGAGCAGGTAGTCGCCGTAGCCGCTCTTGCCCAGCGGCTCGGCGGCGCGGCGCAGGCCGTCGTCGTCCAGCCAGCCCTGCCGCCAGGCGACCTCCTCGATGCAGCCGATCTTGAGGCCCTGCCGCTCCTCGACCACCGAGACGAACTCCGTCGCCTGACGCAACGAGGCGAAGGTCCCGGTGTCCAGCCAGGCCGTCCCGCGGTCCAGCACGGTGACGGTGAGCCGGCCCTCGCGCAGGTAGTGCTCGTTGACGGCGGTGATCTCCAGCTCACCGCGGGCGCTGGGCCGGATCGAGCGGGCCACCTCGACCACCGAGGACTCGTAGAAGTACAGGCCCGGCACCGCGTAGGAGCTCTTCGGCCGGGCCGGCTTCTCCTCGATGGACAGCACGCGACCCGACGGGTCGAACTCCACGACGCCGTAGTCGGCCGGGTTGGCCACGTGGTAGGCGAACACGTGCCCGCCGTCGGGCTCGGGCAGGCGGCCCAGCGCCGTCCCGAGGCCCGCGCCGTAGAAGATGTTGTCGCCGAGGACCAGCGCGACCGCCTCGTCCCCGACGAAGTCCGCGCCGATGAGGAACGCCTGCGCGAGGCCCTCGGGGCGCTCCTGCACCGCGTACTCGATCCGCATCCCGAGCCGGCCGCCGTCGCCGAGCAGGGCGCGGAACGCCACCTGGTCGCCGGGGGTGGTGATCACCAGCACCTCGCGGACGCCGGCCATCATCAGCGTCGAGAGCGGGTAGTAGACCATCGGCTTGTCGTAGACGGGCATCAGCTGCTTGCTGACCGCCTGCGTGATCGGGAACAGGCGGCTGCCGGTGCCCCCGGCCAGGATGATCCCCCGCATGACGGCGGACGCTACCGAGAGCGGGCTGGTCAGGCGCGCGGGGAGCCCAGCCACAACCTCCCGACGAGGGAGGAGCCGCCCGGCGTGCCCACCGGCTCCCAGCGGGTCGACCAGCCCTCGGCGTGCAGCTGGACGACGACCGCGCCGACCAGCGCGCCGAGGTTGAGCGCCGCCGTCGTGGTGGCGCGCTCGGTCAGGTGCACGTCGACGGCACCGTCGCCCTCCCCGCCGTGCCGCAGCACCACCGGGAACTCGGGCAGCGCGGCGCTGGCCACCCGGAACGCCTCGGCCACCGCCTCGCGGTCGCCGGGCCGCGGCACCAGGTCGGCGGCCGGCCGGCGGGTGGCCACCAGGTCGCGGCTCCCGTAGGGGAACAGGTCGCCGGGACCGAGCCGGACCAGCGGCCGGGTGCCGGCGTCGTCGGCGGGCCGCGCGAACGGCAGCCCCCGGACGACGGCGACCGGCACCCCGCCGAGCTTGCCCTTCACCAGGTCGGCGGCCGAGGCGAGCTCGTCGACGACGGCGACCTGCGTGGTCTCCAGCCGGTTGCCGTGCGCGTCGACGTCGCCGCGGTGGTCGGTCAGCGCGGCGATCCCGGCCGACCCCACCGCGACGTCGGTGAGCCCCTCCCGCCAGGTGCGGCCGAAGGTGTCACTGACGACCACCGCCACGTCGACGCCGAGCAGCTCCCGCAGCCGGGCGCGCAGGCCGCGGGCGGAGGCGTCGGCGTCCTCGGGGAGCAGGACGAGGGAGTCGCCGGGCACGTTCGAGGCGTCGATGCCGGCCGCGGCCACCACCCAGCCGTGCCGGGTCTCGACGATCTTCAGCGGCCCGCGCCGGGCCACCACCCGCACGGTCTCCTCGTCGATGGCCCGCTGGCGCACCGCCTCGCGGTCGGCGCCCGGGGGCACCGGCACCACCCGGCCCTCGACCTTCGACACGACCTTCGACGTCACGACGACGACGTCGCCGTCGGCCAGCCACGGCGCGGCGGCGGCCACGGCGCCGGCCAGGTCGTCACCGGCGGTGAACTCGGGCAGCCCCGGGACTGGGTGGACGGAGATGCCGACCGTCCCCTCCGCAGGGACCCGTCGCGCGCTCGCCGGCGGCGGGGGGCGGAGGGGTCCCTCGTCAGACACCCGCGGCGTCCAGGGCGGCGCGGGCCATGGCGGCGGTGGTCTCCGGGGAGTCCATGAGCAGCGGGACGGCGCGCACGTCGACGCCGGGCACCTCGGCGCGGTCGCCGGTGTGCACCAGCCAGGCGTCGAGCAGGCCGCCGTCGGAGCGGGCGCCGTAGTGCCGGCCCACGCCCTCGGCGCTGACCTCGACGCCGACCACCGGCAGGCATCGGTCGGCCATCCCGCGCACCACGGCGCCGCCGACGATCGGGGACAGGCCGACGATCCGGCCCGGGGTGGCCAGCAGGGCCTCGCGCAGGCCGGGCACGCCCAGGATCGTGCCGATCGAGACCACCGGGTTCGACGGCGCCAGGAGGACGGCGTCGGCGCGGGCCAGGGCCTCGGCCACGCCCGGCGCCGGGCGCGCGCGCTCGGCGCCGACCTGCACGAACGCGTGCGCGTCGAGCTGCGCGCGGTGGCGCACCCACCACTCCTGGAAGTGGATGGCGCCGCGGCGGCCGGTGGCGGGGTCGTCGACGACGACGTGCGTCTCGACGCGCTGGTCGCTCATCGGCAGCACCGTGACGCCCGGCTCCCAGCGGGTGGCCAGCGCGGCGGTGACGTCGGAGAGGGGGTAGCCCGCGTCGAGCATCCGGGTGCGCACGAGGTGGGTGGCGAGGTCGCGGTCGCCGAGGCCGAACCAGGTGGGCTCGGCGCCGTAGGCGGCCAGCTCCTCCTTGACCGTCCACGTCTCGCCGGTGCGGCCCCAGCCACGCTCCGGGTCGATGCCACCGCCCAGCGTGTAGACCACGCTGTCGAGGTCGGGGCAGATCCGCAGGCCGTGCATCGTCACGTCGTCGCCGGTGTTGACCACCGCGGTGACCGACCCCGGCGGTGCCACGTCCCGCAGTCCGGTGAGGAAACGGGCTCCTCCGACACCTCCGGCGAGGACGACGATCTCCACGAAAGTCATCGTGCCCCATGGGCACTTGTCCACTGTTCGACGGGCGTGTTGCGTAGGTGCACGAGAACTGACGAACGATCCGTGACGCGTGGGACGGGTGTGGTCAACCGCTTACACCGGGCGATGTTGACGCTCGGGCAACGACACGCGTGTAATTCCGGCGGTGTGAGGCGCAGGGAGCGCCGGGAGGAACCCGGTGACCCGCGCTCCGGACGACAGCGAGAGGGGACGCATCGTCATGGCAGAGGTCTCGTGGCTGAGTGACTACGTCAGCGGAGCCGAGCGGCCCGGCCGGGGTGCCGGCGCCGCCGACCAGGGTCTGATGGGCATGCTCGGCATGGGCCTGACCGACGACATCGCGTCCTGGCAGGAGCGCGCGCTGTGCGCCGAGACCGACCCGGAGGCGTTCTTCCCCGAGAAGGGCGGCTCCACCCGCGAGGCGAAGAAGATCTGCACCGGCTGCGAGGTCAAGGCCGAGTGCCTCGAGTACGCGCTGGCCAACGACGAGCGGTTCGGCATCTGGGGCGGGCTCTCCGAGCGGGAGCGCCGCCGCCTGCGCCGTCGCGCCATCTGACGAAGGACCTCCCTGCCCCCCACCGCTCGCGAGCTCGCGGCGGGCCCCTGCAGGGAGGCCGTTCCAGCCCCTCACCGGCCCCCGGCGGCACCGCCGCCGGGGGCTGCGGCGTCCCTGTGGTCGGATGAGCGGGTGGGGGACGCGCACACCCGGGTCACACGCGGCCGGGCGGAGGTCGTGCGCGAGCTGCACGCCGCCGTGCCGCTGGCCCGCGACCTCCGGGCGCCGCTGACCGCCTCGGCGCCCTGGCTCACCACCGTCCTGTCGGTGCAGTCGGCGCACCGCCGGCCCCGGCTGACGCCCGTGGCGGTGGTCGCCGGGCCGCGCGGGTCCGGCGGCCCCGACGGGCTGGCGCTGCTGGCGCTGGCGACCGCGGGCCCCGTGGTCACCGCGACGCTCCTCGGCGACGGGCTGCCCGTGCCCGGCGGCCGCCCCGCCGCCCGGCTGCTGGCCCGCGACGACGACGCCGCCGACCGGCTCGCCGCCGGGATGCTCGGCGTGCTCACGGCGCTGCGCCGGCCCTGGCGGATGCGCCTGACCGGGCTGCCGCTCGGCGACCCGACCGTGCGCGCGCTGGTGCGGCGGCGGCCCGACGCCGTGGTGGCCAGCGCCCGCAGTGCGCGCCTGGTCGACGACCTCGACGCCCTGCCCGCCGATGCCCTGCCCACCGGCGGCCTCGTCCGCAGCCGGGACGCCCGCGACCTCGACGCCGCCCTGCCCGGACTGCTCGCCGGGGTCCGCGACCGCCGCACCACCGACCTGGTCCGCGCCGCCGCCCGGCTGCACGCCGCGGCCGGCCGGCTCGAGGTGGCCACCGTCCGCGACGGCGGCCGGCTGCGCGCCGGGCTGCTCACCCTCCTCGACGGCGGCGACCGGCTGCCCTGGTGGGGACGTTCCGAGGTCGGCGGGCTGCGCGAGGAGCGGGGCGCGCCGCTGGTCGGCGTGTCGCTCACCGGCCGCGGCAGCGTCGTCCGGGCGGTCGTGGACCGGGTGGTCCCGCTGCTGCCCGGGGGCTCTCCACCCGCCCGGCCCCTCAGCCGGCCGGCCGGAACCGGCTGAGCAGCGGGTCGGGCAGCGAGTCCGCCCGCTCGGTGCCGAGGAACAGCGTGCCCTCCGCCGGCGCCTCGCCGTCGCGCGGCGGCCCCGCCGGGGCGACGGTGACGCTCAGGTCGTAGACCCGCCCGGTGTAGGCGGGCGGGGTCCCGGTGGGCCGCGTGTAGGTGGGGAAGCGGCCGGTCAGCCGGAGGGCGTCGCCGTCGCGGGTGACCCCGAGCGCCGGCGTCGGCAGGTCGGCGTACTCGACGCCGGTGGCCGCGCAGCCGGCGGCGGCCGGGTCCTCCGGCGCGGTGCTCCCCAGGCAGTTCCAGGTGACCAGCCGCAGGTGCGCCAGCGCCGCGCCGCTCTCGCCCGCGGTGACGCTGACGGCCGGGTAGCCGACGCTCACGCCGACCGCGCGCCGCTCGAGCACCAGGCCGCCGAGGGCCAGCCGGGCGCTGACGCCGCCCTCGCCGAGGGGCACCGACCGCGCGGCGAGCAGGCCGGCGCCGCGCTCGCCGGGCAGCGGGTCGGCCGGCGGGAGCGGCAGGTCCGGCGCGGCCGGGGCGGGCGCCGGCGGCGGGGGAGCGGCCGTCGCGACCGGCGGGGGAGCGGCCGCGGGGGCGGGGTCCTCGCGGGCGGCCAGGGCCACGCCGGCCAGGACGGCGACCAGCGCCAGCGCCGCCGCGGCCAGCGCGGCCACCGCGCGGCCCGCGTCGCCGTCGTCGTCCGGCCCGGCGAGCGGCGGCTCGGGCGGCGCGGCCACCGGCGGCCGGGGCGTCCCGGGCGGCGCCTCGTGGAAGGCGGGGAGGTCGTCCTGCGCCCAGCGGGAGGCCGGGGCGGGCGCGGGCGCGGCCGTGCGCTGGGCCGGGCGGCCCGCCGGCCGGGTGCGCGCCAGGAGCACCGCGGCGGCGGCCAGCCCCGCCAGCGCCAGGCCCAGCACCAGCCAGGCGGCGACCGGCGCGGTGGACTCCATCCCGCAGAGCATCGCAGGGCGCCGCGGCCGGATCAGCCATCGCGGCCGGGCGGGGCGCCTGACACGATCCCGCTGTGGCAGACAACGGATCGACGTCGTCCGGTGTCCGCGACCGCGTGACCTCGCTGCTCGCCGAGCTGGGGGTGACCCAGCCCGTGACCGCGGTCGCCGACCTCAGCGCCCGCCTGGGCGTGGTGCAGGGGGTGCTCGCCGACCGCGTCCTCGACCTCGCCGTCACCGAGAGCGGCCGCCGCCGGCTGCGGGCGGAGCTGCGCGGCCGGCGCTGGGCCGAGGAGCGGCAGGTCGGCGTCCCCGAGGTGCTCGCCGCCGCCGACGACGGCCGCTGGCTGCTGTCCCGCCGCGTGCACCCCGGCGTCTCCGGCGGCCAGCATTGGACGGCCGCGGCGGTGGAGACCGCCGTCCGCATCGCGCCGCTGCCCGTCCCGCCGGGACAGCCGTGGTCCCCGCCCGCGGGGCCCGCGCTGCGCCGGGCGCGCGCCACCGTCGGCGACACCGGCCGGCTGCTGCGCGGCGGCCTGCGGATGGGGGAGCTGCGGGCGGTCCGCGCGGCCGCGGCGCAGCTGCCGCTGTCGGAGGTCGGGCACGGCGACTACCGCGCCGCGAACGTCGTCCTCGACGCCGACGGCGCCGACGAGGGGGACCGGGTCGTCGTCCTCGAGTGGTCGGGCGTGCGTGCGGCCCCGCGGCACCGCGACCTGCTCACCCTGTGGGCGACCACTCCCGACGCGCAGGACCGTGCGCAGGTCGGCGAGGTGGTGCTCTCGCGCACCGCCGGCTGGGAGGAGCCCGACGTCGGCCTGCTGTGGCACGCCGTCGCGCTGGAGCAGCTGGTCGCGCGGCTCACCCGCGCCGACCGCGGCGACGGGCTCGACGCCGCCTTCGCCCGCGCCCGCCTCGACGAGGCGCGCGGGATGGCCGAGGAGCTGGGCAGCCCGGTCGAGCGCTGACCGCCGGGGCCTCAGCCGGTGGGGTCGATCTCCTCGGGGTCGCGGCCCAGCAGCACCGCCACCTGGTCGACGACGACGTCGCGGACGAGGTCGGCCAGGTCGTCGCGGTCGTGCGCCCGGATCTCCAGCGGCCGCCGGTAGACGACGATCCGCGGCGGGACCTCCCGGCCGTCCTCGCGGTGCGCCGGCAGCACCCGGGCCAGCGGCACCGTCCCGTCGTCGAGGACGTCGGGGTCGAGCACCACCTCGTCGGGGCTGGTGTGGTCGACCCACGGCACGTCCTCGACGGCGAACTCGACGCCGGCGAGCTCGCGCTCCCAGCGGCGCTCGATGTCCTCGACCGCGTCGAGCACCAGGTCGTCGAACTGCTCGGCGCGGCTGCGCGAGAGCGGGACCTCCTCGGGCACGAGGCGCCCGCGCAGGCCGCGGCCGTGGCGGTCGCGGCGGGAGCGGGATCGGCCGGGGGAGGGTCGCGGGGCGGGTCGGCTCATGGCGCGCCGAGCGTACGGCGCGCCCGCGGGGGCGGGCAGCGCGCGCGGGACACGGCGCGCGGGACACGGCGCGCGGGACACGGCGCGGGCCTGCGCCGACCCGGTCCCGGGGCGCGCGGGGACGTCGGGTTGGATGGGAGAGGTGGTGCGCCGGGCCGGTGCGCCTGCTCGCCGGACCCCGCGGGCGCGGCTACTGTGCCTCGCGTGAGGAACCGGTGGTGAGGCAGTCACGTCGCTGCTCGCGCAGCGGCTGCGCGCAACCGGCGGCGGCGACCCTGACCTACGTGTACGCCGAGTCGACCGCCGTCGTGGGTCCGCTGGCGACGTACTCGGAGCCGCACAGCTACGACCTCTGCGAGTTCCACGCCGAGCGGCTGACCGTGCCGCGCGGCTGGGAGGTCGTCCGGCACGAGATCGACGTCGAGGACTCCGGCCCGACCGGCGACGACCTGCTCGCGCTGGCCGACGCGGTCCGCGAGGCCGCCCGTCCCGAGCCCCCGCGCAACCCGGCCGACGACGGCCGCGGCACCCGGCGCGGACACCTCCGGGTGCTCCCCGACCTCGACTAGGCGCGTTCGCCCGGGGCTCCGGATAGGGTCGTCCGGCACCGGGGTCGGCCCGGGGCGAGGCCGGCGCGAGGGTGGGCTGTGGCGGATCTGTCGTCGATCATCAAGGCCTACGACGTCCGGGGCGTGGTCCCGGACGAGTGGGACGAGGACGTGGCGCGGCGCATCGGCGCCGCCTTCGCCGAGTTCGTGGTCACCGAGAGCGGTGCCACGACCGTCGTCACCGCGCACGACATGCGCCCCTCGTCGGTGCCGCTGTCGCGCGCCTTCGCCGAGGGCGTCCTGTCCCGCGGCGTCGACGTCGTCGAGGCGGGGCTCGGCTCCACCGACCTGCTCTACTTCGCCGCCGGCTCGCTCGACGTGCCCGGCGCGATGTTCACCGCCAGCCACAACCCGGCGCAGTACAACGGCATCAAGCTCTGCCGCGCCGGCGCCGCCCCCGTGGGGCAGGAGTCCGGGCTGGCCACCATCCGCGAGTGGGCCGAGGTCGACTCCTACGACCGCGACCCCGGCCGCACCGGCGGGGTCACCCAGCGCGACCTGCTGGCCGAGTACGCGGCCCACCTGAACCGCCTGGTCGACCTGTCGGCCGTCCGGCGGCTGCGGGTCGTCGTCGACGCAGGGAACGGCATGGGCGGGCACACCGTCCCGGTCGTGCTCGACGGGCTGCCGCTCGACGTCGTCCCGCTGTACTTCGAGCTCGACGGCACCTTCCCCAACCACGAGGCCAACCCGCTGGACCCGGCCAACCTGGTCGACCTGCAGGCGGCCGTCGTCCGCGAGGGCGCCGACATCGGGCTGGCCTTCGACGGCGACGCCGACCGCGTGTTCGTCGTCGACGAGCGCGGCGAGCCGGTGAGCCCCTCGGCGGTGACCGCGCTGGTCGCCGTCCGGGAGCTGGCCAAGGGCCACGGGACGACGGTGATCCACAACCTGATCACCTCGCGCGCGGTGCCCGAGATCGTGCGCGAGCACGGCGGGCAGCCGGTGCGCACCCGCGTCGGCCACTCGTTCATCAAGGCCGAGATGGCCCGCACCGACGCCGTGTTCGGCGGCGAGCACTCCGCGCACTACTACTTCCGCGACTTCTGGCGCGCCGACACCGGCATGCTCGCCGCGATGCACGTGCTGGCCGCGCTCGGCGAGCAGTCCCGGCCGCTGTCGGAGCTCACCGCCGCCTACAGCCGGTACGCCGCCTCCGGGGAGATCAACTCCCGGGTCGACGACGCCGCCGGGCGCACCGCGGCGGTCCGCGAGGCGTTCGAGGCCGAGGGCGCGACCTTCGACGAGCTCGACGGGCTCACCGTCGACCTGCCCGACGGCTCGTGGTTCAACCTGCGGGCGAGCAACACCGAGCCGCTGCTGCGGCTGAACGTGGAGGCGCCCGACGCGGCGCGGATGGCAGAGCTCCGGGACCGGGTGCTCGGGATGGTGCGCGCATGACGCAGGGGACGACCCAGGGGCCGCTCGGCCTGGACCCGGTGCTGCTGGGGATCCTCGCCTGCCCCGACACCCACCACGCGCCGCTCACCGTCGACGAGGCGGCGGGCGAGCTGCTGTGCACCGAGTGCGACCGGGCCTTCCCCGTGCGCGACGGGATCCCGGTCCTGCTGCTCGACGAGGCGCGCCACCGCGGGGGGAGCGGGGGAGCATGACCTCGCCGGAGCTGGCCGAGGAGGTCCTCGACGACCTCGACGTGCTGCGCGCCCGCGACCCGCGCGGGCTGCTGCCGGCCGTGGCCGGCGCCGGCGCGCAGGTGCGGGAGACCTCCCGGCTGGTCGACGAGGCGGGCCTCGGGCGGGTCGCCGGCGGCGGCCGTCCCCGCGGGCTGGTGGTCGTCGCCCGGCGCGAGGGCGCGGTCGCGGCGTCGGTGCTGCGCGCGCTGCTCGGCCCGGCGAGCCCGGTCACCGTCGACGTCGTCCCCGGCCCGGACCTGCCGGTGTGGACCGGCCCGGCCGACATCGCCGTCGTCGCCACCCGCACCGGCGCCGGCCGGTACGCGGTGACCCCGGCCTACGAGGCCGCGCGCCGCGGCGTGACGCTGCTCGGCATCGGCGCCGAGGACGCGCCGCTGCGGGCCGCCTGCTCGACGGCGCGGATGCCCTACGTCCCGCTGCCGGGTACGCGGGTCCGGCACACGACGCTGTGGTCGCTGCTCACGCCGATGCTGCGGCTGGCCACCGAGCTGGAGCTGGTCCGGCCCGAGGTGGCCGACCCCGAGGCGATCGCCGCCGCGCTCGACGAGGTCGCCGTGGAGTGCGGCCCGGCGCAGGAGTCCTTCGTCAACCCGGCGAAGACCCTCGCCCTCGAGCTGCTCGACGCCCTGCCGGTCATCGCCGCCGAGGGCCCGATGGCCGACACCGCCGCCACGCGCTTCGCCGACCAGCTGGCCACCCTCGCGGGCCTGCCGACCAGCGGGTTCCGGCTGCCCGACCAGCGGGTGGCGGCCTGCGCGGTGCTCGGCGGGCCGCTGGCCACCCCCGACGCCGACGACTTCTTCCGCGACCGCGCCGAGGACACCGGCCGGCGGCTGCGGCTGCTCACCATCCGCGACACCGACGCCGCCTCGCACGACGGCGCGGGGGAGCGGGAGCCGCGCTCGGCGCCGGAGGCCCTGGCCGAGGTGCTGCGCACCGCCGCGGCGAACAACGTGCCGGTGAGCGGGCTGGCCGAGCACGGCGAGCCGGAGCGCTGGGGCCGGCTGCCGCGCCTGGCCCGCCAGCTCGCCGTCGCCGACTTCGCCGCCGTCTACCTGGCGCTGGCGCTGGACCAGGAGCGCGCGCAGCGCCGGTGACGTCCACCGGCCCGTGTCCCCGGCGCCCGGCCGGGGTACCGGCTCGCGATCGACCGTGCAGCGCACCCGACTGCTGACCGACTGGAAGGACCTCCCGTGGCCGGTGGACTCGTGGCCCTGTTCGACGACGTGGCGCTCATCGCCCGCGCCGCCGCCTCCTCGATCGACGACGTGGGGGCCGCGGCGGGCAAGGCGAGCATGAAGGCCGCCGGTGTCGTCGTCGACGACACGGCCGTCACGCCCCAGTACGTGCAGGGGATCAGCGCCGAGCGCGAGATCCCGATCATCCGGCGCATCGCGATCGGGTCGCTGCGCAACAAGCTGCTGATCATCCTCCCGGCGATCCTGCTGCTCAGCGAGTTCCTGCCGTGGCTGCTCACCCCGATCCTCATGGTCGGTGGCGCCTACCTCTGCTACGAGGGCGCCGAGAAGATCTGGCACCGGCTGCGCGGCCACTCGGCCGCGCACGGCGACGCGGAGAACCACCCGCCGGACGAGGACACGCTCGTGCGCGGCGCGGTGCGGACCGACCTGATCCTGTCGGCGGAGATCATGGTGATCTCGCTCAACGAGGTGGCGAGTGAGGGCTTCTGGTCCCGGGCGGCGATCCTCGTCGTCGTCGCCGTGCTCATCACCGTCCTCGTCTACGGCGTGGTCGCGCTCATCGTGAAGATGGACGACGCCGGGCTGCGGCTGTCGCGGTCGGACAGCCGGGGCGTCGCCGGCTTCGGCCGGGGCCTGGTCAAGGCGATGCCGCGGCTGCTGGCGGCGCTCACCGTGATCGGCACGGTGGCGATGCTGTGGGTCGGCGGCCACATCCTGCTGGTCGGCACCGACGAGCTCGGCTGGCACGCCCTCTACGACGTCGTCCACCACTGGGAGGAGGCCGCGCACGAGGCGACCGGCGCCCTCGGCGGCGTCGTCGGCTGGCTGGTGAACACCCTGGCCAGCGCGGTCGTCGGTCTCGTCGTCGGGGCGGTGGTCGTGGCCGTGCTGAGCCTGACGCTGCACCGCCGGAAGGGTCACGGGGCCGAGGGCGCGGCCGCCCACTGAACGGGTGGCGCGTCACCCAGCCCGACCGGGTGATGTGGCGGGAGAGACGGGTGGGACGGGCCGATCCGGGCCGGTCCGCCGCTAGCCTGCTCGGTGATGTGGCAGCTGAGCAGCGCGGTCCGGAACTACCCCTGGGGTAGCCGCACCGTCATCCCCGAACTCCTGGGCCGGCCCAGCCCGGCCGCGCAGCCCGAGGCCGAGCTGTGGATGGGCGCGCACCCCGACCAGCCCAGCGTGCTGCCCGACGGCAGCCCGCTCGACGCGGCGATCTCCGCCGACCCCGAGCGGCTGCTCGGCCCCCCGGTGGTCGAGCGCTTCGGCGCCCGGCTGCCGTTCCTCATGAAGGTGCTGGCCGCCGACGCGCCGCTGTCGCTGCAGGCGCACCCGACGATGGCGCAGGCCCGGGCGGGGTTCGCGGCCGAGGAGGCGGCCGGGATCCCGAAGGACGACCCGACGCGGACGTTCAAGGACCCGTGGCACAAGCCCGAGCTGCTGCTCGCGCTCACCACCTTCGAGGCGCTGTGCGGCTTCCGGCCGATCGAGGAGTCGCTGCACTGCCTGGCCAAGCTGCAGCTGCCCGACCTCAAGCCGACGATCGCGGCGCTGGCCCGCGGCGGGCTGCAGGCGGCCATCCCGCAGCTGCTGGCCCTGTCGGGCAAGCGGCGCACACACCTGGTGGAGGTGGTGGCCGAGCGCGCCGCCGGCTTCGTCGCCGCGCACGACCCGGAGTTCATCAACACCTACCGGTGGGCCGCCACCCTCGCCGAGGCCTACCCCGGCGACCCGGGCGTCGTCATCTCGCTGATGTGCAACCACCTCAAGCTCGCTCCCGGTGAGGCGGTGTTCCTGCCCGCCGGGAACCTGCACGCCTACCTGTCCGGGGCCGGCGTCGAGGTGATGGCCAGCTCGGACAACGTGCTGCGCGGCGGCCTGACCAGCAAGCACGTCGACCTCGCCGCGCTGATCGAGGTCCTCGACTTCTCCGACGGCAAGATCCCGGTCCTGCACCCGGTGCTCGGCCCCGGCGGGCTGCGCTACCCGGTGCCCGTCGACGACTTCGACCTCACCCGCGTCCAGCTCGACGAGCAGGCCGGCCCGCTCACGACCCGCGGCCCGCAGGTCGTGCTGTGCACCGAGGGCCGCGCGGTGCTCGCCGGTGCCGACGGCGAGGTGGTGCTCGAGCGCGGCTCGTCGGCGTTCGTGCCGGCCGGCGCCCCGGTCACCGCCCGAGGCCCCGCCGTGCTCTACCGGGCGACGACGAACCTGCGCTGACGCGACAGGACCTGCGCCGACGACCGGCTGACCGGGGCCGCGTGTCGCGGCGGGGGAGGGTCCGCCGGCCGACGTAGCGTCGGTCGTGCCCTCCCCGTCGTCCCGCCGCGCGCTCGCCGCGCTGGGCGTCGCGGTGGCCCTGACGTCGGGCTGCGACCTGGTCACCGGTGCCGCGCCCGCCCCGGTGACCGGCCTGCCGGGCAGCGCCCTGGAGACCCTCGCGACGGTCGACGTCCGCGGCCGCGGCCCCCGGACCGGCTACGAGCGGGACGAGTTCGGCGACGGGTGGGTGGACGCCGACCGCAACGGCTGCGACACCCGCAACGACGTCCTCGCCCGCGACCTCACCGGCGAGACGTTCGTGCCGGGCAGCCGCGACTGCGTCGTCGCCACCGGCACCCTCGACGACCCGTACTCCGGTCGCACCATCGCGTTCCGCCGCGGCGAGGGCACCAGCGAGGCGGTGCAGATCGACCACGTCGTCGCCCTGTCCGACGCCTGGCAGAAGGGCGCCCGGCAGTGGGACGACGCGCGCCGGACGCAGTTCGCCAACGACCCGCTCAACCTGCTCGCCGTCGACGGCCCGCTCAACATGCAGAAGGGGGACGGCGACGCCGCCACCTGGCTGCCGCCGGACCGCTCCTACCGCTGCGCCTACGTCGCCCGGCAGGTGGCGGTGAAGGCCACCTACGGCCTGTGGGTGACCCAGGCCGAGCGCGACGCGATGGCCGCGGTGCTCGGCACCTGCCCCGGCGAGCCGCTGCCGGGCGGGCAGCCGCTGCCCGCGCAGGAGACGCCGCAGGGGCCGTTCCCCGACTGCGCCGCGGCGGGGGGGGGCGGGGCCGCGGCCCCCCCCCCGGCCGCGCCGGGCGGGCGCCCCCCCCACCACTCCGACCGCCACGGGGGCGCCTCGGAGTCCTTACCCGCGCGCT
>NZ_JBJGYM010000008.1:0-192748 GCF_054049995.1 Geodermatophilus sp. SYSU D01106 | reverse complement strand
CCCCCGCCACCAACCCCACCCCCCCCCCCCCGCCCCGCCCGCCCCCCCCCCCCCCCCCCCCCCCCCCGCCCCCCCCCCGCCCCCCCCCCCCCCCCGCCGCACGATCAGGCGGCCTGGTCATGCGCGGGCGGGCGCGGGCTCCTCGTCGTCGTCCGGCTCGGCCACCGTGGCGCCGGGCAGCCGGACGGTGAACACCGTCGCCCCCGGGCGGCTGGCCACCGACACCGTCCCGCCGTGCCCCTCCACCACCGCGGCCACGATCGCCAGCCCCAGCCCGGTGCTGCCGGCGGCGCGCGAGCGGGAGGAGTCGCCGCGCGCGAACCGCTCGAACACCCCGGCCTGCAGCCCCTCGGGGACGCCCGGGCCGTCGTCGGCCACCTCGAGCACCGCGTCGGGCCCCTCCGTGCGCAGCCGGGTCGTCGCCGTCGTGCCGGGCGGGGTGTGGGTGCGCACGTTGGCCAGCAGGTTCGCGAGCACCTGGTGCAGCCGCGCGGCGTCGCCGGGCACCAGCACCGCCCCCGGCGGCAGGTCCACCCGCCAGCGGTGTCCCGGCCCCGCGGCGTGGGCGTCGCTGACGACGTCGAGGACCAGCCCGGTCAGGTCGACGTCGTCGCGGGCGAGCTCCCGGCCGGCACCGGCGCCGGCACCCGCGCCGGCGTCGAGGCGGGCGAGCAGCAGCAGGTCGTCGACCAGGCCCGACATCCGCACCGCCTCGGCCTCCACCCGGCGCAGCGAGGCGTCGACCTCCTCGGGCAGTCCCCCGCGGCGGCGCACCAGCTCGGTGTAGCCGCGGATCGAGGTGACCGGCGTGCGCAGCTCGTGGCTCGCGTCGGCGGCGAAGCGGCGCAGCCGGGTCTCCGACGCCTGCCGGGCGGCGATGCCGGACTCCACCGAGTCGAGCAGCCGGTTGAGCGCGGCGCCGACCCGCCCGACCTCGGTGCGCGGGTCGGTGTCGGCGGCCGGCACCCGGTCGGGCAGCCGCACCTCGCCGCTGGACAGGGGCAGCTGCGCCACCCGCCCGGCGGTGGCCGCCACCCGGTGCAGCGGCCGCAGCGTCCGGCCGATCACCGCCGAGCCGACGACGCCCGCCGCCAGCAGCCCGAGCAGGCCCGCGGCCACCTCGACGACGACCAGCCGCAGCAGCGCCGCCCGCACCGACGCCAGCGGCAGGCCGGTGACGAGCACCTCGCCGGCCACCTCCCCGGCATCCCCGGTGGCCACGACGCGGTAGGCGCCGAGCGGGCCGAGGTCGACCGTGCGCGGCTCGCCGTCGGCGGGGACGCGGGCCAGCGCGGCGGCCTCGGCGGCGGTCAGCGCCTCGCCGTCGCCCTCCTTGCCGATGACGGCGGCCTCGGTGACCACGCCGTCGACGACCCGGGCGCCGAGCGTGCCGTCGCCCTGGCCGGGGGTGAGCAGGAACCCCGGCCCGGTCCCGTCCCAGCCGGGCCCGTCCCCGGGGTCGTCGTCGGCCTGGGTGTCGTCGGCCTGCATGTCGTCGGCCTGGGTGGAGCGGGCGACGGCGGCGGCGAGCCGGTCGTCGACCTGCCCGAGCAGCTCCCCGCGCACCGCGGTGGTGGCCGCGACCCCCACGACGGCCAGCACGACCGCGAGCGGGACCAGGAAGGCGCACAGCAGCCGGGTGCGCAGCGACCGCGGCCGACGGAGGTTCATGGCGGCCACGGTGCGCGCCGATCCTGCACGCCGGCTGGGCGCCGGGCGGGAGTCGGCTGGACGGCGACCGCTCCGACCCGGCGGCGGGCTGCCGGGTGCCGGGCCGGGTGTCATCGTCGGGCCGTGCAGACGGAGACGGAGGCCGGGACCGCACCTGGCGGCACCCCCGCCGGCCTGACCGCCGCCGAGGCCCGGGAGCGGCACCGGCGCGGCGAGGGCAACGTCGCGGTCAGCGCGTCCGCCCGCGGCTACGCCCGCATCCTGCGCACCAACGTCCTCTCCTTCTTCAACGTCGTGCTGTTCACCATCGGCGCGGCGCTGCTGGCGCTGGGCCGCTACAGCGACGCGTTCACGAGCGTCGGCCTCGGCCTGGTCAACGCCGCGATCAGCGCGGTCCAGGAGATCCGGGCCAAGCGCAAGCTCGACCGGCTGCAGCTGCTGGCCCGCGGCACGGTCACCGTGGTCCGCGACGGCGCCGCCGCCGAGGTGCCGCCGGAGGAGGTGGTGCGCGGTGACGTGCTGCAGGTGGGCCCGGGCGCGCAGGTCGTCGTCGACGGGCCGGTGCTCGCCGGCCGGCTGGAGGTCGACGAGTCGCTGCTCACCGGCGAGTCCGAGGCACTGCCGAAGGAACCCGGGGACGCGCTGCTGTCGGGCTCCTTCGTCGTCGGCGGCGGGGGGACGATGCTCGCCCGCGACGTCGGCGCGGCCTCCTACGCCGGGCGGCTGACCGCCGAGGCGCGGCGGGAGTCCACCGACCGCACGCCCCTGCAGCGGCGCATCGGCTTCGTCGTCCGGCTGGTCATGCTCCTGGTGGCGCTGATGAGCGTGACGATCCTGGCCCAGGCCGCGCTGGAGGGCTTCACGCTGGTGCGCACGGTGCAGACCACCGCCGTGCTCTCGGGCCTGGTGCCCTACGGGCTGTTCTTCCTCGTCGCGGTCGCCTACACCGTCGGGGCCGCGCGCAGCGCCGGGCGCGGGGCGCTGGTGCAGCAGGTGAACGCGGTGGAGTCGGTGAGCAACGTCGACGTCGTCTGCACCGACAAGACCGGCACCCTGACCACCGGCCGGCTCTCGCTCGCCGAGGTGCGCCCGGCCGGGCCGCTCGACGACGCCGCCGTCCGCCGGGTGCTCGGCACGCTGGCCGCCAGCACCCCGGCCCCGAACCTGACGACGACGGCGCTGGCCGCGGCGCTGCCCGGGCAGCCGGTGCCGGTGACCGAGGACGTGCCGTTCTCCTCGGCGCTGCGGTGGAGCGCGCTGCGCACCGCCGACGCCGTGCTGGTGCTGGGCGCGCCGGACACCCTGGCCCCGCGGCTGTCGGGACCGCCGCTGGGCGGGCCGGTGCGCGCGCTCGCCGGCCGGGGCCTGCGGGTGCTGGTGCTCGCCCGCGCCGCCGCGGACGCGCCGCTGCGCGACGGCGCCGGCCGCCCACTTCTGCCGGCGCTGGAGCCGCTGGCCGTGGTGGCACTGGCCGACGAGCTGCGCCCCGGCGTGCCGGAGACCCTCGCCCGGCTCACCGCCGACGGGATCGCGGTGAAGGTGGTGTCCGGGGACGACCCGCGCACCGTCGCCGCCCTCGCCCGCCAGGCCGGCCTCGAGTCCGGCGAGCCGGTGGCCGGCCCCGCGCTGGAGGGGCTGTCGGAGGCGCAGCTCGACGACCTCGTCGCGCGCACCACGGTGTTCGGCCGGGTGGCGCCGGAGCAGAAGGAGCGGCTGGTCGACGCGCTGCGCCGGCGGGGCCGCTACGTGGCGATGGTCGGCGACGGGGTCAACGACGCGCGGGCGCTCAAGCGGGCGCAGGTCGGGGTGGCGATGGCCAGCGGCAGCGCCGTCACCCGCGACGTCGCCGACATCGTGCTCACCGGCGACTCGCTGGCCGCGCTGCTGCCCGCGGCCCACGAGGGCCGGCGGATCATCGCCGGGATCGGCACCTCGATGCAGGTGTTCCTCGCCCGGGTCGGCACGCAGGGGCTGGTGATCCTCGCCGTCACGATGCTCGGCCTGGGGTTCCCCTACTCCCCCGCCAACGTCGGGCTGACGCTGCTCACCGTCGGCCTGCCCACGCTGTTCCTCACCGCCTGGGCGCGCCCGGCGCGGCCGGACCCGCACCTGCTCACCACGCTGTGGCGGTTCGTGGTCCCGGCGATGCTGGTGACGGCGGCCGGCGGCGTCGCCGTCTACGCCCGGCACTACCGGCAGCTGCTCACCGACTTCACCGACTCGACGCCGCCGTCGTCCGTCGTCGCCGCGTTCGAGGACTACACGGGCCTGTCCTCCGACGACGTCGGCTTCGCCGAGGCGGCGGCGACGATCGGGGCGCAGACCGCGCTGTCGACGTTCGTGTCCTACGCGGCGTTCCTGCTGATCCTGTTCATCGCGCCGCCGAACCGCTGGTTCGCCGCCTGGACCGAGCCCTCGGGCGACCGCCGCCCGGCGCTGCTGGTGCTGGCGCTGGTCGCCGTCTTCTCCGCGGGGCTCTTCTGGCCGGCGTTCACCGACTACTTCGGGCTCACCGACGCCGCCGAGCCGGTGTTCCAGACGGTGCTGCCGGCGCTGCTGCTGTGGTTCGCCGTGCTCACCGCGGTCTACCGGCTGCGGCTGCTCGAGCGGGCGCTGGGCCTGACCGGCGCGCTCAGCCCACCGGGCGCCCCAGCAGGTCGGCCAGGGTGAGGCGGTCGGCCCGCGCGCGGTCGACGACGAGCACGTCCCCGGTGCCGGCGCCGGGCAGGTAGCGCTCCCAGCGGCCGGCGTGCCGGCGCATCCGGCCCTCGGGGATGCGGCGGCCGCGGATGCGCTGGCCGTCGGCGGCGTCGGCGGCCGACACGTCGAGCAGGACCAGCCGCACCCCCCGGCCGGCCAGGGCGGCGGCGCGCAGCACGACCGGCCGCCACGAGCGGCTGGTCCACGGGTCGGTGAGCACGACCGCCGGCGCCGGGCCGACGACCGCCGCGAGCACCCGCAGGCGGTGCACGGCGTGCACCAGCGGGCGCACGTAGCGGTAGGGCACCAGCTGACCGGTGCGCCAGCGGGCGGCGACGTCCTCGGAGTCGACGGCGGTGACGCCGTCCACCCCCGGGCCGAGCAGGCGGCGGACCAGCGTGGTCTTGCCGCTGCCGGGCAGCCCGCCGACGACGACGAGCGTGCGGGCGGGCGGCGCGGCCAGCGCCCCGGGGCGGGGAGCGGTCCCGGGGGCGGGCACGGGGGCGGTCATGGCGGTGGTCACGGGTCCCTCCTCGGGCGCCGGCGTCGGTCGCGGCCCGTCCGGCGTGGCGGGGGACGGTACCGCCGCGGCCCGGCCGGCAGCCGGTCCGCGGACGCGGCGTGTGCCTGCACCAACGCGCAGCGGGGCCCGCGCGTCCCCGGGGACGCCGCGGCGCCGTCCCCCGGGGGAGGACGGCGCCGCGGGCGGTGCGGGGTCAGTCGTCGGTGTCGTCCGCGCCCGGGCCGCCGCGGCCGCCGGACCCGCCGAACCCGCCGGGGCCGCCGGGGCCGCCGCGGTCGGTGGACTCGACCAGCTCGGCGATGCGGCTCTCCAGGTCGGCGGCGCGCTCGTCGGCCTCCTCCTGGGTGAGCCGGCCGTCGGCGACGGCCTCGTCGAGCCGCTCCTGCGCGGCCTGCACGAGGGCGGCGGTGAGGTCCTCGACGGCGACGCCCTGGTCGCCGGCGACGGTGGCCAGGCTCGCGTCGTCGGCCTCCAGCGCGGTGCGCAGCTCGTCCTCGGACAGGCCGAGGGTCTCCGCGGCGACGGACAGGCCGGCGCCGAGGCCGGGGCCGCCGGGACCGCCCCGCCCGCCGACGCCGGCGTCGCTGAGCGTCGTGGCCACCTCGTCGGCCTGCTCGGCGGTGATCGAGCCGTCGTCGACCAGCCCGGTGAGCGCGTCGCGGATGCGCTCCTCGGCGGAGGTGACGGCGGCCGGCGGCGTGTCGTCGTCGGCGGCCATGGCGGGGGCGGCGAGGCCCAGGCCGCCGACGGCCAGGGCGCCGGCCGCGGTGGCGAGCACGATCTTCTTGCGCACGGGGAGCTCCTCGGGCGGGTGGCCGGCAGGTCCGGCCCTCGTCGTCGAGGCTCGGCGCGGTTCCTGTGCCGGACCTGTCAGGCGCCCGTGGCGGGACTGTGGACCCGGGAGCCGAGCACGGCCGCGGTGTTGGCCAGCACGACCACCCCGATGCCCGCCCACTCGTGCAGGTGCAGGGCCTGGCCGAGCAGCACGGTGCCGGCGAGGGCGGCCCACACCGGGTGGGCGCTGCACAGCACGGCGAAGGCGCGCGGCGTCACCCAGCGCAGCGCCACCAGGTCGGCGGCGTAGGGCACCGCCGAGGCGAGCACCCCCGCGGCGACGGCGTAGGCCAGCGGCGCGCCGGTCAGCCGCTCCTGCACGACGAGCACGACGACGACGGGCGTGACCGCCAGCGCGCACAGCGCCGTGGCCACCGCGGGTGCCTGCAGGCCGGGCAGCCGGGCGCCGGCGACCCGGTTGAGCAGGATGTAGGCCGCCCAGCAGGCGGCGGCCGTGAGTCCCAGGCCGATGCCGGTCCAGTCGCTGGCGCCGCCGGGCAGCACGAGCAGCCAGACGCCGGCGGCCGCGGTGAGCGCCACCGCCAGGTCGCGGCGCGAGCGCGAGGCGGCCAGCGCGACGGCGAGCGGGCCGAGGAACTCCAGCGTCACCGCCAGGCCCAGGCCGATCCGCTCGATCGCCGAGTACAGCGCCAGGTTCATGCCGCCGAAGACGGCCGCGAGCGCCAGCACCGGCCACCACTGCGCCCAGGTCATCCGGTGCAGGGCGGGGCGGGCCAGCGGCACCAGCACCGCCGCGGCCACCCACTGCCGCACCGCGACGACGCCCGCCGGGCCGACCGCCGGGAAGGCGGACGCGCCCAGCGCCGCGCCGACCTGGTTGCTCAGCGAGCTGGCGAGCAGCGTCGCGGTGCCGCGGGCGGTGCGGGCGCGCGGGGCGGCGGTCGGGGCGGGCGCGGTCACCTGTCCCATCCTGGGCACGCCGCCGGCCCGGGGGAAATGCCGGTGTCGCGCCCGGCGATACGGTCGGCGTATGGATCCGGAGGTGCGGCAGCTGAGGGCGCTGCTCGCCGTCGTCGACACCGGGACCTTCACCGCGGCCGCCGACGCGCTGTCCACCACGCAGGCGTCGGTGTCGCGCACGGTGGCCGCGCTGGAGCGGGCGCTGGGCGTGCGGGTGCTGCACCGCACCACCCGCGAGGTCGCGCTCACCCCCGCCGGGCACGGCGTGGTGGCGCACGCCCGCCGGGTGCTGGAGGAGGTCGCGGCCATCCGCCGGGCGGCCGAGCGGGCGCGCGGCGAGCTGCGGGTGGGCTACGCCTGGGCGGCGCTGGGCCGGCACACCACGGCCTTGCAGCGGGCCTGGGCCGCCGCCTCGCCCGGGGCCGCGCTGGTGTTCGTGCAGTCCAACACCCCCACCGCCGGGCTCACCGAGGGCCTGGCAGACGTCGCGGTGCTGCGCCGCCCGGCGGCCGACCCGCGGCTGCGCACCGCCCGGCTCGGCGAGGAGCGGCGGTTCGCCGCGCTCGCCGCCGACGACCCGCTGGCCCGCCGCCGCAGCCTGCTGCTCGCCGACCTCGCCGGCCGTGTGCTCGCCTCCGACGGCACCACCGGCACGACGACGGCGTCGCTGTGGACCGCGCCGCACGAGCCGGCCGCCATTCGCGACGTCCGCGGCGTCGACCCGTGGCTCACCGCGATCGCCGCGGGCCAGGTCGCCGGGGTGACCGCCGAGGCCACCGCCCGCCAGCACCCGCGGCCCGGGGTGGCCTACCGGCCGCTGCGCGACGCGCCCCCGGTGCCGGTGGACCTCGCGTGGTGGGCCGACGCGCCGCCGCCGGGGCTGCCGCGGCTGCTGGAGCTCGCCCGCGCCCGCTACGCCCGCGGCTGACCGCCCAGCTGACCGCTCAGCCGGCCGCCGGCTCGGGCAGCACCGTGCAGGTGCCGGCCGGGACGAACACGGCGGTGTGCCCGTCGGCGTCCCAGCGGACGACGTAGGGCGGCCCGCCGCGCTCCCCGCGGACCTCGAGCACGGTGCCGGTGCGCTCCGGCTCTCCCTGGTGGGTGGACCGGACGCAGATCCGGTCCCCGACGCGTGCCTCCACGGCGACCTCCAGCGGTGCGGACCAGCCGTGCCCCGAGCGTGCTCCCGCCACCGCGGACGGGCAAGGCCCGCCGCCGCGACCCGTCCGGCAACACGGCGTTCACGCAACTGCCAGGAACGCGGCGCAGGCTGCGGCCGTGAGCGCCGTCCGCCGCCCCGGGCCGGGCGCCCGCGCGCGCCGGCCGGCAGCACCGCCGGTGGCCCTGCTGGTCGCGCTGCCGGTCGTCGTGGCGCTGCTCGGCGGCAGCGCGGCGACCCGCGTGGACACCGCGTCGTCCTCCCCCGCCGGGACCACGACGGCGACGAGCAACTCGACGAGTGGCACGACGACCAGCGGTACGGCGACCACCGCGACGACGGCACCCGACCCGGCCGGGCCGCCGACGCGGGCCGCCGTCCAGGACCGGGTGGTGCCCGTGGACACCGGCGCCGTGCTCGCGGCGGTCGACGCGGCGGCCGCGGGGGCGCGCGGCTCGGTGGCCCTGGCCGTCGTCGGCCCGGGCGGCGAGGACGTCGTCGCCGGGCCCGCGGCCGGTGAGGCCGTGCCCACCGCCTCGCTGGTCAAGCTGCTCGTCGTCGGCCGGCTGCTGCAGCTCGGCGCCGAGGGCGCGGTGACGCTGACCGGCACCGACCTCGGCCGCATGGAGCGGGCGGTCGTGCGCTCCGACGACACCGCGATGAGCCTGCTGTGGGACCGCTTCGGCGGCGCCGCGCTCGTGACCGACGCCGCCGCGGCGGCCGGCCTGTCCGCCACCGCTCCCCCGGCCGAGGCGGGGCAGTGGGGCGAGGCGACCACCAGCGCGGCCGACGTCGCCCGGCTGCTGGCCGGCCTCGAGACCACCTTCGGTGCGGGGCCGGCGCAGACGCTGCTCGGCTGGATGCGGGCCACCTCGGCGACCGCGGCCGACGGCTTCTCCCAGGCCTTCGGGCTGCTCGCCGGGACCTCCGGGGTGGCGGCCAAGCAGGGGTGGATGTGCTGCGTCCGCGGCACCCGCCAGCTGCACTCGGCCGGCGTGCTCGCCGACGGCACCGTCGTCGTGCTGCTCGGCGACTTCCCGGCCTCGACGTCGTGGGGCCGCGCCCGCACCGCCCTAGACACCGCCGCCGCGGCGGTGCTCGCCGCGCTCGCCTGACCGGCAGGCGGCTCCCCGCCGGCACCCAGGTCGTCCCCAGCGACGACGGCGAGGGTGCGGGGGCATGGACGCGGACCGGCCCGCCTGGCTCTTCGACCCCTCCGCCACGCGCACCCTCGTGCTCACCCGGCGCCCGCCCGGCGGCCGCGCCGTCGACGACGTGGTGTCCGACCTCGTGTGGACCGAGGTGGTGCGCCTGCTCCGCTGGGCCACCGCCGGGTCGACCGGGCCGGCGCACCTGCGCACCGGTGCCCTGTGGCGGCTGGCGGCCGAGGGCGCGGCGCTGCTGCGCCGGATGCCGGTGCTGTGCGCGGAGACCGGGCAGCCCTGGTCGGTGCTGCCGCCCGCCCCGCCGGCCCCGGGCACCCCACCGGCGCGGCAGGTCGAGGTGGTCGCCGGCCGCCTGGCCCGGCTGCTCGCCGCCTCCGGCCCGACCCTGGTGACGCTGCCCGCGCTGGCCGCGGAGGTGGACGCGCTGGGCGAGGCGGCCGTGCAGGCGATCGCGGCGTCCTCCTTCACCACTGGCCGTGCTGGCATGTAGCGATGTATCGTTACCGTCATCCGATACGTCAGGAGGACGCCATGAACTCGCACCCCTTCGAGCCACCCGAGGGCTCCGCTCCCTGGCCCGGCCGGCACCCCGGCTGGGGCGGTCGCCGGCGCGGCCGTGAGGACTGGGCCGCCCGGTGGGGCGGCATGCCGGCCGGCGGCCCGTTCGGCGGCCCGTTCGGCTTCGGCCCCGGCGGGCCGGGCCGGGGCGGTGACCCCGAGGCCGGCCCCGGCCCCCACCACGGGCACGGCCGCGGACACCGCGGCGGCCCCGGCTTCGGCTTCGGCGGTCCCGAGGGCCCCGGCTTCGGGCCGGGCTTTGGTCCCGGCTTCGGGCCCGGCGGTCGCGGCCGCCGGGGACGCGCCCCGCGCGGCGACGTCCGCGCCGCCGTGCTCATCCTGCTCGCCGAGCAGCCGATGCACGGCTACCAGCTGATGCAGGCCATCGGCGAGCGCAGCGGCGGGCGCTGGACCCCCAGCCCCGGCGCGATCTACCCGACGCTCGCCCAGCTGGAGGACGAGGGCCTGGTCACCGTGACCGCCGACGCCGGCCGCAAGCTCGCCACCCTCACCGACACCGGCCGCGCGGCGGTCGAGCAGCTGCGCGGCACCGGCGCCGACCCGTTCGCCGGTGTCCAGGCCGCCGCCCCCGGCACCGACCTGCGCGGGCTGCTCGAGCAGGTGCACGGCGCGGTCCGCCAGGTCACCCGCACCGGCAGCGAGGCCCAGCTCGCCGCCGCGGCCGACGTCCTGGCCCAGGCCCGCCGCGCGCTGTACCTGCTGCTCGCCGAGGGGCCGGAGACCGCGGGCGACGACGGCGACCCGCAGGCGCCCGACGCCTGACCCGTCCGGTCCCCGCCGCCCCGGGCGCGCCGTGTGCACGCACCGCGCCCGGGGCGGCCCTCCCGCCGCGCCGTGTGCACACGGCGCGGCCGGAATCACGCGGCGCCGTCGAGGACCTCCCGCAGCCGGGCCGCGAAGGCCTCCGGCTCGCCGGTCTGGCCGTACTCGCCGCCGAGGAACCCCGCGTGGCCGCCGGGGAAGACGACCGGCTCGGTGCCCAGCCGCGCGGCCATGCCCTCGCCGCCCCGGTGCGCGAGCTCCCCGGCCGACTCCTCCCCCACCGCCAGCACGATCCGCACGGTCGCCGCGCGCAGCGCCTCGACGTCGTGCTCGTGGTGGGTGCAGGTGAGGAGGTTCTGGCCGAGCATGACGTCGTCGCGCGCGCCGTCGTCGCCGGCCGGCAGGCCGAACGCGGCCGGGTCGGGCACCGGCCCGAGGTCGGCCGGCACCGGGCCGCGGTGCGAGACCAGCCGGATGAAGCCCGCCATCCCGGCGCCGAACCCGTCGCGGGCGTAGGCGTCGGCCACCGCGTGGGTGGCCGCCGAGGCCTCCGCGCGGTCGGGCAGCACCGGGATCGACGGCGGCTCGTGCGCCACCAGCGTGCGCACCAGCTCCGGGTGGTGGACGACGAGCTCGAGGGCGTTGACGGCGCCTCCGCTGCTGGCGAAGACGTCGACCGGGCCGCCGCCGGCCGCCTCGATGACGGCGGCGAGGTCGCCGGCGTGCTCCCGCGGCGTGCTGGTCGTCGCGCCGTCGGTGCGGCGGCTGCGCTCGGAGCCGCGCGGGTCGTAGGTGACGACGGTGCGGTCGGGGAAGGAGCCGGACAGCGTGCCGAAGCCGGCGGCCGCCATCGGCGAGCCGACGAGCAGCAGCGGCGGCGCGGGCGGGCTGCCGGGGGCGGCGGGGCGCACGTCCCAGGCGAGCTCGGCGCCGGGGACGGTCAGGGTCGCGCTGCGGATCTCGCGGGCCGGGGTGGTGGTCACGGGGGCCTCCGGGTGCCGGGACGTGGGGTGGTGCAAGAGAGACGCCCGGCGCGGCCGCATCTCATCGGTCCCGCGCTTCATCGGTCCCGCGCGTCATCGGTCCGTGCGGACCTGCCGCGCCGCGGCCGCCGTGCCACGCTCCGGCATGGCCTTCGACCTCCACCGCGCCGACGGCGAGGTGCTCCGCTTCGACGACGCCGCCCGCTTCAGCTTCACCGCCACCGGCCACCTCGTCGTCTACGACTCGCACGGCAACAAGACGCTGTTCAGCCACCACAGCTGGAACTGGCTGGAGGAGCCGGTCGCGCCGCCCCGCCCCCGCGGCTGAGGCGCCGGCGCACATCGTCGGACCCGGGTGACCCGTCCCGGCGCCCGGACCGGGCCACCGGCGTCCACCGGTCGCCGGTGATGTGCGGTTGCGGCGCATCCGCCCGCCGGAACGCGCCGCGACCGCACATCACCTGGCCCAGGACCGGGACGCGGCCCGGCGCGGGGTCCGGCAGAGTGGCCCGCGTCGGGTCGGCGACCGGGAGGACGGCGGGATGAGCGCAGCGGCACGCCTGGGCGGGCTCCTCGCGGACGCGGCCCTGGGGCTGCCGCTGCGGGCCACCCGCTACACCGTCGAGCGCGGCGTCGCCGTTCCCGTGCCCGACGGCGTCACGTTGCTCGGCGACCACTACCGCCCCGCCGCGGCGTCCGGCCCGCTGCCCGTCGTGCTCATCCGGCTGCCCTACGGCCGCGCCGGGCTGCTGGCGCACGCCCTGGCCGCGCCCTTCGCCCGGCGCGGGTTCCAGGTCTTCGTGCAGTCGACCCGCGGCACCTTCGGCTCGGGCGGGCACTTCCGGCCGTTCACCACCGAGCGCGAGGACGGCCTGGCCACCCTGGCGTGGCTACGCGCGCAGGACTGGTGCGACGGCCGGGTGGCCATGACCGGCGCCAGCTACTTCGGCCACACCCAGTGGGCGGTGGCCCCCTACGCCGACCCGCCGCTGGTCGCGGTCTCCCCGCACGTGACCGCCGCGCGGATCACCACCGCCTTCTACGACCACGGGGCGCCCGGCCTGGAGAACGCGCTGCGCTGGTCGGTGGCCATCGGGCGGCAGGAGGCCGGCGGGCTGCCCGCCCCGCTGAACCCGGGCCTGCGGGCCCGGGTGGACCGGGCGCTGCGGCTGCTGCCGCTGCAGGCCGCCGACACCGCCGTCGTCGGCGCGCCCGTGCCGTTCTGGCGCGACTTCACCGGCCACGCCGCCCCCGGCGACCCGTTCTGGGCCGTCGCCGACCACGACGGCGCCGACCTCTCCCGCATGCCGCCGGCCAACATGGTCACCGGCTGGTGGGACCTGTTCGCCGCCGCCCAGCTCACCGACGTCACCCGCCTGCAGGCCGCGGGCGTCCCGGTCCGGGTCACCGTCGGGCCCTGGCTGCACGGCGACCCGGCGGAGCTGCGGGAGGCGGTGCGCACCGACGTCGCATGGCTGCGCCACCACCTGCAGGGCGCCCCGGCGCCCTCGGGCGCGCCGGTGCGGCTGTACCTGCAGCAGGCCGGCACCTGGCTGGAGACGACGTCGTGGCCGCCGCCGGGCACCCGCGCCGAGGTGCTGCACCTGCGCGCCGACGGGACCCTCACCGGCGACGCGGGGACGCCGGGCGAGGCGCCGCGCACCTTCACCCACGACCCCGCCGACCCGACGCCGACCGTCGGCGGCCCGCTGCTGGAGCGGCCCGGCAAGCAGGCCGACAACCGCGCCGTCGAGGCCCGCGACGACGTGCTCGTGTGGACCGGGCCGGTGCTGGAACGCGACCTCGACGTCGTCGGGCACGTCCGCGCGCGGGTCTCGGTGCGCCCGGAGCTGGCGCACGCCGACCTGTTCGTGCGGCTGTGCGACGTCGACCCGGCCGGGGTGTCGCGCAACGTCGTCGACGGCATCCGGCGGCTGGACCCGCGCTCGGTGCCGGCCGCCGACGTCACCGTGGGCGCCGACGGGGCGCTCGCCGTCGACGTGGAGCTCTTCCCCACCGCCTACCGGTTCCGCGCGGGGCACCGGCTGCGGGTGCAGGTGGCCGGCGGCGCGTTCCCGCGGTTCGCCCGCAACCTCGGCACCGGCGACCCGTTCGCGGTGCCGGCGTCGGGCCGCCCGTGCCGGTTCGAGGTCCTCGGCGACGCCGCGCACCCCTCGCGGATCGAGCTGCCCGTCCTGGGCTGAGCGGCCCCGGACACGCCACCGGCGCCCCCTCCCGTGTCGGGAGGGGGCGCCAGGTGACGTGCTGGAACGGCCCCCGTGCAGGGGCCCGGCCCGAGCGTCAGCGAGGGCCGGGGGGCACGGGGGTCCTTCCTCAGCCCGCGAGCTCGCCGGCCAGCTCGCCCTCGAACGCGTCCTGCACGACCTCGGCGCCGCCGGGGACGTCGGCCGGCCGCAGGATGAAGCTCTGCGTGCTCGGCGAGACGCCGGTCTCGAAGGCGTCGATCGGCACCAGCAGGCCGCTGGTGTCGACGTCGCTCAGCTCGCCGAACGCGGCGGTGACGCCCTCGCGGGTGAGGTCGCCGCTCTCGCAGGCCGCGGTGAGCACCTGGTTCATCACGTCGCCCATCGCGTACCCGAAGACCGCGCCGAGGCTCGGCGTCGTGTTCGGGTAGGCCGCCTGGTACTGCTCGAGCAGCTCGGGCTGGGCGTCCCACGCGGTGATCGGCGAGGCCACGTACAGGTGGTCCTTGAGCCACTGCGCCGACGGGCCCTGCAGCAGGCCCGGCGCGAACACCGGGTTGCTGCCGAGGATCGGCACGTCGAGCCCGGCCGCCTGCGCCACCGCAGCCGCCGAGGCGGTCTGCGCCGGCGCGACGGTCAGCACGATCGCGTTGACGCCCTCGGAGGCGAACTGCGTGATCTGCGCCGACATGTCCTGGTCGGAGGACTTGATCTGCGCCTCGACCACCTCCAGGCCGCGGGCCTCGGCCACCGCGCGGGTGCCGGCGAGGCCGTTCTCGCCGTACTCGCCCTCGAAGTAGATGTGGCCGACCTTGTCGCCGTCGGCCAGCAGGCCCTGGTCGAACAGGTACTGGTAGCCGTTGGCCAGCTCGACGTCGTAGGTGGCGCCGAGGACGCCGGTGCCCGGGATCTCGGTGAGGGTCCGCGCCCACGCCGACGGGAAGTTGACCATCGAGTCGGCCTCGTACTCCGGCGCCAGCGCGGTGTTGATCGGCGAGCCGATCGTCTGCTGCATGGCCAGGACGTTGTCCTTCATGCCGCTGTAGAGCTGCACGCCCTGCTGCGGCACGTAGCCGGTGTCCTGGACGTCGAGCTCGACGTCGTAGGTGTCGCAGACCTGGTTGTCCTGCCAGTACAGCGTGTTGCCGTTGGTGATGTCGGTGCCGAGCGCGGCGAACACACCGGTCAGGTCGGTGAGGACGCCGAGGCGGATGGTGGTGCCCTCGACGCCGACGTCGGTGGTCACCTCGCTGGCCTCACCGCCGCCACCGCCGCCGCCCCCGCCGCTGTCCGGCGCCTTGGTGCTGCAGCCGGTGACGGCGACGACCGCCGCCGCCGTCAGGACGGTGGCCCCCCGCAGACGCGTACCTGCTCTCATCTGGTGCTGCTCCCTTGCGCTGGTGGATCGGACGGGTCGGTGTCGGTGGGACGGTCGGCCGCCGAGGCCGGGGAGGCGCTCGGGGATCCGCGGCCGGGGGCTCGCCCTCGGCGGCGGAAGCGGTTGGCGAAGCCGGCGAGGCCGCCGGGCTCGAAGAGGACGACGAGGATGACCGCGGCGCCGAACAGGTAGCGGGCGGCGATGCCCGCGGCGATGCCGCCCTCGCCCGGGGAGCTGACCAGCGGCAGCACGTCGGCGAACTGCTGGAACACCAGCGGCAGGGCGGTGACGAACGCCGCGCCGAGGGCCGCACCGGCCACCGAGCCGAGCCCGCCCAGCACGATCATCGCCAGGTACAGGATCGACACGGTCAGGCCGAAGGACTCCGGCGCGATGCTGCCGATGCTCAGCGCGTACATCACCCCGGACAGCCCGGCGTACATCGAGCTGACCAGGAACACCCGGGCCTTGTAGGCCTGGACGTTGACGCCCATGACCGACGCCGCGACCTCGCTGTCGCGCAGCGTCTGCAGCGCCCGGCCGGGCCGGCTGCGCAGCAGGTTGCGGGCGAAGACGTAAGCGGCGAGCGCGAGGACCAGGCCGAGGTACCAGAGGCGCTCGGCCTCGCGGAACGGCACGCCCAGGACGAACAGCTGCGGGTCGTCGTTGCCGAAGCTGAACCCGAACAGCGAGAACTCCGGCACCGAGCGGCCGTTGAACCCGCCGGTCACCGGCGTCCAGGTGTTGAGCACGTGGACGCCGATGAAGACCAGGCCGAGCGAGGCGACGCCGAGGTAGATGCCGCGCAGCCGGGCCGCGATCGGGCTGAACAGCAGCCCCGCGAGGCCGGCGAGCAGCACGCCGACGACCATCCCGACGATCGGCGGCAACCCGAGCCCGCGCAGCACCGCCCGGGTGCCCAGGCCGCCGGACTCCCCGGAGATGAACGTGTAGCTGACCGCGCCGACCGCCAGGAAGAACGCGTGCGCCAGCGACAGCTGGCCGGTCGTGCCCACCAGCAGGTTCAGCCCGATCGCGCCCACGATCGCCCCGGCGACGGCGAAGCCGGTGCGCAGCCAGAACTCCTCCACGTACAGCGGGAGGACCAGCAGGAGGGCGAGCAGCGCGAGCAGCAGCAGCGGCTTGAGGAACCGCATCGGCGAGCGGGCCGCGCGGGCCGGCGCCGCCGCGCCGGTGCGGGTGGCCCCGGCCGGGGCGGAGAGGGTGTCAGACACGTGTCAGCTCCTTGGTCCCGAACAGGCCGGAGGGGCGGACCAGCAGCACGATGATC
This sequence comes from Geodermatophilus sp. SYSU D01106, assembly GCF_054049995.1. NCBI lineage: Bacteria > Bacillati > Actinomycetota > Actinomycetes > Geodermatophilales > Geodermatophilaceae > Geodermatophilus > Geodermatophilus sp. SYSU D01106. The sequence goes on along the minus strand of NZ_JBJGYM010000008.1, from coordinate 176,577 downwards.
ATCACGACGTAGGGGGCGACCTCGCCGAAGCCGCGGCCGAGGAAGGACAGCTGCTCCTGGTAGCCCGCCGCCATCGCCTCGGTGATCCCGATGAGCAGCCCGCCGACCAGCGCGCCGCCGGTGGAGTCCAGGCCGCCGAGGATCGCCGCGGGGAAGGCGCGCAGCGCCACCGTGTAGGCCGCGGCGCTCACGCCGGGCGTCGGGGCACCGACGAGGAACAGGGCCGCCACCGCGGCGAGCACGCCGGCGACGATCCAGGCCAGCGCCGAGACCCGGCCCTGGCGGATGCCCATGAGCGCGGCCGCCTCGCCGTCCTCGGCCGAGGCGCGCATCGCCACGCCCCAGCTGGAGTACTTGAAGGCGACGAAGAAGGCGACGATGAGGATGCCGGCCACGCCCATGGCGATGAGCCGGTTCTCGCTGATGCCGACGCCGCCGATGCGCACGGAGTCCCCGCCCCACGGGTGGGGCACGTTGAGGATGTCCGGGCCGATCTGCCGGATGAGCTCGGTGAGCAGGATGATGTCGACGCCGATGGTGACGATGGCGAGGCTGATCACCGGGGCGCCGCGCAGCCGGTTGATGATCAGCCGTTCCACCAGGAACGCCGCGAACGCGGTGATCAGCACGCCGACGAGCACGGCGGCCAGGAAGCCGAGGGGCTCCGACAGCCGGGCGATCGAGTAGGCGCCGAGCAGCAGCAGCGACCCGTGGGTGAAGCTGACGACCTCGCTGGCCTTGAAGATGATCACGAAGCCGAGCGCGATGAGCGCGTAGATGGCGCCCAGCGAGATGCCGTTGAGCAGCAGGGACAGGAACTGGGTCACGCCGGGCTCCCCGTGGCGTCGGTGGTGTGGGCGGCGGCCGCCTCGGCCGGGTCGGTCTCGGTGCCGGAGCCCAGGTAGGCGCGGATGACCTCGGGGTCGGACTGGACCTGCGCGGGGGTGCCGTCGGCGATGCGCCGGCCGAAGTCGAGGACGGTCACCCGGTCGGCCAGCGACATGACCATCCCCATGTCGTGCTCGACGAGGATCACCGAGATGCCCAGCGCCGCCCGGATCTCGCGGATCGCCCCGGCCATCCGCTCGGTCTCCTGGGCGTTCATGCCGGCCACCGGCTCGTCGAGCAGCAGCAGCCGCGGCTCGATGCACAGCGCGCGGGCCACCTCGACCCGCTTCTGGTCGCCGTAGGAGAGCACGCCGACGGGGGTGTGCAGCTTGTCGCCGAGGTCGAGGAACTCGGCGATCTCCCGGATCCGCTCGCCGTGCTTCCTCCCTTCCCGGGTGGCGCGCGGGAGCCGCAGCCCGGAGGAGAGGAACCCCGCCTTCGTCAGGTGGTGGCGGCCGAGCATGAGGTTCTCGGCGACGGTCTGCGCGCCCGACAGCGCGATGTTCTGGAAGGCGCGGGCCACGCCGACGCCGGCGATCTGGAACGGCCGCATGGAGCTCAGCACCGCGTCGCCGAAGCGCACCTCGCCGGAGGTGGCCCGGTAGACGCCGGACAGGACGTTGAACAGCGTCGACTTGCCGGCGCCGTTGGGGCCGATGACGGCGTGGATGGAGCCGGGGGCGACGGTGAAGGAGACGTCGTTCAGCGCCTTGATCGCGCCGAAGGCGACGCTGACGCCGTCGACCTCGACCGGCGGGACGTCGTCGCGGGTGGTGTCCCGGGTGCTCCCGGGCGCTGCGGCGCTCACGCCGTCCACCGCGAGAGGGTGCGGCGCGCGGCGGTGTCCTCCCGGCGGACCGGGGCGTCGCCGGTGTGGCCGAGGTAGAGGCGCTGCACCTCGTCGGTGGCGGCGAGCTCGCGGGCGTCGCCGGACAGCGAGACCCGGCCGACGTCGAGGACGTAGGCGCGGTCGGCGACGCCGAGGGCCATGGTGGCGTTCTGCTCGACCAGCAGCACCGCCGTCCCCTGGCGGTTGATCTCGGCGATGACCTCGCCGATCTGGCCGATGACGCGCGGCGCGAGGCCGAGCGAGGGCTCGTCGAGCAGCAGCAGGCGGGGGCTGGCCATCAGCGCGCGGCCGATGGCGAGCATCTGCTGCTCGCCGCCGGACAGCAGGCCGGCCCGCTGCCCGGCGCGCTCACGCAGCACCGGGAACAGGTCGTGCACGCGGGCGACGGCCTTCGCCTTGGCGGCGCGGTCGCGGTTGCCCATGCCGCCGGCGCGCAGGTTCTCCTCGACGGTGAGCCGGCCGAAGATGCGCCGTCCCTCGGGCACCTGCACCACGCCGCGGCGCACGATCTGGCCGGCGTCGCGCCGGGTGAGGTCGGTGTCCTCGAAGCGCACCGTGCCGGCGTCGACCCGGCCGCGGTGCAGCCGCAGCGTGCCGGAGATGGTCCGCAGCAGCGTGCTCTTGCCGGCGCCGTTGCTGCCGAGCACCGCGACGACGGAGCGGTCGGGCACCTCCATCGAGACGCCGCGGACGGCCTCGACGGCACCGCCGTAGGTCACGCGCAGCGAGTCGACGGTCAGCACGGCGCCTCCGCGGGCGGCTGTCCCGGACGTGAGATGGGCCACATGGCGCGGAACGATAGGGCGCAGGTCAAGGCAGGTCGGGCAGGAACGACAGGACTGTGACCTGTCGGTGATACGGCTCCGACCAGTTCCTCTGGGGATCGCGCCGGAGTGTGCCGTGGCACCACATCCGGGGCCGGTGATGCGGCGGCCGGCGACATTGCCCGGAGTCCGCGCCCGTGTCAGGGCCGTCGGCTCCCTCGACGCCGGGTGTCCGCTGCTGCTACACCCGGCGCGTCCCGGGACCGACGGCGGCGGAGGAGCCCCCAGTGTTCGACGAGCAGCTCACCGCGACCACCACGAGGGCGCGCCGGCACGGCCTCGCCGACCTGCTGCGCCGCTCCGCCGCCCGCGCACCGGGCCGCACGGCGCTGCGCTTCCGCGACCGCTCCCACACCTACGCCGAGCTCGACACCGTCGTCGACCGGACCGCGAACGCGCTCGCCGCCCGCGGGGTGGCGAGGGGCGACCGGGTGGCGCTGCTGTCGCACAACGACGACGGCTACGTGGTGCTCACCTTCGCCCTCGCCCGCCTCGGCGCGATCGCCGTCCCGGTCAACTTCATGCTCCAGGCCGGCGAGGTCGCCTACATCCTCGAGCACTCCGGGGCCACCGGCGTCGTCGCCGAGGCCGCCCTGCTCCCGGTGGCGCAGGAGGCGCTGGCCCTGTCCGGCCGCGACGGCGACGTCGTGCTGCGCGGCGTGCTCGGCGGCGAGGGCAGCGCGCCCGAGGGGTGGGAGCCCTACGAGGCGTGGACCGCGCACGGGGACGCCACCCCCGTCGACGTCCCCGTCGCCGACGACGACGTGCTGCAGCTGATGTACACCAGCGGCACCGAGTCGCGGCCCAAGGGCGTGATGATGACCAGCCGCAGCCTGGTCACCCAGTACGTCAGCTGCATCGTCGACGGCCGCTACTCCCCCGACGACGTCGCCCTGCACGCGCTGCCGCTGTTCCACGTCGCCGCCCAGCACGTGTTCCTCATGCCGGCGCTCTACCTCGGCGGCACCAACGTCGTCCTCGACGCGCCCGACCCCGCCCGCGTGCTGGAGACCATCGAGCGGGAGCGGATCACCAGCCTGTTCTGCCCGCCGACGGTGTGGATCGGCCTGCTGCGGCACCCCGACTTCGACCGGCGCGACCTGTCGTCGCTGGCCAAGGGCTACTACGGCGCCTCGATCATGCCGGTGGCCACCGTGGAGGAGCTGTCCCGCCGGCTGCCGGGGATGGCGCTGTTCAACTTCTACGGGCAGACCGAGATGTCGGCGCTGGCGCTCGTCCTGTCCCCGGAGGACCAGCTGCGCAAGCCGGGCTCCGCCGGCACCGCCTGCCTCAACGGCGAGACCCGCCTGGTCGACGACCTCGGGCAGCCGGTCGGGCCCGGCGTCGAGGGCGAGATCGTGCACCGCAGCCCGCACGCCACGGCCGGCTACTGGAACGACCCGGAGAAGACCGCCGAGGCGTTCCGCGACGGCTGGTTCCACAGCGGCGACCTCGGCGTCATGGACGCCGACGGCTACATCACCGTCGTCGACCGCAAGAAGGACGTCATCAAGACCGGCGGGGAGAACGTGGCCAGCCGCGAGGTCGAGGAGGTGCTCTACCAGCACCCGGCCGTCGCCGAGGTCGCCGTCTTCGGCATCCCGCACCCGCGCTGGATCGAGGCGGTCACCGCCGTCGTCGTCCCCCGGGACGGGCAGCCGGTCGACCCCGGCGAGCTCGTCGCCTTCTGCCGGGAGCGGCTGGCCGGGTTCAAGACGCCGCGGCACGTGGCGCTCGCCGACGCGCTGCCGAAGAACGCCAGCGGCAAGATCCTCAAGCGCGAGCTGCGCACCACCTACGCCGGGCTCGCGGACGGGTGATGTCGGTGGCGCCGGGGAGGATGCCGGCGTGCCGACGTTCTTCCTCCCCCGCGCCACCGACGACGACCAGGCCGAGCGGCTCTACGAGGCCCTCGCGGAGTTCGCCGGGGTCGAGCCCGCCCCGCCGGCCGAGCGGGTCCGCTCGGTCACCTGGACCCACGAGGGCGCGCGCTGGGTGGCCGAGGTCGGCGCGGAGCTGCGCGGGGAGCGGACGACGTCGTTCCTCCGCCGGGGGGAGCTCGTCGAGCACACCGAGACGCTGACCGACCCGGCCCGCGTGCTGGCCGTCTACCCGGGCACGCCGCACACCGTCGTCACCGACGCGCAGCCCATCACCGGCACCGCCTCGCAGTGGCCCAACCCGATCCCGGTCCGGCCCGACGCGGTGGTGCCGTTCGACCCCCGCTGAGCGGTCAGTCCTCCACGCGGAAGCCGATCTTCATCGCGACCTGGAAGTACGCGACCTCGCCGTCGACGACCTGGCCCCGCACCTGGGTGACCTCGAACCACTCGACGTTGCGCACCGTCTGCGCAGCCTTGGCGATGCCGGTGCGGATGGCGTCGTCGACGCCGGCGGGGCTGCTGCCGACGATCTCGCTGAGCCGGTAGACGTGGTTGCTCACGGCGACCTCCTGGACCCGGGCCCGGCGGGCGCCGGGACGCCCGCCCATCCTGTCGCCTCGTGCTCCCGTCCGGGCGGCGTGTCACATCCGCGGCGCCGGCGGTGCTGTAGGGATGTGGACGTCGTGAGGCAGGCACCGGCCGCCGCCCTCCGGACCGCGTCGGTACGGGGCGCCGTGCGGGAGCGAGGCAGGCGGGGGGACGCAGCCGTGGCAGGAGCGCCGGGCGCCGTCCGGGCCGACCTGGAGCAGGTCTTCCGCACCGGCTACCCGGCGGTCGTCTCGGTCGCGGCCCGGGTGCTCGGCTCGCGGGACGAGGCGGAGGACGTCGCCCAGGAGGTGTTCCTGTCCTTCGCCCGCTCGGCGGTGCCCGCCGCCGAGGCGCCCGGCTGGCTCGCCGTCGCCGCCGCCCACACCGCCCTCAACCACCTCCGCTCGGGCCGCCGCCGCGCCGCCCGGGAGGAGGCGGCCGCCGACGGTCCCCTGTCCGCCCCCGACGTCGCCGACACCGTCGTCTCACGCGAGGAGTCCGGCCGCGTCCGCGCCGCCCTCGCCCGGCTGCCGCGCAAGCAGGCCGTGGCCCTGGTGCTGCGGCACAGCGGCCTGAGCTACGCCGACGTCGCCGCCGCCCTCGGCCTGTCCCCCGGCAGCGTCGGCACCACCGTCCGACGCGCCGAGTCCGCCCTTCGCGAGGAGTTGACCTCTCATGCGCCTGTTCGCTGACCGCCACCCGACCGACGGCACGCTGCGCCGCCTCGTCGACGAGCCGGCCGGCGTGGCCGACGCCGACCGCGCGCACGTCGCCGGCTGCGACGTGTGCCTGGCCGGCCTCGCCCGGGCCCGCGCCGACGCCGACGCCGTCGGGGCCGCGCTGTCCCCTGCCGCGCTGTCCCCCGCCGCCCTGTCCCCCGCCGCCGGGGCCGCCGGCACCGACGCCGCCTGGCACCGGCTGTCGGCCGCCGTCGCCGCGCAGGCCCGCCCGACCCCCGCGTCGGCCCCCGCGCCGGCCCGGGCGAGCCGCTGGCGCGGCGCGTTGCGCAGCCCCGTCGTCGCCGCCATGGGCGTGGTCGTCGTCCTCGGCGGCGCCGGTGCCGCGGCCGCCGCCGACTGGCTGCAGGTGTTCCGCACCGAGGAGGTGGCCGCCGTCCCGGTGAGCACCACCGACCTGGTCGGCCTGCCCGACCTCACCGCCTACGGCGACGTGACGTTCGTGTCCGAGCCCGACGTGCGCGAGGTGGCCGACGCCGCCGCCGCGGAGGACGCCACCGGCCTCGAGGCCCCGGAGGTCGCCGAGCTGCCCACCGGGGTCACCGGGGAGCCGGCCTGGACCGTCGGCGGCCGGGCGGTCGCGGAGTTCACCTTCTCCGCCGACCGGGCCGCGCAGGCCGCCGCGGCGGCCGGCGAGACGCTGCCGCCGCCCCCGGCCGGGCTCGACGGCGCCACCTTCCGGCTCGAGGCCGGCCCCGGCGTCGCCGCCGTGTGGTCGGAGGCCCGCGGGGTGCCGGCGCTGGTGGTCGGCCGGGTCACCGCGCCGGTCGCCTACTCGTCGGGCGTCCCGTTCGAGACCGCGCGGGACTACCTGCTCGGCCTGCCGGGCCTGCCCGACGAGCTCGCCGCCCAGCTGCGCACCTTCACCGGCGACGGCACCACGCTGCCCCTGCCGGTCCCGGCCGAGCTCGCCACCGTCTCCACCGCCGACGTCGACGGCACCGAAGCCACGGTGCTCGCCACCCGCGACGGCACCCTGCACGGCGTCGTCTGGGTCGAGGACGGCGTGGTCACCGGCGTGGCCGGGTCGCTGTCCGAGGACGAGGTCCTCGCCGTCGCCCGGGACCTCGGCTGACCGCCGGTCGCACCGCCGCCGCCGGGGACGCCGCAGCGCTGCTCGAGCAGCTGCCGCCGTCCCCGGCGGTGTGGTGCTCGGGGCTGCGCAAGCGGTACGGGAAACGCACCGCCGTCGACGGCGTCTCCTTCAGCGTCGGCCGCGGCGAGGTGGTCGGCCTGCTCGGCCCCAACGGCGCCGGCAAGACCAGCGTCATCAAGATGCTGCTCGGCCTGGTGCGGCCCGACGACGGCGAGGTGCTGCTGCTCGGGCGCCCCGGCCGCGACCCCCGCGCCCGCGAGCGGGTCGGGTACCTGCCCGAGCTCTTCCGCTACCAGCCGTGGCTGACCGCCGCCGAGGTGCTCACGCTGCACGTGCGCCTGTCCGGGGCGCGGGTGCCGGCCGCCGAGCAGGCCGACGTGCTGGCCCGGGTCGGGCTGGCCGCGCGCAGCGGAGACCGGGTGGGCGGGTTCTCCAAGGGCATGCAGCAGCGCCTCGGCCTGGCCGTCGCGCTGGTGGCCCGCCCGGAGCTGGTGGTCCTCGACGAGCCGACCAGCGCGCTGGACCCGCTGGGCCGGGTCGACGTCCGCGACGTGGTGCTCGACCTGCGCGAGCGCGGCGTGGCCGTGCTGCTCAACTCGCACCTGATCGGCGAGGTGGAGCGGGTCTGCGACCGGGTGGTCATCCTCGACCGCGGCCGGGTCGCCGCCTCCGGCACGCTCGCCGAGCTGCTCGGCCAGCGCGAGCTGCGGCTGCGGCTGGACGGGCTCACCCCCGCCGCGGAGGCGCGGATGGCGGCGGTCGGCGCGGTCACCCGCACCGGCCGCGAGGTCACCGTGGCGCTGCCGGCCGGCGAGGAGGACGCCGTCGTACCCGCGCTGGTGGCCGACCTGGTGGCCCTGGGCGTGCGGGTGCACGCCGTCGAGCCGGTGCGGATCAGCCTCGAGGAGCGGCTGCTCGGCATCCTGCGGGAGGAGCACGCATGAGCACGGCGCTCACCTTCGCGGGCCTCACCCTGCGCGAGGCCGCCCGCCGCAAGGTGCTGCGGGCCCTGGGCCTGCTCACCCTCGCGCTGCTGGGCCTGTCGGCGTGGGGCTTCGCCAAGCTCGCCACGGTCGACCCGGAGTTCGGCGCGCTCACCAGCGGCGAGGCCCGGCTGTTCGCCTCCCAGCTGCTCAACCTGGTGATGTTCGGCTACAGCCTCATCGCGGCGCTGGGCACCGCCTTCCTCGCCGGGCCGACGCTGTCCGGGGAGGTCGAGTCGGGACAGGCGCTGTCGATCCTGGCCCGGCCGGTGCGCCGCGCCACCGTGCTCGCCGGCAAGTGGCTCGGGCTGGTCGCCTTCGGCACCGGGTACGTGTTCGCCGCGGGGCTCGCGCAGTTCGCCGTCGTGTACTGGGCGGTGGGCTTCTGGCCGCCGGACCCGGTGGTCGGGCTGCTGCTGCTCGCCGCGCAGACGACGGTGCTCATGACGCTGGCGCTGCTGCTGGCCACCGCCGTCTCCCCGATGGCCTCGGGCATCGTCGCCGTCGGCCTGTTCGGCGCCACCTGGGTGGCCGGGGTCGTCGGCAGCGTCGGCGAGCTGATCGGCAACGACGGCGTGGCGCGGGTCGGCGAGGTCTCGCGGATGCTGCTGCCCACCGACGGGCTGTGGCGCGGGGCCATGCACGCCTTCCAGGACACGACGTCGCTGGCCGCGGCCGGCTTCGAGGGATCGCCGTTCCTGGCGATCGCCCCGCTGAGCGGCGGCTACCTGGTGTGGGTGGCCGTCTGGCTGGTGCTGATCGGCGGGCTGGCCGCGCTGTCCTTCGGCCGCCGCGACGTCTGAGGCGGCCGCCGGGGAGACTGTCCCGGCGGCCGGCCGGTCGCACGCGAGCGAGAGGGGACCCGTGCCGACCTGGGCGTCCGACGCGATCTGGTGGCAGGTGCACCCCCTGTCCTTCACCGGCGCCGAGCGGGAGGCCCTGCCGCCCGGGGAGGTCCGGCACCGGCTGCCGCACCTGCAGCGGTGGCTGGACCACCTGCTCGCCCTCGGCTGCAACGGCCTGGCCCTGGGGCCGATCGCGGCCAGCTCCACCCACGGCTACGACACCGTCGACCACTTCCGGGTCGACCCGCGCCTGGGCGACGACGCCGACGTCGACGCGCTGTTCGCCGCGGCCCGCGAGCGGGGCATCCGGGTGCTGCTCGACGGGGTGTTCAACCACGTCGGTCGCGAGCACCCCGCCTTCCGCGCCGTGGTCGAGCAGGGCCCGGGCGCCCCGACGGCGGAGCTGTTCCGGCTGTCCTGGCCGGAGGGCTGGACGCCGGGCACCGCGCCGCGCGCCGACGTCTTCGAGGGCCACGACATCCTCGTCGAGCTCGACCACTCCTCCCCCGCCGTCGCCGACCTGGTCACCCGGGTGATGACGCACTGGCTCGACCGCGGCGCCGACGGGTGGCGCCTGGACGCCGCCTACGCCGTGCCGCCGTCGTTCTGGGCGCGGGTGCTGCCCGCCGTGCGCGCCGCGCACCCCGGCGCCTACGTCGTCGGCGAGGTCATCCACGGCGACTACCCGCGGATCGTCGCCGAGGGCGGGCTGGACTCGGTCACCCAGTACGAGCTGTGGCAGGCGGTCTGGCACGGGCTCGCCGAGCGGAACCTGTTCGAGCTGGCCTGGTCGCTGCAGCGGCACGGGGAGTTCCTGTGCTCCTTCGTCCCGTGGACGTTCGTCGGCAACCACGACGTCACCCGCATCGCCAGCGCCGTCGGCGACCCGCGGCACCTGCCGCACGCGCTGGCGGTGCTGTTCACCGTGGGCGGCACCCCGGCGGTGTGGGCCGGCGACGACCACGCGTTCACCGGCGTCAAGGAGCACCGCGCCGGGGGCGACGACGCCGTCCGGCCGCCGTTCCCGGCCGACCCCACCGGGCTGTCCCCGCTCGGCGCCCCGACGTTCGCCGTGCACCAGGAACTCATCGGGCTGCGCCGCCGGCACCGCTGGCTGCACACCGCCGCGCCCGAGCAGGTGCACGTGGCCAACGAGCAGCTGGTCTACGCGGTCGCCGGCGACGGGCAGCGGCTGCTGGTGGCGCTCAACCTCGGCGACGCCGCGGCCCGCGTGCCCGCGCCCCGCGCGGGGACGGTCCTCGCCGGGGCCGCCACGGTCCGGCGCGACGCCGTCGAGCTGCCGCCGCACGGCTGGGCGGTGCTCACCGGCTGAGCGGCGCGGGCGCGCCGAGCCCGACGATCCGCCAGCGGTCGTCGAGGGTGGCCACGTCGTGCGTGACCAGCAGCACGGCCCGCGGGTCGCGGGCCAGCAGGCCGAGCACCCGCTCCGCGGTGGCCGGGTCGAGGTGCGCGGTGGGCTCGTCCAGCAGCAGCACGTCCGCCGGGCTCAGCAGCACGCGCGCCAGCGCCACCCGGGCCCGCTCCCCCGCCGACAGCCGCGACCCGCCCTCGCCCACCCAGCCGCCCAGGCCCGGCGACACCGCGAGCGCCCCCAGCCCGAGGTCGGCGAGGACGGCGAGCAGCTCGTCGTCGGTCGCGTCCTGCCGGCCGAGGCGCAGGTTGGCCGCCAGGGTGCTGCCGAGCACCTGCGGTTCCTGCGCGCTCCACAGCACCCGCGACCGGACGCCGTCGAGCGGGAGCCGGCGCAGGTCGGTGCCGCCGAGGGTGACCCGGCCGGCGTCGGGGTCGCGGACGCGGGCGGCCAGCGCGAGCACCGTGCTCTTGCCCGCCCCGCTCGGCCCGGTGAGCGCGACCTTCGCACCCGCGGGGAGGTCGAGGTCCAGCCCGGCGAGGACCGAGGCGGGCGCGCCCGGGTGGACCACGGTCACGCCCTCGAGGCGCAGGACGGAGCCGGCCGGCGGGGGCAGCGGGTCCAGCGGGTCGGCCACCGCCGGACGGCGGTTCCCCAGCTCGGCCACCCGCCGCGCGGCCGCCGTGATGCCGCCGGCCGCGCTCCAGGCGGCGCCCAGGCCGCCGACCGCCTCGAAGGCGCCGAGCACGCCGAGCGCGCAGGCGGCCAGGAGCGGCGCGCCGGTGTCCCCGCGGGCGACGTCCTGCCCGACGATCCACAGCGCCGCCACCAGACCGAGGCCGGGGACGCCCTCCCGGCACAGGGTGGTGACGGCGGCCAGCCGCGCGGCCGCCCGCTCGGCCTCCTCCTGCCGCTGCAGGTGCCCGTCGAGCGCGCGCAGGGCCGTGGCGCCGCCGTCGGCGGTGAGGTGGTCGGTCAGGCCCCGGACCAGGTCGAGGGTGTCGGCGGTGACGTCGGCGTCGGCCCGGGCGGCGGCGACCGCGGCGCGGCGCCCGGCCCGCGCGGCAGCCGCCGGGACGGCGGTGCCGAGGACGAGCAGCAGTCCCGCGAGGACGGCCGCGGTGGGCGGGGACACGAGCGCGGTGAGCGTGACGGCGGCGCCGCCGGCCAGCACGGCGACGCCGGCCGGCGCGACCAGCCGGACGACGACGCCCTGCAGCTCGTCGACGTCGGCGCGCACCCGGGCCAGCAGCTCCCCGCCGCGGACCCCGACGAGGGCCGCGGGCGCCAGCGGCACGAGGCGCTCGAGCACGCGCTCGCGCACCGCGGCGACCGCCCGCAGCGTGACGTCGTGGGTGACCAGCCGCTCGGCGTAGCGCAGCGCGGCCCGCGCGACGCCGAACAGCCGCACGCCGGTGATCAGCGGCATGAGCACCAGCAGGGTGCGGGGGCGCTGCGCCGCCCCGGTGATGAGCGCGCCGGAGGTGGCCAGCAGCGCCGCCCCGGCGAGGACGGTGAGCGCGCCGAGGACGACGGCCAGGCCGGCGCGGGGCCCGCGCACCAGCGCCAGGACCTCCCTCACCGGGGCACCGCCGGCTCCCGGAGCCGCCCGCCGTCGAGGCCGACGACGCGGTCGTGCAGGGCCAGCGGGGCGGCGCGGTGGGTGACGGTGACCAGGGTGCGGCCGCGCGCGAGCTCGTCGAGGGCGGCGAGCACCTGCTGCTCGGTGGCGGCGTCGAGCTGGCCGGTCGGCTCGTCGAGCACGAGCAGCGCGGCGTCGGCGACGAGGGCGCGGGCGATCGCCAGCCGGACCCGCTCGCCGCCGGACAGCCGCGCCCCGTCCTCCCCCAGCGGGGTGTCCGCGCCGCGGGGCAGCCCGCGCACGAGGGCGGTGAGCCCGGCCCGGTCGAGCGCCCGGGCGACGTCGGCGCCGGAGGCACCGGGGCGGCCGAGCCGCACGTTGTCGGCGACGGTGCCCGGCAGCAGCCACGGCCGCTCGGGGACGTACGCCACGCGGGCGCGCCAGGCCGCGGGGGCGAGCTCGGCGAGCGGGACGCCGTCGACCAGCACGGTGCCGGCGTCGGGCTGCGCGAGTCCGAGCAGCAGCCGCACCAGCGTGGTCTTGCCGGCGCCGCTGGGCCCGACGAGCGCGGTGCGGGAGCCCGGCGGCAGGTCCAGGTCGACGCCGTCGAGCGCGGTGCGGGTGCCGTACCGGACGGTGACACCGCGCAGCGCCAGCGCCGGGACGCCGGCGGGCGCGGGGCGGGTGCCGCGGGTGGGCGCCGGGCTGTCGAGCAGCGCGAACACGCGCTCGGCGGCCGGGCGGCCCTCCAGGCTCGCGTGCCGGTCGGCGCCCAGGGCCCGCAGCGGCGCGAAGAACTCGGGGGTCAGCAGCAGCACCAGCAGCGCCCGCTCGAGCTGCAGGTCGCCCTCGAACAGCCGCACGCCGACGGTGACGGCCACCAGCGCCGTGCACAGCACCGCGCCGAACTCGAGCACGAAGCCGGACAGGAAGGCGGTGCGCAGCAGCCGCATCGTGCCCGCGCGGTGCGCCTCGCTGACACCGGCGAGCCACCGGGTGCTGCCGCGCGCCCGGCCGTGCGCGACCAGCGTCGGCAGCACGCGCACGGTGTCGGCCAGCACCGCGCCGAGCCGGCCGAGGGTCTCCCACGACGAACGGGCGGCCCGCGCGGCGAAGGTGCCGGTGAGCCACAGGAAGAACACCAGCAGCGGGCCGGTGAGCAGCAGCAGGCCGCCGCTGGCCGGGTCGAGGACGAGGACGGTGACCGCGACCAGCGGCGGGACGACCGCCGCGGCCGCGGCGCCCGGCGCCAGCCGGCCGACGACGCCGTCGAGCTTCGCCACGCCCCCGGTGACGGTGGTGGCCAGCTCACCGGCGCGCTCGCCGGCGGCGTGCGCGGGGCCGAGGTCGAGCAGCCGGCGCAGCAGCGCGGCGCGCAGCTCCCGGCGCACGCGGGCCGAGGTGAGGGCGGCGGCGCGGTCGCGCAGGCCGAGCAGCGCGGCGCGCGCCAGCCAGGCGGCGAGCACGCCGGCCAGGGCGCCGGTCAGCTCCGCCGGGGCCGCGCGGCCGAGGGCCACCCGGGAGACGACGGCGGCCACGAGCGCCCACTGCACGACCAGCAGCGCCCAGGTCAGCACGCCCGCGGCCGCGCAGCCGGCCAGCAGCCGGCGGGGACCGGGCAGGGCGAGCAGCCGCCGCGTCGGGCTCGGGTCGCTCACGGGAGGCGCGTCAGTAGCCGTGGGTCAGGGCGCCCTCGTCGGGCCGCACCCGCTCCCGGAACACGTAGTAGTTCCAGATCTGGTAGCCGATGATCAGCGGCAGGAAGATCCCGCCCACCCAGGTCATCAGCACCAGCGTGTAGTGCTGGCTGGCCGACTCCCGCAGCGTGAGCCCGTAGGCGGGGTCGAGCGTGGAGGGCAGCACCTCGCCGCGGGTGAACAGGGCGAGGAACACCGTGACGGTGGCGAACAGGATGGTCAGCCCGCTCATCGTGAACGCCAGGGTGTCCCGGCGCCGCGACAGCGCCAGCCAGATGGTGGCCAGGGTGAGGAACGCCAGCACCGGGAACACCCACGGCACGACGCCGAAGCTCTCGAACAGGCCCTCGGTCACGTAGCCCATCACGACGAACGCCACGATCGCCACGGTGGCCAGCGCGCCCCAGCGCAGCGCCGCGGTGCGCGCCCTGTTGTAGAGCACGGTGTCGGTGTGCAGGCGCAGGAGCAGGAAGTTCGCGCCGTGCAGCATGAACAGCAGCAACGTCGTCACCCCGCCCACCAGCGAGAACGGGGTGAACATCGCGGCGAACCCGCCCTCGACGCGGGACTCGGCGTTCACCGGCAGGCCCTCGATGAGCTTCGCCATGATCACCCCCCACAGGAACGAGGGGACGACGCTGCCGCCGAAGGACATCCAGTCCCAGAACGCCCGCCAGCGCGCGCTGTCGACCTGGTTGCGGTACTCGAAGGAGACCCCGCGCAGCAGCAGCGCCAGCAGGATCAGCACGAAGAGCGGGTACATGCCGCTGAACACCGCGCCGTACCAGACGGGGAACGTCGAGAACATCAGCCCGGCGGCGGCGATGACCCACACCTCGTTGCCGTCCCAGAACGGGCCGATGGTGCCGGTGAGCGCGCGCTCCTCGGCCTCGGTGCGGGCCAGCGTCGGCCGCAGGATGTCGACGCCGAAGTCGAAGCCCTCGAGGAAGAAGTAGAGGGTGAACGTCAGCGCGATGAGCCAGAACCAGAGCGTGACGAGGTCCACCGTCAGTTCCGCCTCTCGTACCCCTGGAAGCCGGCGTCCTCGTAGTCCGGCGCGGGCGCGGCGACCAGCTGGGCCTCCGGCTTGCGGTGGATGCCGGCCCGGGCGGTCACGCTGAGCAGGTAGATGTCCAGGCCGATCAGCGCGAGGTACACCGCCCACAGCCCCACCAGGCCGGCGAGGACCTCCCCGGCGGTGTTGGCGCTGACGCCCTCGGTGACGGTGAGCTCGCCGTAGACCATGAACGGCTGGCGGCCCATCTCGGTGACCATCCAGCCGGTGAAGTTGGCGATCCACGGCAGCGGGATAAACCAGACCAGCGCGCGCAGGAACCAGCGGGTGGTGTCCAGGCCGCCCTTGCGCCGCCACCAGAGGAACAGGCCGAGGAACGCCGTCGCCAGCAGCAGCGAGCCGATGGCGACCATGATCCGGAAGGACCAGTACACCCAGGCCACCGGCGGGGTGTAGTCGTCCTCGCCGTAGGCGGCGTCGTACTGCTCCTCGATCTGGTTGATGCCGTCGTAGCGGCCCTCGAGGCTGTTGTAGGCGAGGATCGAGCCCACGTAGGGGATCTCGATGCTCCACCGGTTCTCCCGGGCGTCCTGGTCGATGAGCGCGACCAGCGACCACGGGGCGGGTGACTCCGAGGTCTCCCACTGCGCCTCCATCGCCGCGAACTTCATCGGCTGGTCCTCGCGGGCGACCTGGGCCTCGGTGTGCCCGCTGACCACGGAGAAGACGGTGCCGACGGCGGCGAAGACCAACCCGATGCGCAGCGACCGGGAGTAGACGTCGGTGTCCTGGCGGCGCAGCAGGTGGAAGGCGCTGATGCCGAGGACGAAGAACGCGGCGACCACCCAGGCGCTGCCCTGGACGTGGGCGAAGTACAGCCAGGCCTTGTAGTTGAAGACGACGGCGCCGAAGTCGGTGAGCCGCGCCTGGCCGTCGACCACCTCGTAGCCGACCGGGTGGTGCATCCAGGCGTTGGCCAGCACGATCCAGAACGCGCTGATCTGGGTGCCGATGGCGACCAGCCAGATGCTGGCCAGGCGCATCCACGGCTTGAGCCGGTCCTTCCCGAACCACCACAGCCCGATGAAGGTGCTCTCGAGGAAGAACGCCATCAGCACCTCGAGCGCCAGCGGGACGCCGAAGATGTTGCCGACGAAGTCGGAGTACTCGCTCCAGTTCATCCCGAACTGGAACTCCTGCACGATCCCGGTGACGACGCCGACGGCGAAGTTGATGAGGAACAGGTGGCCGAAGAAGCCGGTGGCCTTGCCGTACACCTCGCGCCGGTCCTTGCGGACGTAGGCGATCGTCTCCATGACCGCGATGAGGAAGGCCAGTCCCACGGTCAGCGAGACGAAGAAGAAGTGGAAGATGCTGGTCGAGGCGAACTGGAACCGGCTGAGGTCGACCACGTCCACGGGCGCACCACCTCGTCCGGAGGCCGGGCGCGGGGAGAGGCGCGGTGCTGCGCCGAGGTCGCCGGGCGTCCGGGGACGAGGGTTGCACGCAACCGGCTGGGGCGCAGCACGGACGCCCGTCCCGGCCGCGCCCCCGTCAGCGGGCGGCGCGCCGGTGCCGCCGCAGCGCCAGGACGTAGGAGGTGACCGCGATGCCCGTCGAGGTCAGCCAGGCCGCCGTCTCGAACCGCGCCGGGAACAGGACGCCGTGCAGGTGGTGGGCGATGAAGCTGCCCTCGTAGGGCACCCGCCCGCCGGCCTCGAGCAGCGCCTTCTCGAGGGTGGTGAGCGGGCACGTGAAACCGGCCAGGGTGATGACGGCGGCGTAGACGGTGGTCGCCATGCTGGGCCACAGCCAGGCCAGCCCGCGCAACGCCAGGAAGCCGCCGAAGACGACGTAGCCGAGGAACGCCAGGTGCACGACGGCGACCGCCGCCGCGGCCACCAGGGCCGGCCCGCTCCCCACGCGGGGAGGATAGGGGCGCGGGGACCCGCCGCGCCGGTCCGGCCGGACGCCGCAGGAGCGGGCGGGTGCCGGCCGGTGGTCCGCGGTTGTATGGGGCGTGGCCTCGCCCGCGGTCCCGGACCTCGCGCCCGCCTCGTCGCCCGGGAGTCCGGCGGGGCGGTTCCTCGTCCCGCTCTGCCTGGTCGTGGCCCTCGTGCGAGCGAGCTACGTGCTGCGGCCGCTGCGCAACGACGAGGGCGGCTACCTGCTGGTGGCGCGGCAGTGGCACACCGGCGGCGAGTTCCTCTACGGCGACTACTTCGTCGACCGCCCGCCGCTGCTCATGGCCCTCTTCCGGATCGCGTCGCTGACCGGGTGGGACCAGGCCATCCGGGCCCTCGCCGTCCCCTTCGTCCTCGTGTTCGTCCTCGCCGGCTGGCGGGCCGGCGTGCTGCTGGCAGGGCCGGCCGGCGGCCGGTGGGCCGCCGTCGTGGCCGCCGCGATCACGTGCTCGCCGGCGCTGGCCGCGGAGCAGGCGGACGGCGAGCTGTTCGGGGCCGTCCTGGTCATGGCGGCGCTCGCGCTCACGCTGACCGCGTGGCACACCGCCTCTCCCGGGCGCCGGGTCGGCTGGGCCGTCGCCGCCGGCGCGGTCGCCGCCGCCGCGCCGCTGGTGAAGCAGAGCCTGGTGGAGGGTCTGCTGCTGCTCGCCGGCCTGGTCCTCCTGGGGTGGTGGGGAGGCGACGCGGACCGCCGCCGCGCCCTCCATCTGGCAGGAGGCGGCCTCCTGGGCGCGCTGCTGCCCACCGCGCTGCTCGGGCTGTGGCTGGTGGCCGCCCGGATCGACCCGGCCGACGCCTGGTACGACCTCGTCGGCTCCCGCGGCGTCGCGTTCGACGTCCTCTGGTCGACCAGTCCCGGCGACTCGGTCCGCCGGGCGGGGCAGCTGCTGGTGCTGGGCACGGTGACCGGCCTCCTGCCGGTCCTGGTCACCTGGCTCGTCACCGGCCGCCGCGCGCCGCGGACGGAGCCGGCCGGCGTGCGGCTGATCACCCCGCTCCTGGTGTACGGCGTCGTCGGCATCGCGTCGGGTGGCGCCTACTGGCCCCCCTACCTGCTGCAGCTCGCGCCGGCCGCCGTCCTCGCCGCCGGCGTGCTGGCGCCGTCGATCGCCCGCTCCGGCGCCTGGATGCGCGGCTGCTGCCGGCTGGCCGTGGCCGCCGCACTCGTGGGCACCCTGGCCTCCACCCTGGTCCACGCCACGGCCCCGTCGGCGTGGGCCGGCCAGCGGACCGGCGAGTGGCTGGCCGACTCGAAGGCGGCGGGCGACACCGGATTCGTGGCCTACGGCCTCCCCTCCGTGCTGGAGGCCGCGGACCTGCCGTCGCCCTATCCGCACCTGTGGAGCGCGGCGATGCGCACCCTCGACCCCGACCAGGCCCGGCTGCGGGCCACCCTGGCAGGACCGGAGGCGCCGGCGTGGATCGTCCAGGTCAACGGCCTGGACGCGTGGGGCATCGACGAGGGGTCCCGGCTGCGGGACCTGCTGCGCGAGCGCTACCGGGTCGTGGCCGAGGTCTGCGGCCACCCGGTGTGGCTGCGCGCGGACCTCACCCGCGAGCTCGCCCCGGCCCCGCGGTGCTGAGCTGCCCGGTGGTGCCGAGCCGCCCTGCCTGCCGCGGCCGGACCCTGCTCACGGGCCGGCGGGCGCCCCGGGAACGGTCGAGGACCCCAGGCCGGGCGCCGGGGACCTGGTGAGCGCCAGCGCCTTGACGCCGTAGTCCAGGCCGGTCAGGACGGTCCACAGCACCGTCGTGGTGACCAGTACCGTCAGCACCACCGTCCAGCCGGGCGCCGCCAGCGCGAGGACGATCACGACCGTCTGCGCCACCGTCTTGAGCTTGCCGCCGCGGCTGGCCGGGATGACCCCGTGGCGCACGACCGCCAGGCGCACGACCGTGACGGCGGCCTCGCGGGCGAGGACCACCACGGTCGCCCACCACGGGAGCAGGTCCCGGGCGGACAGGCAGACCAGCACCGTGGCGACCAGGGCCTTGTCGGCGATGGGGTCGACGAGGGCGCCGAAGTCGGTGCACTGGCCGCGGCGCCGCGCGAGCCAGCCGTCCGCGACGTCGGTGACGGACGCGGCCACGAACAGCGCGAGGGCCGCCCACCGGCCGCCGGGGGTGTCCCCCTCGAGGACGAGGACCGCCCCCAGGAAGGGGACGGCGAGCAGGCGCAGCCCGGTGAGGCCGTTGGGCAGCGTCCACGCCATGCCGGTCACCGCCGGAACGCCATGAGGGTGTAGCCGCAGGAGTCGCCGCGCCCGGTCGCCACGAACGCCAGGCGGTAGGCCGACATGGCCGGGTGGTCGAAGATCGCCTGCTCCGTCGGGTAGTAGCCCACGAACCGCCCGGCGTCCCGGCTGGCGAGCACGAGGACGTCGGGGGCGCGCCCGTGCACCAGGTCCGCCCGTTCGGCGACGGGCAGCCGGCCGGTCTCCTGGATCAGCGGCTCGTTGAGGAAGAAGTCGTCCACCACGTGCCGCCCTCCGGCACGGGCCGGGACCAGACCCGCGTCGGAGATGGCGAACGAGGTGTCCGGCGGGGTGGTGGCCAGCCAGCCGAGGACGGACTCGCGGGCACCGACCCGGCAGTCGGTGTAGCGCTGCTGCCAGTCGTGCACGCTCCGGAGGCCGGCCGGGGGCAGGAGGAGCAGGAGCAGGCCCACGGTGACGGCGGCGACCGCGGCGGGGCGGCCCCCGCCGCGGTGCCGGGCCAGGCGCTCCGCGGCGCGCACCGTCGCGACCGCGGCGAGCAGCGCGACCAGCGGCCACACCGGCTGGAAGAACCGGCTGTAGGCGTTGGCGCTGTCGAGGGTCCCGATCGACCCCAGGGCGTACAGCACGGGCGGCACCGCGAGCAGCCGCGCGCGGCCGGTCAGCAGCACCGCGCCCGCCGTCGCCAGCAGGAGCGGCAGCAGCGCCTGGTCGAGGAACTTCTGCAGGACCGTGAGGGCGTCCCCGGCGCCGGACTTGTAGAGCACCGAGTTGGGGAGCAGGTGCCCGTAGATCCCCAGCCGCGCCGCCTCCAGGACGAGCTGCGAGCCGAGCGGGACGCCGCCGAGCACCGCGATGCGGCGGATCGCCCGCCGGCGGGTCGCGGTCCGGAACACCCCCGGGAGCTCCCCCAGCGCCACCACGGCCGCCGCCACCGCGAGCCCCTCCGGGCGCAGCCACGGCAGCACCGCGAACGCCGCGGCCGCGCGGAGGACCCGGCCGCCGTCCCGGCGGGCGACCTCGAGGGTGCCCGCCGTGACGGCGGCGGCCACGAGGAGCGTCTCCAGGCCGCCCACCGCCCAGAGGGCGAAGGGTGCGCCGCAGGCGGTGAGGACGGTGGCCACCCGGGCGGTGGACTCCCCGACGACCGCCCGGCCGCCGAGGTGGACCAGCACCAGGCACGCCAGACCGCCGGCGACCCCCAGGACACGGGCCGCGGCGGGAGCCGACCAGCCGGCCCACGAGGCGAGCGCCTCCAGGGCGACCAGCAGGGGGTTGCTGAAGCCCTCGACGCGGGGGCCGCCCGGGTTCCAGACGAAGCCCTCGCCGGCCGCCAGGTTCTCCGCGTAGCGCACCGAGATCCAGGCGTCGTCGGTGAGGAACCCCCGGAGGACCCAGCACAGCGCCAGGTGCACGACCGCCGCCAGCCCGAGGACGGCCCACCCGGAACGGGACCCGGACCCGCGGTCCCCCGGCCGGAGGGCCGGACCCTGCAGGGCCGGTAGGGTCAACGTCCCCACGACGCTCCGTTCCGGGTGGCCTGGACGGCGATCGGGGCGACGACGTGTTCTTGCCGACGATCCAGAGAAGATAGCCGCGCATGGTCCCACCCGCCGCTCGTGGAAGTCGCGACCACACCGCCTACGCGATGGCCGTGGCCGTCGCCCTCGTCACCGGTGCCGTGGCGGTCGTCTGCGCCGTGGTGCTCGGCCAGCCGGTGCGCGACCCCGACGGGTTCCTCGGCCCCACCTACGTCCGCCTGCCGCTGATCGCGGCGCTGCTGCTGGGGCTGGACGTGCTGCCGCGGGCCGCGCTGCGCGCGCGGACGTCCCGGGCCCCGGCGCGGGAGGTCGTCGCCGTCGCGCGGGAGCGCTGGCCCTGGCGCCGGCTCCGCCCGGTGCTGGTCGGACTCGCGGCCTTCTACGTCACGTACGTGGCCTACCGGAACCTCAAGCACTACCTTCCGCTCCTGCGGCCCGGTGTGGTCGACGACGAGCTCGAGGCGACGGACCGCGCGCTGACCGGCGGGGCCGCGCCGGCGGAGCTGCTGCACGACCTGCTCGGCACCGACGTCGCCGCGCACGTCCTGTCCTCCGTGTACCTGGCCTTCCTGGTGTTCGTACCCGCCTCGCTCGGGCTCGCCCTCGTGGCGCGGGGTCGCTCTCGTGACGCCAGCTGGTACGTGACCGCGCTGTGCCTCAACTGGGCGCTCGGCACGGCCAGCTACTACGTCCTGCCGTCGCGGGGACCGGTCTACGCGCAGTGGCAGCTGTTCCGTGATCTCGCCGAGACCGGTACCTCGCGGCTGCAGGACAGCCTGCTGCGGTCGCGCCTGCTGGTCCTCGCCGATCCGGAGGGGACCGAGCGCCTCAACAGCATCGCCGCGTTCGCGTCGCTGCACGTGTCGATCGTGTTCACCGCGGCGCTCATCGCCCAGCTCACGCTCCGGTCCGTGGCGGTGCGCGCGGCGCTGTGGGTGTTCTTCGCGCTGACCGTCGTCGCGACGGTGTACTTCGGGTGGCACTACATCGTGGACGACGTCGCCGGACTGGCGATCGGCGCGGCGTCGGTCCTGCTCGCCGCCTGGGGGACGGGCCGCTTCCGTGGCCGGGCGGAGCGGGCCCGGGCGGACGGCACGGAACAGGACGGCGCGGAACAGGACGGCGCGGAGGTGGCCGCGGCCGCCCGGCCCCGGCGCGCGCTCCGGCGCCGCCCGCAGGTCTCCCCCTCCGGCTCCTGAGACGGAGGACGCCGCCCGGCGTCCGGCGCCGACGGGCATCAGGCCGTGCGCTCTTCCGGGAACACGAAGCGCCGGTAGGTCACGAAGCGGAAGAGGCTGCCCAGGACCAGGCCGACGACGTTCGCGGAGACGTTGTCGGCCACCGGGCTCCGCAGGTCGAGGACATAGCGCGAGGCCCACAGGCAGAGCAGGGAGATCACGAGGGCGACCGAGCTGAGCGCCATGTACAGCACGTACTCGCGCGCGAGCCGGCCCCGCGGCCGGTCGCGGTAGGTCCAGAAGCGGTTGCCGACGTAGGCGACGGAGGTCCCGGCGACCAGGGAGAGCGTCTTGGCGACGAGCGGCTGGTCGTCCAGCACGCCGTTGCCGCCCAGGTGCACCAGCAGGTTGTAGCCCCCGATGTCGACGAGCAGGCCGACCGCGCCCACCACCGCGAAGCCGGACGCCTCCCGTCCGAGTGCCCGGCCGCGCCCGTGCGACGGCGGCACGGGCCCGTCGGCAGCGGGCCGGCGGCCGTCCGGAGGACGTCCCTCCTCCCCGCCGGGGGTGGACACGGGACCGGCGGCCCCCTCGTGCGAGACCTCGGCCGGCGTGCCCCTCATCCACCCATCCCCTCCCCGTGGCCGCCCCGTGGCGAGGTGACGGGGACCCGTCGTCCCGGTGTCGGCCGGGCACCAGCATGGCGTCCGGACGGCGAACACGCTGGCCGGGACGGGACCGCCGCGCTCGGATCGCGCTTCCGCCCCTCCCGGCCGAGGATCGGCGCGTGGGGGCTGCGCCGCGCCACGCCCTGGTGGCGACCCGCCCGCGGGCCGATCTCGTCGACCGGCTCGCCGGGCGGCTGGAGCGGGTCTCCCTCGAGGGCGTCCTCGCCGACCCCGGCCGGGCCGCCGAGGCGTGCGCGGTCCCGGCCGCCGCCGCGGGCGGCGGCTTCACCTGGGACGAGGCCGACCGCGACGACCCGGTGTGGTGGCCGCAGGGCATCGCGAGCCTGCCCTCGGGAGGCGTGCTGCTGGTCAGCTGGTACGGGCGGCGGCGCCGGTCCCTCCGCGGGCCGGGGACGCGGATCTCCGTCGTCGACCGCACGGACCCCGACCGCCCCCGGTACCGGCACGTCCTGCTGGTCCGGCCCCGCCGTCGTCTCGGGATCCTGACCGCGGGCGCCGTCCGGGTGCACGCCGGGGGCATCGCGGTCCACCGCGGGCTGCTCTACGTCGCCGACACCGTGTCCGGCGTCCGGGTCTTCCGTCTCGCCGACGTCATGCGCGCGCCCCGGCGGCGGGGCGGCCGGGGACGCCGTGCGTCGCGCGGCCACGAGCACGTCCTCCCCCAGTACGTGGCCTACCGGGTGCCGCTGCGCTCGGCGCTCCGGGGCCTGCGCCACTCGTTCCTCTCCGTCGGGACGGTCGACGGCCGGCCCGAGCTCGTCGTCGGGGAGTACCGCCGCAACGGTCAGGCGGCCCCCCGGCTGGTCCGCTTCCCCCTGGACCCCGTCACCGGGCTGCCGGCCGCCGACTCCCGCGGGACGGTGGCCCCGCGTGCGGTGTACGAGGACCAGCCGAGACGCATGCAGGGGGTGGCCGTCCACGGCTCGACGTGGTTCGTCACGGCCAGCGCGGGCCCGGAGGTCGGCGGGGACCTGTACGTCGGTGCGCCGGGGAGGTGGCGCCGCCACCGCCGGGTGCTGCCGGCCGGGCCGGAGGACCTGGCCTGGTCCGTACCCGGCGAGGAGTTCTGGTGCGTCTCCGAGTGGCCGGGCCGCCGGTGGGTGTTCCCGGTGGCGGCGGACCGCTGGCGGGGACCCGAGCCGGAAAAGCGTTGACCTCACGTCCACTGGAGGTCCCATCCTGACCACGTGACCACGCTCACCGACCCCGTGGCCCCGACCTCCCGGGAAGCGGCGTGACCGCGCCCCCGGCGGTGGAGGCCGTCGACCTGTCCAAGCACTTCGGGGAGCACCGCGCCGTCGACGGCGTGAGCTTCGTCGTCCCCACCGGCACCGTGCTGGGCCTGCTCGGGCCCAACGGCGCCGGCAAGACCACGCTGGTGCGGATGCTGACCACCCTCAGCGTGCCGACCGCCGGCACCGGCCGGGTGGCCGGCTTCGACGTCCGCGAGCAGCCCGACCTGGTGCGCCGCAGCATCGGCCTCACCGGCCAGGCCGCCACCGTGGACGAGATCCTCACCGGCCGGGAGAACCTGCGCCTGATCGGCAGCCTGTACGGCCTGTCCCGCGCCCACGTCCGGCGGGCCGGCGACGAGCTGCTCGAGCGCTTCGACCTCGCCGACGCCGCCGACCGCCCGGTCAAGGGCTACTCGGGCGGCATGCGCCGCCGGCTCGACCTCGCGGTCAGCCTGCTCGCCGTCCCGCCGATCCTCTTCCTCGACGAGCCGACGACCGGGCTGGACCCGCAGAGCCGCTCCGGCCTGTGGGACGTGCTGCGCGACCTCGTCGCCGAGGGCACCACGCTGGTGCTCACCACCCAGTACCTGGAGGAGGCCGACCACCTCGCCGACGAGATCGTCGTCGTCGACCGGGGGCGGGTGATCGCCGCCGGCACGCCCACGCAGCTCAAGGACCGGGCCGGGCGGGCGAGCGTCGTCGTCACCCTGACGCACGCCGCCGACCTCGACGCCGCGGCCGCGCTCATGCGCGACCACTCCCCCGAGGTGCACGTCGAGCCGGGCAGCCGGCGGCTCACCGCCCAGGCCGGCGGGCTGCGCGACATGACCCGGATCGCCGCGGTCTTCGACGACAGCGGCATCGAGCTCGACGACCTGGGCCTGGCCCGGCCCAGCCTCGACGACGTCTTCCTGCACCTCACCGGGCACCGGGCCGAGCCCGGCACCGGGACCGACCCCGAGACCGCTCCCGCGACCGAGGGAGCCGCCCCGTGACCGTCACCCAGACCCCGCCCCGGGCGCCCGTCCGGCCGGAGATCCGCCCGCCGTCGCTGCTGCGGGCGTCGTCGGCGATCGTCTGGCGCAACCTGGTGCACATCCGCCGGATGCCGGAGATGCTGCTCGACGTCACGGTGCAGTCGGTGATGTTCGTGCTGCTGTTCGCCTACGTCTTCGGCGGCGCGATCGCGGTGGCCGGCGCCAGCTACAAGGAGTTCCTGCTCCCCGGGATCATGGTGCAGACGATGGTCTTCGCCTCGGCCGTCGTGGCGATGGGGCTGACCAGCGACCTGCAGAAGGGCATCGTCGACCGGTTCCGCTCGCTGCCGGTGCCCCGCTCGTCGGTGCTGGTCGGGCGCAGCATCTCCAGCCTCATCCACTCGAGCATCGGCGTCGCGGTCATGGCCGTCACCGGGCTGCTCATCGGCTGGCGGGTCCGCAACGGCGTCGTCGACGGCGTCCTGGCGTTCGCGCTGCTGCTGCTGTTCGGCTTCGCGATGATCTGGTTGGGCATCTGGGTCGGCTCGCTCATGCGGACCGTCGAGGCCGTGCAGGGGTTCATGTTCACCGTCATGTTCCCGCTGACGTTCGTGGCCAACACGTTCGCGCCGCCGGAGAGCATGCCCGCCTGGCTGCGGACCATCGCCGAGTGGAACCCGGTCTCGGCGCTCACCCAGGCCTGCCGGGAGCTGTGGGGCAACGGGCTGCCGGCACCGGCCGACGCCGCGTGGCCGCTGCAGCACCCGGTGCTGGTGTCGGTGGGCTGGTCGCTGCTGCTGACGGCGGTGTTCGCGCCGCTCGCCGTCGCCGCGTTCCGCCGCCGCTCGCGGGACTGACCGCTCCCTCAGGCGCCGGGGGTGCCCTCCAGGTCGGTGCGGCGGTGCACCCGCACGGCGCGCACCGGCAGGCCGTGCGCGCCGGGGGTGGCCCACTCGACGGTGACCACCTGCCCGGCCCGCAGCGGCTCACCCTCGACGACGGCCGCGTCGGCCCAGCAGTCGCCGGGCGCGCCGGGCACCTCGAGGACCGCGCCGGCACCGTCGTCCACCCGGACGACGGTGCCGGCCGCGGTCCCGCCGTCGGCGCCGCTGCCGCTGTCGCTCGGGGTGCCGGTCATGCCCCGAGGCTGCCCGACCGCGCGGGTCAGCGCACCCGCAGCAGCACCTTGCCGGTGGCGCGGCGCTCGTCGAGCTCGGTGACGGCGGCCGCGGCGTCGGCCAGGTCGTGCACGGTGCCGAGGACCGGCTGCAGGGCGCCCCGCTCCAGCAGCGGCAGCAGGTCGGCCCACTGCTCCTGCACGAAGGACGGCTCGCCGGACCAGAAGGCGCCCCAGCCGACGCCGACCACCGACACGTTGTTGAGCAGCAGCCGGTTGACCTTCACGGTCGGGATCTCGCCGCCGGTGAAGCCGAGCACCAGCAGCCGGCCCTCGCGGGCGAGGCTGCGCAGCGAGTCGGTGAACCGGTCGCCGCCCACCGGGTCGGCGACGACGTCGACGCCGCGGCCCCCGGTCAGCTCCTTGACCCGCTCGCGGAAGCCCTCGGCGAGGACGACGTCGTCGGCACCCGCGGCGCGGGCCGCCTCGGCCTTGTCCTCGCTGGAGACCACGCCGATCACCCGGGCGCCGTGGGCCTTGGCGAGCTGGATGCCCGCGGTGCCGAGGCCCCCGGCCGCGCCGTGCACGAGCACCGTCTCGCCCTCGCGCAGCTGGGCGCGGCGGCGCAGCGCGAAGTGCATCGTCAGGTAGTTCATCGGCAGCGCGGCGCCCTGCTCGAAGGAGACGGCGTCGGGCAGCGGGAAGACGAAGCCCGGGTCGGCCGCGGCGACCTCGGCGAAGCCGCCGAAGCCGGGGAAGGCGGCCACGCGCTGGCCGGCGGTGAACCCGCTGCCCTCGGGGGCGCTGCGCACCACGCCGGCCACCTCGCTGCCGGGCACGAACGGCGGCTGCGGCTTGAGCTGGTACTCGCCGCGGCTGAGCAGCACCTCGGGGAAGGTCACCCCGGCCACGTGCACGTCGACGACGACCTTCCCCGCGCCGTCGGGCTCGGGGACGTCGACGACGGCGATGGCCGAGGGGCCGTCGAGGGTGGCGATCTGGGCGGCGCGCACGGGTCCTCCTGGACGCTCGGGGACGGTCCGGCCGAGTCTGTCAGTGCAGGTGACCGGGGTCGCACGGCGGTGCCCGGGGCGCCTCAGCGGGGTGCCGTGAACGCCTCGAGCAGGTCGGCCATCGCCCGGGCTCCCAGGTGTGCTGGGCGCCGTCGACCTCGGCGCACTCGGCCCGCGGCAGCGCGGCGGCCAGCGAGGCGGCCGCGGCCGGCATCTCGTCGAGGGCGTCCCGGCCGACGACGAGCAGCACCGGCAGGTCCAGCCCGCCGAACAGCTCGGCGTGCGGCGCGGACATCGCCCACTCCAGCGCCTGCGCGTCGGCCCGCAGGCTCTCGGCGTGCCGGACGAACGGCTCCCACAGCGGGGACTCCCGCAGGCCGGCGAGCACGTCGAGCGGGATGTCGCGCATGTAGTGGTCCACCGCGCCGGGGCGGTCGCCGGCGTCGAGGAGGCGGTACAGCTCCGCCGTCCACTGCGCCACCCCGGGGGTGCGCGGGTCGAGCGGGGCCTCGAAGAGCACCAGCCCGTCGACCGGCAGGCCCTCGGCGGCCGCCCGCAGCGCGATGGCGCAGCCGGAGGAGTGGCCGCACAGCACCGCCCGGCCGCCGGCGGCGTCGACCAGCGCGGCGACCGCGGCGAGCTCGTCGTCGAGGTCGACCCGGCCCGCGCGCCAGGAGTCGCCGCGGCCGACCCGGTCGTGCACCACGGTGGTGCGCCCCCGCCCGGCCAGCAGCTCGGCGGTCGCGGTGGTCTGCGGGTCGACGGCCCGGAACGGCCCGGCGCCCGCGATGAACACGACGGCCGGGCCGCTGCCCCGCCGGTCGAAGCCGATCCGGTCGCCGGCTGACGTGGTCGCGTACTCGGTCATGCCGCCCGCCCTCCCCTGCGTCGTGGTGCAGGGGTGACCACGCGGGGCCGCCCGGCTCATCGGTGCCGGCGCCGCCCGTGCGCGGGCGGCCCCGCGGTCAGGCGCCCGGCACGAGGGAGGCGAGCGGCACGTGGTGCTGGCCGGCGTGCAGGTCCCGGTCGGCCAGGCTGCCCTGCGGCACCGGCCGGGGGAAGGACACCTTGACGACGCGGAGGGCCGGGATGCGGAACACCCGCACGGTGGCCGGGTCGACGTCGTAGAGCCGGGCGACCACCCGCTCGTCGAGGAAGGCCTCGTCGGCGACGAGGGCGTAGCCCTCGGCGTCGCGCAGGAACACCTCCATCGTCACCCAGAACGGGCCGGCGTTCTTGGAGCGGACCTCGAGGGCGAGGTCGCCGAGGGTGGCGCTCACGCGGGGCTCCCGTCGATCACGGTGCGGAACATGCTGGTGGGGTCGTCGACGTCGACGACGTGGTGGAGCACGAACTCGTACGACGGGCCGCGCTCGGTCTCGGCCGGGGAGGTGGGGAAGGCGAAGCTCGGCAGGTGCTGCATCCCGCGGGTGGGCAGGTGCAGCATCAGCGGGTTCGCCACCTTGGCGACGGCGGTCGCGGTGGCCTGGTCGGCGGCCTGCACGAGCAGCATCACCCCGACCTCCCGGGGCGGCGCGGTCGGCCGCTCCAGGTGCCCGAGGACGGCGTCGTGGCCGTAGAGCCGGAGGTCGACGGCGTACTGCGGCGGCTCCAGGCCGAGCGTCTGCTGCACCCGGTCGGTGAGCACCTCGCGCAGGAACGCCGCCCAGTCGTCGATCTCGGCGAGGACCAGCGGGTCGCGGATGCCGGTGAACGACATGGTCGTGTAGCCGGCGACGCGGGCGCCCTCGAGCTTGATGGTCTTCTGCGCGGCGGGCACGAACCGGGAGCCCTCCACGCGGACCCGGCGGTCGTCGAGCGCGGTGTAGGTGGCGTCGGTGACGTCGATCCAGCCGTCGGGCTCGCGCATGGTGAACGGGTCCACCGTCTCGTAGAGCATGTGCGCCGCCACCGACGTCGGCGTGCAGGCGGTGGCCTCGCCGAGCGGCTCGACGGTGAAGCCGGTGGCGTCGACCGTCACGAAGACCTCGCGCTCGCGAGGGTTGGTGGTGCACTGCCCGCCGCACTCGACGATCTTGGCCGCGTGCCAGCTCGGCCCGGCCGGCATGCCGCGCATCAGCGGGACGGCGGCGGCGAGGGCGGTGTCGGTGGCGCGGCCGGCCAGCACGACGTCGGCGCCCGCCTCCAGCGCCGCGACGAT
The DNA here is from genome assembly GCF_054049995.1 of Geodermatophilus sp. SYSU D01106. Taxonomy (NCBI): domain Bacteria; kingdom Bacillati; phylum Actinomycetota; class Actinomycetes; order Geodermatophilales; family Geodermatophilaceae; genus Geodermatophilus; species Geodermatophilus sp. SYSU D01106. The sequence continues at coordinate 148,126 of NZ_JBJGYM010000008.1, read as the reverse complement.
CGGCTCGTGCCCCATGACGCCGACGACGTGGGTGCAGCTCTCCAGCGTGTCGGCGTCGAGCTCGCCGAGCGGGGGCAGCGGGGAGATGCGGCCCTCGTTGAGCCGCTCCTTGAGGTCGGCGGCGTCCTGCTCGCTGTAGACGCGGGCGACGATGAGGTCCAGTTCCTCCTCGCGCAGGACGGTCGCGGCGATGCCGGCCACCCAGTCGACGCCGGAGTCGGTGCCGCTGGTGCCGCACGACCCCACGATCAGCGGGATGCGGGCGGTGGCGGCGGCCCGCAGCAGGTACCGCAGGTCGCGGGCCACGGCGGCCGCCGTCGTCTTCGGCGTGCCCGACCCCAGGTAGTGGGGTCCGGAGTCGGTGGAGCCGCCGTCGACGGTGATGGCGTCGGCGCCCATCGCCAGGCCGCGCTCGATCGCCGCGGGGTCGAAGCCGCTGCCGAGCATCCCGGAGGGGACGAGGACCCGGACGGCGTCCGGAGGGGTGGTGCTGGTCATCGGGACGGGGACCTCTCGATCAGGTGGGCGTTGAGGGAGTGCCGTGGCTCGCCGCGGAGGGCGGCCAGCAGCTCGCGAGCGCCCTCCAGGCCGGCGGCGCGGCGCGCCTCGGCGGTCTGGCCGGCGAGGTGCGAGGTGACGGTGATGCCGTCGACGCCGCGCAGCGGGCTGTCGGCGGGCAGCGGCTCGGTGGCGGTCACGTCGAGGGCCGCCCCGGCGAGCCGGCCGGCGCGGACGGCGTCGGCGAGCGCGGCCTCGTCGACGACCGCTCCGCGCGCGGTGTTGACCAGGTGGGCCGTCGGCTTCATCCGGGCGAGCGCGGCGGCGTCGAGCAGGCCCCGGGTGCGGGGCGTGAGCGCGGTGTGCACGGAGACGAGGTCGGAGGTGGCGAGCAGCTCGTCGAGCTCCACGAACCGGACGCCGGGGACGTCGCGCTCCGCGGGCGGGACCCCGGTCGTGCAGACGACGCGCATCCCGAACGCCTGCGCCAGGGGGACGACGGCCCGCGCGGCGGCGCCCAGGCCGACGAGGCCGAGGGTCTTCCCCCGCAGCTCGGTGCCGCCCTCCCGGGGCCAGCCGCCCGCCGCGACCGCGGTGGCCACCGGCACCAGCCGGCGGGTCTGCGCCAGCAGCAGCGCGAGGGTGTACTCGGCCACCGCGCCGGCGTTGACGCCCGGCAGGTTGCTGACCGAGACGCCGGCGGCGGTCGCGGCGTCGACGTCCACGGAGTCGTACCCGACCCCGGTGCGCACGACGGCCCGCAGCCGCGGCGCCCGGGCGAGGACCGCGGCGGTCACCGGCTCGTTGGCGATGAGCGCGCCGGCCGCGCCGTCCAGCGCGGCGACGAGGTCGTCCTCCGTCCGCGCGCCCCGCAGCGGCCGGTGCCGCGTGCTCCAGCCGGCCTCGCGCAGCAGCACGTCGACCTCGTCGCCGGGGACCAGGTGGTCGGTGGTGACCAGCACCGTGCCCGTCGTCGTCACAGGGCGACGACCTCCTCACCCGCCGCCGCGCGCCGCCGGTGCCGGCGCGCGAGCCGCAGCAGCACCGCCAGGGCCAGCGCGGCGAGCACGGCGGTGTGCAGCAGCAGCAGGTCCCAGGTGGTGAGGTCGATGAGCAGCCCGAGCAGCGCGGGGCCGAGGAAGCCGCCGGAGACCCAGGCGACGGTGTAGATGCCGGTGTAGGCGCCGAGCACCCGCGAGGTGGGCGCCAGGTTCCACAGCACGACGACGGCGTTGACGATGAACCCGGCGGCGCCGGCCGCGCCCAGGCACAGCGCGACGACGGTCACCGGCGGCGTGCGGACGAGCAGGCCGAGCACCATCGCCGCGGCGAAGACGGTGACGCCGGCGGCCATGATCCGCAGCCGGCCGACCCGCTCGGCGAACAGCGCCGCGGGGTAGGCGGCGAGGATGAACGCGATGCCGCTGGGCAGCGTCAGCCCGCCGGCGGCGCCGTCGGACAGGCCCAGCGCGGTGACGCCGTAGGGCGTCATCAGCGAGCGCACCCCGGCCCAGGCGCCGCCGAAGGCGAGGACGGCGACCAGCAGCAGGACCCGGCTGCGGTCCGGGGAGCGCACCAGCTCCCCGACGACGGCCCGCAGCGGCAGGCCGACCCCGGCGCCGCCGGAGCTGAGCGTCGCGGCGTCCTCCTCCGCCGCCTGGGCGGCCCGGCCCTGCGCGTCCCGTTCCCGCTGCTCCTGTCCCGGACCGCCGCCGGCCGCGCGCCGGTCCTCGGCGAGCGCGGCCTGGTAGGCCGGGGAGCGGCTGTCGCGGACCCGCCACACCAGCACGCCGGCCGCCACGAGCATGAGCGCCGAGGGGACGGCGAACGCGAGCCTCGGGTGGTCGTCGACGAGCAGCAGGCTGACCAGCGCGGCGACGATCGTCGTCAGCGCGGAGGCGATCTTCACCGCGGCGTTGGCCCGGCTGCGCCGCTCGGGGGCGATGAAGTCCGGCATCAGCGACTCGCTGATCGGCTTGAAGGAGTTCATGACCAGCGCGTAGGCGAAGATCACCACGATCAGCCAGCCCAGCGAGGGCGCGTGCGGGATGAGCAGGAACAGCACCGCGGCCAGCGGCATCATCACCGCCAGGTACGGGATGCGCCGGCCCCACCGGGTGCGGGTGTTGTCCGACCGGTTGCCGATCCAGGGCTGGATGACGATGCCGAGCAGGTTGTCCATGCCCATGAGCAGGCCGATGACCGCCACGCTGGGCACGAGCTCGCGCAGCAGCTCCGGCACCCGGTTGTCGTAGAAGTTCCAGGTCGACTCCTGCGCGAAGACCGCGAGGGCGACGTAGAAGGTGATCCGGCGGGTGCCGGCGCGCTGGGCGACCCGGGGGTCGGCGGCCGGGGCGTCGGCGGTGCGCGCTGCCATGCGATCTGCCATGCGGTCCTCCTCGACTGTGGCTGGGGTCACCGTAGTTGCTATGGCAACTGCGTCAAGGGGTGTCATGTACGGATGCCATGGAGGGCGGTACGGTGACGCCATGACGCTGCCGGGAGGGCCGGGGACGGCCGAGGAGACGGGGACGACGCGCGCCGAGCTCGTGTACCGCGCCGTCCGGGGACGGATCGGCTCCGGGGAGCTGCGGCCCGGGCAGAAGGTCACCGAGCGCGGCCTGGCCGAGGAGCTCGCGGTGAGCCCGACCCCGGTCCGCGAGGCCATCCGGCGGCTCGAGCAGGACGGGCTGATCCAGCGCCTCGGGCCGCGCACCGTCGTCGTCACCGACCTGCACGACCGCGCGATCGACGACCTCGCGGAGGTCGAGGTCGCCCTGCGGGGCCTGGTGGCCCGCTTCGCGGCCCGGCACGCGACGCCCGAGCAGCTCGACCGGCTCGACGCGGTCCTCGACCGGGCCGACGACGCGCTCATCGTGCTGACCACCCGCTACCGCCAGGGCGAGGACGTCGAGCGGCACGTGACGGCGCTGCTGGACCTCATGCAGGAGTTCAACGACACCCTCGAGGCGTGCGCGAACAACCCGGTGCTGGTCCGGCTGCTCGAGCAGTCGCGGGTGTTCTCCCGCCCCGAGCGCCGGGCGCGGCTGCTGGAGCTGATCGCCGCCGATGGCAGCTTCGGCCTCGACCGCTACGGCAGCCACCGCGCGCTGGTCCGCGCGCTGCGGGCCGGGGACGCCGCGGCGGCCGAGCGGATCGACACCGCCGACGCCCAGGGCGGGCTCGACGCGCTGCGGGCGCGCCGGCGGGAGGAGCGGCCGTGAGCGCCTCCCGCATCGCCGTCGTGCCGGGCGACGGGATCGGCACCGAGGTGGTGCCGCAGGGCCTCGCGGTGCTCGACGCCGTGGCCGGCACGCACGGGCTGGACCTCGCCTTCGACGAGTACGGCTTCGCCAGCGCCGCGCACTGGCAGCGGCACGGGACGATGCTCCCGCCGGACTGGGAGCAGACCCTGCGCCCCTACGACGCGATCTTCTTCGGCGCCGTCGGCTGGCCCGACGTCGTCCCCGACCACGTCTCGCTGTGGGGCAGCCTGCTGCAGTTCCGCCGCACCTTCGACCAGTACGTCAACCTGCGGCCCTGCCGGCTGATGCCGGGGGTGCGCAGCCCGCTGGCCGGCCGCGAGCCCGGCGAGGTCGACTTCCTCGTGGTGCGGGAGAACACCGAGGGCGAGTACTCGAGCATCGGCGGGCGGATCTTCGAGGGCACCGAGCGGGAGACGGTGCTGCAGGAGACGGTCATGACCCGCGTCGGCGTCGACCGGGTGCTCCGGTACGCCTTCGAGGTCGCCGAGGGGCGCCCCGCCCGGCACCTGACCTCGGCGACCAAGAGCAACGGCATCTCGATCTCCATGCCGTACTGGGACGAGCGGGTCGAGGCGATGGCGGCGCGGTTCCCCGGCGTCCGCTGGGACAAGCAGCACATCGACGCCCTGGCCGCGGCCTTCGTGCTGCACCCCGACCGGTTCGACGTCGTGGTGGCCAGCAACCTGTTCGGCGACATCCTGTCCGACCTCGGGCCCGCCTGCACCGGCACGATCGGCATCGCGCCCAGCGCGAACCTGAACCCCGACCGCACCTCCCCCAGCCTGTTCGAGCCGGTGCACGGCTCGGCGCCCGACATCGCCGGGCGCGGCGTCGCGAACCCGGTCGGCCAGATCTGGTGCGCCTCGATGATGCTCGACCACCTCGGCGCCCCCGCGGCCGCCGCTGCGGTGCTCACCGCGATCGAGGACGTGCTGGCCGCCGGGCCCGGCGGCGCCCCGCTCACCCCCGACCTGCACGGCCGCGGGACGACGGCGGAGCTCGGCGGCGCGATCGCCGACCGGGTCCGCGAGCTCGGCGCCCCGGGCGCGTGAGCCCGGCATGAGCACGGCGGGGCCGCTGCGCGTGCTGGTCGCGCCGGACTCGTTCAAGGGGACGGCGACCGCCGCCGAGGTGGCCGCCGCGGTCCGCGACGGGTGGCTGGCGGCGCGGCCCGCCGACCGGGTGGCCCTCGCGCCCATGGCCGACGGCGGCGAGGGCACGCTCGACGCCTTCGCCGCGGCGGTGCCCGGGGCCCGGCGGGTGCCGGTGGAGGTCGACGGCCCCGACGGCCGCCGGGTGCGGGCCGGGTGGGTGCTGCTGCCCGACGGCACCGGCGTGGTGGAGCTCGCGGCCTGCTCCGGGCTGCCGCTGATGGGCCGCCCGGCGCCGTTCGCCGCGCACACCCTCGGCCTCGGGCAGGCGGTCGCGGCCGCGCTGGACGCCGGGGTGGACCGGCTGCTGCTCGGCATCGGCGGCAGCGCGAGCACCGACGGCGGCACCGGGCTGCTCACCGCGCTCGGCGCCCGGTTCCTCGACGCCGCGGGGCGGCCGGTCCCCCTCGGCGCCGCGGGGCTGACCGCGCTCGACCGGGTCGACCTCGCCGCGCTGCGGCCGCCGCCCCCGGGCGGCGCGACCGTGCTCTCCGACGTCGACGCGCCGCTGCTCGGGTCCCGGGGGGCGGCCGCCGTCTTCGGCCCGCAGAAGGGCGCCGGCCCGGACGACGTGCCCGCGCTCGAGGCCGGACTGGGGCGGCTGGCCGCGCTGACCGGCGGCGACCCCGGCGAGCCCGGGGCGGGGGCGGCCGGCGGGACCGGCTTCGGCCTGCGACTCTGGGGCGCCACGCTGTCGCCGGGCGCGGCCGCGGTGGCCGCGGCGCTGGACCTGCCGCGGCTGGTGGCCGGGGCCGACGTCGTCGTCACCGGCGAGGGCCGCTACGACGACCAGACCGCCGGCGGCAAGGTGCCCGCGCACGTGCTGGCGCTGGCCCGCGCCGCCGGCGTCCCGGTGCTGCTGGTCGCCGGGAGCGTGGCGGCCCCGGCGACGCCGTTCGCCGACGCCGTCGCGCTGGTCGACGTCGCGGGCGGCGCGGGGCCCGCGCTCGCCGACCCCGTCCGCTGGCTGCGGGTCGCCGCCGGCGACCTGGCCCGGCGCCGGGCGCCGTGAGCCGCTCCCCCGCCGGCCCGCGCTTCGACCGCCGGCTGGTCGCGCCGCTGGTGCTCGGGGCGGTGCTCAACCCGGTCAACTCGTCGGTCATCGCGGTGTCGCTGGTGCCGATCGGCGCGGCGCTGGGCGCCCCGCCCGCGCAGACGGCGTGGCTGGTGTCCTCGCTGTACCTCGCCACCGCGATCGGGCAGCCCGTGGTCGGCCGGCTGGTCGACCGGCACGGCCCCCGCCCGCTCTACCTCGCCGGGGCGGTGCTGGTGGCCGCCGGCGGGGTGCTCGGCACGCTGGCGCCGTCGCTGCCGGTGCTGGTGGCCGCCCGGGTGGTCATCGGGCTCGGCACGTGCGCCGGCTACCCGGCGGCGATGGCGCTGGTCCGCAGCGAGGGCCGGCGCACCGGCGTCGACCGGCCGCAGGGGGTGCTGACCGTGCTGGCCGTGTCGGCGCAGACGGTCGCCGTCCTCGGGCCGCCGCTGGGCGGGCTGCTGGTCGCGGTGGGCGGCTGGCGGGCGACCTTCGCCGTCAACGTCCCGCTCGCCGTCGCCTGCCTGGTCCTCGGGTGGCTGTTCCTGCCGCGGGAGCACCCCGCGGCCGGCGCGCGGGGGCGGCTCGACGTCGCCGGCGTCGTCCTGTTCACCGCGGTGCTGGTCCCGCTGCTGTTCGCGCTCACGGCCCCGGCCGCGGGGCTGTGGTGGCTCGCCGTGCCGTCGGCGGTCGCCCTGGCCGGCTTCGTCTGGCGGGAGCTGCGGGCCGCCGACCCCTTCGTCGACCTCCGGCTGCTGGCGCGCACGCCGTCGCTGCTGGCGACCTACGGGCGGGCGCTGCTGGCGCAGTGCGCGGCCTACGTCTTCTTCTACGGTTCACCCAGTGGCTGCAGGACGGCCGCGGCCTGTCCGCCGGCCAGGCGGGGCTGCTGCTGGCGCCGATGTTCGCGACGGCGATCGGGGTCTCGGCGCTCACCGGCCGGCGGCGGGGCGTGGCGGGCAAGCTCGTCGTCGGGGCGCTGGGCCAGGCGTCGGTGGCCGGGCTGCTGCTCCTGCTGGCGCCCGGCAGCCCCGTCTGGCTGCTCGTGGCGGTGACCGTCCTCGCCGGTCTGCCGCTCGGGCTCGTCGGGCTGGCCAACCAGACGGCGGTGTACGTGCAGTCCGACCCGGCGCGCACCGCGTCGTCGGCCGGACTGCTGCGGACGTTCTCCTACCTGGGCGCGATCGTCGCGACCGGCGCGATCGCGCTGGCCTTCCCGCAGCGGGCCGGCACCGGCGGGCTGCACGCGCTGGCGTGGGGGGTGCTGGGCCTCGCGGGGGCGCTGCTGGTGCTCACCGCAGCCGACCGCGGGCTGCGCCACCTCGGCCGGGACGCCGGGCTGGGTGGGGCCCGCGGGCATCGCGTGCCCGCCGCCGCTCAGTCCACGACGGCGCCGAGCAGGTAGCGCACCGACGTCTCGCCGAGGCCGGCGACGAAGGCCTCGTCGTCCACCGGCACCGGCGTGGCGAAGCCGGGGCCGTAGGCGACCCGGATGACCGACGCGGCGAACACCGTGCCGAAGCAGGAGCGGACGGCGGCCTCCGCGTCGTCGTGACGGATCGCGTCGCGGACGCGCAGGACCACGCGGGCGAAGCCCTCGCCCAGCTCCCGGCTGTAGCGCGAGCCGCGGCGGCGCACCTCCGCGTGCGCGGCCGAGATCAGCACGACCGCGCCCAGGAAACGCTGGTGCCGCAGGGAGATGCCGACCGTCTCGGCCACGGCGGCCCGGACGAGGTCGGCCGGTGCGAGCCCGGCCCAACGGGCGTCGTCGGCGAGCACCTCCTGGTCGGCGCGCAGGCGGCCGATGCCGTGCTCGTAGACGGCGAGGAACAGCGCCTCCTTGGTGTCGACCCGCGCGTACAGCGCCCGCGGTGCCACGCCCGCGCGCTCGCACACCGCGGCGATCGTGAAGGCGTCGAGGCCGCCGTCCTCCAGCAGGGCCACGCCGGCGTCGAGCACGCGTCCCCACGCCTCCCGGCTGCGCCGCTGCAGCGGCGGCCGCACCTCCAGCGAGGCGTGTCCGTCCCCGCTGGTGTCCACCCGCACATCCTCCCCGAGCACTCGGCCGGCTCCCTTGACACGCCGGTGACCGGCACCACATCCTGTCGTCGCCCAACCGTAGTCGGCGCTACGGTTCACCGCCTCATCCTCCCGGAGGACCCCGCATGACCACTCCCCCGCGCGGCCGTGTCGCCGTCCTCGGTGCTGGCCCCGCCGGCATGGCCGCCGCCCTCGGCGCGCTGAAGGCCGGCCACGACGTCGTCGTCTACGAGCGCTACCGGGAGGCCCGGCCGGCGGGCAACATCCTCAACCTCTGGCCGCCGCCGCTGAAGGCACTGCGCTCGCTCGGCGTCGACACCCACGACCTCGGCGCGCCCACCGACTCGGAGTTCCGCAACCTGCGCGGCCGGGTGCGGGTGCGGGTCAAGCTCGACGAGGAGGTCAAGCGCGAGTACGGCGGCGGCTTCATCGGGCTGCTGCGCCCCGAGCTCTACGAGCGGATGCTCGCCGCGATCCCCGACGGCGTCATCCGCTTCGGCCAGCAGGTCGAGCGCATCGAACAGGACGACCGCGCCGTCACCCTCACCTCCGCCGACGGCAGCACCGCCGAGCACGACGTCCTCGTCGGCGCCGACGGCATCGACTCGCTCGTCCGCCGCAGCCTGTGGGGCGACGCGCCCAAGCGCGAGCACCGGCTGCACATCTTCGGCGGCTTCACCTTCGCCGACGTGCCCGGCACCGAGCCCAACCGCTGCGTGCTCACCCACGGCCCCACCGTCCAGGGCTCCTGGACCTCGATCCGCCACCGCGGCCGGGACGGGCACCAGTGGTGGGTGCTCACGTCCACCGACCCGGACGCCCCGGCGCCGTCCGACCTCAAGGGTGCGGCCGCCGCCCTCGCCGACGGGTTCCCCGCTCCCCTGCCCGGGCTGATCGCGGCCACCGGGCCGGGCGACGTGCAGCGCTGGGTGCTGCGCGACCGGCCCGCGCTCCCGCAGTGGTCGACGGGCCGGATCACCCTGGCCGGCGACGCCGCCCACCCCACCTCGCCGTACGCGGCCTACGGCGCCGGGATGTCGATCGAGGACGGCTACTTCCTCGGCCGGGCGCTCACCGGCACCGACCTCACCGACGCCGCCGCCGTGGCTCGGGCGCTCCAGGCCTACGAGGACCCGCGCAGACCGCACACCGCGCGGCAGGTGCAGCAGGCCTACCTGCTCGGGAAGGTGTTCCACCACTGCCCGGCGCCGCTGCGGCCACTGCGCGACCTCGTCTTCGACCGGACGCCGTTCCTGCAGAAGGTCGCCGGCGACACCAACCCGCGCGAGATCGGCAAGCAGCTGGCGCTGATGACCGACTGACGGTCTCCCCGGGGTCGCCGTCCACCGTGCCGCCCCTCAGCGGCGGGCGGCGACCCGGGGACGGCGGACGACGTCGACGCTCAGCGCCGCCCCGGCGGCCGCCACCGCGGCGGCGAGCACGAACGGCAGCAGGAACCCGCCCGCGGCCTCGGCGAGCCAGCCGCCCAGCGGCGGGCCGGCGAGCTGGGCCAGGCCGAAGGCGAGCGTGCACCGGCCGAAGGCGCCGGCGAACTCCCGCGGGGTGAGGGTGTCCGACAGGTGCGCGGCGATGACCGCGGGCAGCCCGGACATCGTCAGCCCGAACAGCAGCGCCGACGCCGAGGCCAGCGGCTCGGTGCCCAGCGGCACGAGCAGGATCGCCGCGGCCATCAGGGCGTAGCCGCCGGCCAGCGTCGGTCCGCGGCCCCGCCGGTCCGACAGCGGGCCGAACACGATGCCGCCGGCGACCAGGCCGATCCCGACGAGCGTGTAGACCGCCGACGCGTGCCCGGCGGAGAACCCGGCGTCGTCCTCGAGCGCGGTGACCAGGTAGCTGGTGTAGATCGAGTAGGCGAGTCCGTACGCGGCGTAGCCGCCGGTCAGGCCGATCCAGCCGGGCACGCGGCGCAGGGCGCCGGAGCGCACGGGGGCGTCGTCGTCGCGGCGCGGGGCCGGGCGGAGCAGCAGCACGCACGCCACGAGGACGGCGACGGCGACCGCCGTCTCCACCAAGTAGACGGTGCGCCAGGACGCGTCCCCGGCCTGCGCGTGCAGCGTCCAGGTCAGCGCGCTGGCCAGCACGATCCCGCCGCCGATGCCGGAGCCCGCGACGCCGATCGCGGCCCCCCGGCGGGAGGGGCGGACGACGGAGCCGGCGAGCCCCGGCGCCGGCACCCAGATGAACGCCCCGCCCACGCCGGTGAGGGTGAGCCCGGCGGCCAGGCTGCCGGCGCCCCCGGCGGCCGACAGCAGGCCGAGCCCCAGCGCGCTGCAGGCCAGGCCGGCCTTGATCAGCGCGGCCGGCCGGGCGCGGCGGGACAGCGCGCTGACCGCCACGGTGCCGAGCAGGTAGGCGGCGACGTTGGCCGTGGCGACCAGGCCGGCCAGCGCGTAGGAGCCGAGCAGGTCCCGGTCGATCGAGGGCAGCAGCAGCGCGTAGGAGAACCGGCCGAACGCCTGCGCGACGGCGGAGGCCAGCGCCACGAGCAGGACCAGCCCGCGTGGACGCAAACGCACGCCGCCACCTCCGCACCGCCGACGGACGGCGCCCGACGGCGCCGGGGCGAGTCCACCACCCCGGCGCCCCCGGCGGCGACCCGCCCGGCCGTGCTCAGCCGGGGGCGCCGGCCCGCAGCCCGTCCGCCAGGTACCGCACCGTGGCCGCGACGACGGCGTCCGGGTCGGCGCACCCGTCCCACCCGTGGCCGGCGCCCGAGATGCTCTCCAGCCGGACGTCGGCGCCCGCACCGCGCAGTGCGGCCGCCAGCCGCTCGCTCTGCTCGTGCGGGACGACGGCATCGGCGGTGCCGTGCAGCAGCAGGAACGGCGGCGCGCCGGCGTGCACGGAGGCCAGCGGGCTGACCGCCTCGCGAGTGGCCGCGTCGACCCCGTCGAGGAGCACCTCGAGGGGTGGGACGAGGTCCTCCGGCGGCAGGGCCGCCGCCACGTGCGGCGGGATCTCCAGCTCGGGCATGGCGGCCGCGTCGGCGACCCCGTACCAGTCCACGACGACGTCGACGTGGCTCGACGGGCCATGGACGCCGACGTCCCCCTCGAGGTCCGGGCGGTCCGCGGTCAGGCCCACCAGTGCGGCCAGGTGGCCGCCGGCCGACTCGCCCGCGATCCCGACCCGACCGGGGTCGATGCCGGTGGCGGCGGCGTGGTGCCGCAGCCAGCGGACCGCCGCCTTGACGTCGTGCAGCTGCGCGGGGAACCGGGCCTCACGGGCGTGCCGGTACTCCACGGACGCGACGGCCAGCCCGGCGGCCAGCAGCTCGTCGACGAGCTGACCGGGTCGCAGCGCACCCGGCAGGGCGTGACGGTTGCCGACCATCCAGGCCCCGCCGTGCACCCAGACCACCACCGGCGGCGGTGCCGCGGTCGCCGGGACCCAGAGGTCCAGCTCCAGGGCCCGGTAGCCGGAGACGGCCGCGTAGACCACGCCGGGGTGGTGCCGCGTCCCGTCGGCCCGGTGGTACGGGGTCGGCGGCGGCAGCAGGTGCGGTGTGAGGAACCCGTCGGGCGCGGGGGCGGTGGTCGCGTCGGTCATCGGGTCCTCCCGGTGTGGGCGTCGACGGCGGCCAGCAGGCGCTGCAGCCGGAGGCCGTGCCGCACGTCGGTCGCCGGCGACCGCCCGGCGGCCACGGCGGAGGCGAACTCGTCGGTGATCCGCCGCTGCACGAGCCGACGGTCCTCCGCGCCGGGGTCGGCGAGCACCACCCGGCCGTCGTCGGTGACCGCCTCACAGCGCAGCGGCCCCCGCGCGCCGGGGGTCGCGATCGACAGGGTGGCGGAGCTGACCGCACCACCCTCGTGCTCGAGCGTCACCGCGGTCACCGCGCCGGCGGTCACCGCGTGCACCACCGACGCGGGACCGGCGGCGGCCTCCAGGAGGTCGAGCACGTGCGGGCCGACGTCGTACAGCGCCCGGTCCGGACGGCGCCACGCCGTGGCGAAGGGCGAGCCGGGGCACGCCGAACTGCCGACGAACTCCGCGGTGAGCACACGCGGCCGGGCCCGCGGCACCTCCGACAGGAAGGCGTCCACCGCCGTCGTCCACCGGTTCGTCAGCAGCAGCTGGGTCACCACCCCGGCGGCGTCGGCCGCGGCGGCGACGCGCTCGGCATCCTCGACGGTGAACGCCAGCGGCTTCTCCAGCACCAGGTGCCTGCCCGCCCCGGCGGCCACCGGAGCGAGGTGCGCCTGCACGTCCGGCGGTACCGCGAAAGCGACGGCGTCGCAGGCGTCCAGCAGCGCCCCGAACCCGTCGAACGCCGGGACGCCGAGCCGGCCGGCCAGCTCCCGCGCCGCCGCCGGGCGGCGGGCCCAGACCCCCGCGAGGGTGGTGGCCGGGCCGGCCGCCAGCATGGGCCCGGTCGACATCGCGGCCCACGGCCCCGCGCCGACCAGGCCGACCCGGAGGGTCACCGGGCCCAGGGCTCCGGTCCCGCGGGTCCGCCGCCGACCACCGCCGGGTCGTCGGACCCCGCGTACTCGAACGAGCGCAGGACGACGGCGCCTCGGGCGCACCAGACGCCGACCAGCCGCCCGGTCATGCCGCCGGCGACTTCCGTCGACACGTACCGGCCGTCGACCTCGCCGAGCACCTCCAGCCCGTCGGGACCCTCGACGCCGGCCAGTACCCGGTCCGGTCCGCGAGCCGTGGAGAACTCGTGGCCCTCGGTCGGCGCCATGCGGAAGCCCAGCTCGACCTCCCGGTCGACGGGGCGCTCGCCCAGCACGTGCCGGACGTCGCCGACCGCCCACACCGCCCGCACGACGTCGCCGTCGACCTCGAGGTCGAGCGCGTGCCGCGGGTCGATGCGGACCGACAGCCCGCCGACCCCGTCGACGGACACCCGCGCCCGGACCCGGGCGTACAGGTGCTCCTGGCGCCGCCCCGCGAAGCCAGGCCGGTCCCCGACCGGCCGGACGAGCCGGCCGCCCTCGGCGTGGGAGAGGACCTCCTCGGGGAAGGCCGAGGCCGCCACCCAGGACGGCGGCAGCTCACGCCCGGACAGCTCCTCCCGCACGACGGCGTCGGCGGCCGTGGCCGGCTCGACGTGCCCGGTCACCACCGGCCAGCCGTCGCGCCACCCGATCTCGTCGGCGAAGGTCTCCCGGCCGAGGACGTGCCACTCGGGGCTCGACCCGCGGGGGCGCACCCCGTGGTAGACGAGCGCCCAGCTGCCGTCCGGGCGCTGGACCAGGTCGGCGTGCCCGGTGTTCTGCACCGGCAGGTCGGTGCCGCGGTGCGTGACCAGCGGGCCGTTCGGCGACGCCTCGAAGGGGCCCTGCGGCGAGGGGCCGCGGGCGATCGTGACGGCGTGGCCGCGCTCGGTGCCACCCTCGGCGATCAGCAGGTACCACCAGTCGCCGATGCGGTACAGGTGCGGCCCCTCGGGGAACTTGCCACCGGTCCCCGACCAGATCCAGCGGCGCTCGGTGAGCACCTCGCCGGTCAGCGGGTCGATCGCCGACTGCACGATGCCCTCTCCGCCGTTCGGGCCGAAGCCGGCGTAGGTCATCAGGCAGGTGCCGTCGTCGTCCCAGGCGAGATCCGGGTCGATGCCGACCGCGCCGGGGATGCGGACGGGCTCGGACCAGGGGCCGGCGGGGTCGTCGGCCCACACGAGGAGCTGGCCGCCCTCGTCGGACCAGTTGGTCGTGATCATCCAGAAGCGGCCGTCGTGGTACCGGAGGGTCGGCGCGAAGACGCCGCCGGAGGGCCCCGCCGCGGACACGTCCAGCTGGGACGGCCGGTCCAGCACGTGCCCGGCCTGCTCCCAGGAGCGCAGGTCGTCGGAGCGGAACAGCGGGACCCCGGGCCCGTACTCGAAACTCGAGGTCACGAGCCAGTAGGTGTCCCCCACCCGGCAGATCGACGGGTCCGGGTGGAACCCGGGGACGACCGGACGCTGGCCGCTCACCGGGCGGCCAGGGTGCGCAGGAGCGCGTGCTGGCGGCGGACCTGGTCGGCGCCGCGGTACGGCTCGCGCCGGCCCTCGTACTCGCTCGACAGCCAGCCCGACCAGCCGTGCTCCTGCAGCGTCGGGACGATCTGCTCCCACGGCACGTGCAGGTCGCGCAGGTCGTCGTCGACCTCGGCGAACTTCGCCTGGATGAAGTGCACGTGCGGGAGCACCTCGACGAGGTCGGCCATCGGCACGGCCAGCGGCCGCAGGTGCTCGGGCACGTCGCCGCCGTCGCCGGCGCCGATCTCCTCCGAGAGGTCGAGCACCGGCGCGGTGTTGAAGATGCCGGTGTCGATGAGCAGCTTGAAGTGCTTGCTGCCGGTGCGCTCGATCAGGTCGACGTAGCCCTGGGTGACCGGGTGGCGGATCGGCGTCGGCGCGTGGATCTCCGGGCAGATGACGACGTCGAGGTCGGCGGCGAGGTCCAGGGAGCGGAGCACGGCCTCCTCCCACACCGGGTGCGGGTCGAGCTGCCAGGAGGTGACGCCGAACTTCGGCCGGACGGAGGTGAAGCCGAGCCGGTGCGCCAGGCGCAGGTCCAGCTGCAGCTGCGCGGCGGCCTCCTCGGCGGTCAGGGCCCGGTCGGACCACATCTCGGTGTCCACCCACGACCCGTAGTTGGTGGCGGTGAGCCCGTACCGCGCCAGCAGCCCGTGCCAGGTGTCGATCCACGCGGCGTCGGGCGAGGGGTAGCCGGGCACGTTGCCCTCGCCGAGGATCTCGATCCCGGTGGCCCCGAGGTCGGCGACGTCGGCCAGGACGTCCTCCAGCGTCATCAGCGTGTAGACGTCCCCGGAGTAGCTGTAGGTGGAGACGCCGAAGCGCAGGCCGCCCTCCGGCGCCGGCGGCACGACGACGGCCTTCGCCTCGGCGGTGAACGTCGTCCGCGAGACCATCGGCGGGAAGTAGGGCCGGCGCAGGTAGACCACGACGCGGACGTCGTGCACGCCGGTCGCCAGCCCGCCCGGCCTCGGGACGGTGATCGTGGCCGGCTCGTCGAGCTGCCAGCGGACGTCGGTGGTGGCCCGCAGCTCGTCGAGGGTGTACGTGCGGCCCTGCAGCGTCCACAGCGGGACGGAGTCGGGCACCGTCTTCCCGTCGACGGTGACCTCGACACCGTCGAGGAGGCTCGCGGCGACCCCGCGGTAGTTGGGGTTGCGCAGGACGAGCTGGAAGCCGGTGACCCTGCCGTCCTCGACGACGTTGCGGAACCCGCGGCCCTGGATGACGTTGCGGTCGAGCACGGTCAGTTCTCCTCTGCGGTCAGCGCGGCGGCGATGTCGCGGGCCCCGCCGACGGCGAGGGCGACCGCGGTGAGGGTCGGGTTGCAGGCGATCGGGGTCGGGATGACGCCGTTGCCGGCCACGTAGAGGCCCTCGACGTCCCAGACCCGGGAGGTGGGCGAGCACACCGACGTCCCGTCGTCGGTCTCGCCCATCCGGACGGTGCCCTGGTAGTGCAGTGAGGCGCCGGGCGGGAAGGTCAGCGGGTCGCGGTCGTCGAGCGGCTCGCCGAGCGCGGCGGCGGCCCGCCGGACGGCGTCCCGGGCGGCCGCGATGGAGGCGTGGTCGGCGTCGGTGAGCCGGTAGTGGATGCGCATCGCCGGCATGCCGTAGGGGTCGGCCTCGGTGTCGGAGAACTCGACCCGGTCGGACTCCTGCAGGTCCTTGGCGCAGAACCAGCCGAGCCCGACGATCGTGCCCGGCTCGGGCTCGTCGTCGTCGGCCAGCGGCACCGGGGAGGCGTCGAGCTGCATCACCTGGCCGTGGAAGGGGTCCTCGTCGGTGTAGGGCACCCAGCTGACGCCGCTCTGCGCGACGATCCGGGGCTGCTCGCGCGGATCGACGTCGGCCTCGGGACCGGAGTCCACGTCCCGGAGCCGGACCGCGTAGACGGTCTGCGGCTGGTCGTTGAGCCAGCGGCCGAGCGCCCGCGGGCGGACGCCGGAGGCCCACAGCAGCTGCGGGGTGCGCAGCGCGTCGGCCGCCACGACGACGAAGCGCGCGGCGACCTCGTGCTGCGTGCCGTCCTGCAGGTCCCGCACGCGGACGCCGCGCGCCCGGCCACCGGCGACGACGACCCCGGTGACCAGCGCCTCGGGCACCAGGGTGAAGTCGGGGTTGGCGCGGGTGGCGTCGCCGAAGACGACGTCGGAGCCCGACCAGGTGACCCGCCCGTCCTCGTGCCGGACGACCGCGAGCGGCATCGGCCGCACCCGGCGGTCCTCGGCGCGCTCGGGGTCGAGCGCGGTGCCCAGGCGCTTGCGCACCTCGGAGGCGAAGGGGGCGTCGTCGAAGGCGTGGGCGTCGACGCTGAGCAGCCGCTCGCCCTCGGAGAGCAGGTCGTCGAGATCGGGCAGGAAGCCGATGCGCTCCCGGCCGCCCGGGCGCGGGCAGGCGCCGGTCCAGTGCGCGCCCATGCCGCCGACGTTGCTCGACATCGCCGCCCCGGGCAGCCCGTCCTCCCCCGGCTGCCGGTAGCCGGACGCGAGGAGGAAGGTGCCGGGGCGCACCAGGCGGGGGGCCTCGCTGGCGTAGCCCTCGTTCGTGTCGGTCGGGGTGTCGGCGGCCAGCGGCGCCGGGCCCTCGCTGCGCCGTTGCGCCTGCGCCCGCTCCCCCGGGTCGGGGATGTTCTTGACGTGCACACCGGGTGGGTCGGCCAGCAGCGGCCCGACCTCGAAGACGGCGATCGTCGCGCCCGGCGCCCGCTCGCTGAGCACGCGCGCGTACGCCGCCCCGCTGGGACCGCTGCCGACGATGGCGACGTCGACGCGTTCGGGGAAGGTCCTGGTCATGGCTGTTCTCTCTCCGGTGCGGATCAGGCGGGGACGTCGATCCACCGCGCGGACGCGGCGGACTCGAGGACGGCGGCGGTGATGCGAGCGGCGCGGACGCCGTCGGCGAAGGTGGGCAGGCCGTCGGGCGCGGTACCGGCGACGGCGGCGTGGGTGTCGGCGACGAAGGCGTCGAAGCAGTCCTGGTAGCCCTGCGGGTGGCCGGCCGGGACGACGGAGTAGCGCTCCGCGGCCGGGTGCCCGCCGCTGCCGCGCAGCAGCTGCCGGTTGACCTCGCGCCCGCCGATCCACAGCGAGTCGGGGTTCTCCTGGTCGAAGCACAGGCTCTCGGCCGCGCCGTCGACGGAGAACCACAGCCGGTTCTTCCGGCCCGGGGTCACCTGGCTGACGGTCAGGTTGCCCACGGCACCGCGGTCGGTCTCGAAGAGCACGACGGCGGCGTCCTCGGTCGTCACCGGCCGGCCGCCGCGCTCCGGGTGCACGGTGAGCGTGCGGGCGGCCAGCCGGGTGATGCGGTGGCCGGAGACGAACTCGACAAGGTCGCACCAGTGCACGCCGATGTCGGCGAAGGCGCGGGACGCCCCGCCGGTGGCGGCGTCGACCCGCCAGTCGTCGTCGGAGCCCTCGGCCAGCCAGTCCTGCAGGTAGGAACCGTGCAGGAGGCGCACCGGGCCGGCGATGCCCTCGGCGACGCGGGCGCGGACCTCGCGCACCGTCGGGTAGAAGCGGTAGACGAAGGGCACGGTCGCCGTCACGCCGGCGGCGGTGGCGAGGTCGAGCAGCTCCTGCGCCTCGGCGACGTCGACGGCGAGGGGCTTCTCGCACACGACGTGCTTGCCGGCGGCGACGGCCGCCCGGACGAGCGGCGCGTGCGACGCGTTGGGCGTGCAGACGTGCACGACGTCGACGTCGTCGGCGGCCAGCAGCTCCTCGACGGTGTCGGTGGCCGACTCCGCGCCGATCCGCTCGCGGCCGGCCCGCGAGGACTCCGGCGTCGAGCCGGCGACGCGGGTGACCACGCCCCCGTGCCGGCGGACCGCGCGGGCGTGCACGGTCCCCATGAAGCCGACACCGACGATGCCGGCCCGGATGCGATCGGTCACGGATCCGTCCTCCTGTGCGTGCTGTGGGCCCGGTCGAGGGCGCGGTCGGGTACGCGGGCGGCCCCCGGCCGCTCGCTGGTCTCGTGTGCGGGGTGCTGTGGGTGTGGCCGGTCAGCCGGGAACGGCTGCCTGGGCCGCGGCGAAGCGGTGCCGCTCGGCGCGGCGCTGTGCCTGCCGCGCGGGGTCGGGCACCGGCGCCGCGAGGAGCAGGCGCCGGGTGTAGGGGTGGTCGGGAGCCCGGGTCACCGCGGCGGCGTCGCCGGTCTCGACGAGTTCGCCCCGGTACATCACCGCGACGCGGTGGCTGATGTGCCGGACGACGGACAGGTCGTGGGTGACGAAGAGGTAGGCGACGCCGGTGCGCTCCTGGATCTCGATGAAGAGGTCGAGGACGCGGGCTTGGGTGGACAGGTCCAGCGCGCTCACCGGCTCGTCGCAGACGACGAGCTTCGGGTCGCGGGTCAGGGCGCGGGCGATGGCGATCCGCTGCCGCTGGCCGCCGGAGAACTCGCGGGGCAGGCGGGACGCGGCGTCGGCCGGGAGGTGCACCTGGTCGAGCAGCTCGCGCACGCGGCGCCGGGCGTCGGCCCGGGAGGACCCGGTCACCAGCAGCGGCTCGGTGAGGATGTCGCCGACGGTCATGGCCGGGTTGAGCGACGTGTACGGGTCCTGGAACACCACCTGCACGTCCCGGCTGAGCGCCCGGCGCTGCCGCTTGCCCAGGTTCGAGACCACGCGGCCGTCGAGCCGGATCTCGCCCCCGGTGACCGGCGCGAGCCCGAGGATGGCCCGGCCGAGCGTGGTCTTGCCCGAGCCGGACTCCCCGACCAGGCCGAGCGTCTCGCCGGCACCGATCCGGAGCGAGATGCCCTTGAGCACCCGGACCGGGGGCCGGCGCCAGCCCTTGACGGGGTAGTCGACGACCAGGCCGTCGACCTCGAGCAGCGGGGTGGGGGACGCGGCGCTCATCGGGGACCTCCGGACGGCATCGGCTGCGGCTCCGGTGTGGCCGCGATGTCCTCGGGGTGCAGGTCGGCCACCGTGAGGCTGCCCCGGGCCGGGGTGTCCTCCAGCGTGGAGCCGAGCAGCATCCGCGTGTACTCGTGCTGCGGGTCGGCGAAGAGCCGCTCCGCCGGGGCGGACTCGACGATCCGGCCGTCGCGCATGACGGCGACGGTGTCGCAGACGTCGGCGACGACGCCGAAGTCGTGGGTGACCAGGACGACGCCCATCTGCCGCTCGGCCTGCAGCTCGCGGACGAGGTCCAGCACCTCGGCCTGGACCGTGACGTCGAGGGCCGTCGTCGGCTCGTCGGCGATCAGCAGGTCGGGGTCGCAGGAGACGGCACCGGCGATGAGGACGCGCTGCGCCATGCCGCCGGACACCTGGTGCGGGTAGGAGGCGAAGACCCGGGCCGGGTCGGGGATCCCCACCCGGTCGAGGAGCGCGAGCGCCCGGGTGCGCGCCTCGGCCGCGGAGATGCCGAGGTGGTGGCGCATCGGCTCGGTCAGCTGGGACCCGATGGTGAACGACGGGTCGAGGTTGCTCATCGGCTCCTGCGGGATGTAGCCGATGCGCCGGCCGCGAAGCCGGTTCATCGCCGCGGGCGGGAGGCCGCGCAGGTCGGTGCCGTCGAAGGTCATCCGCGCCGCGGAGGTGCGGGCCTGCGGCGGCAGGAGCCCCAGCACGGCGAAGGCCGTCTGCGACTTGCCCGACCCGGACTCACCGACCAGCCCGAGGACCTCGCCGCGCCGGACGGTCAGCGAGATCCCGTGCACGACCTCCCGCTCGCCGCCGTCGGGCGTGGGGTAGGCGACCCGCAGGCCGTCGAGCACGAGGAGCGCGTCCGGATCGGCGGGAGCCGCCGGGGCGGCCCCGTCCGCCGCGGCCACGGGCGGCGCGTCCGTCCGCTGCCGGCGGCGGACCCGCGGGACGCGGCCGGAGACACCGAGCGCGTCGCGGAGCGCGTTGCCCAGCAGGCTGAAGGCGGTGACGGTCACCACGATGGCGAGCGCCGGCCACAGGAGCAGGCGCGGCTCGGCGTAGATGTTCTGGAAGGCGTCGCTCAGCATGCCGCCCCAGCTGGCCTGGTTGGCCGACCCGAGGCCGAGGAACTCCAGCCCCGCCTGGATGACGATGGCGATCCCGAGCAGCTGTGACACCTGGATGACCGTCGGCGGGATGACGACGGGGAGCACGTGGCGGCGCATGATCCGGGCGTCGGAGAGCCCGGACACCCGGGCGGCGTCGACGAACAGCTCCTCCCGGACGGCGATCACCGAGGACCGGACCAGCCGGAACACGCCCGGCGCGATGATCACGCCGAAGACGGCCATGGCCAGCGCCGTGCTGCGACCGAACTGGGCCAGCACCACGAGCAGCACGATGATCGCCGGCAGCGCCATCAGGAGGTTGGCCACCCAGCTGGCCACCGCGTCGAAGCGGCCGCGGTAGTACCCGGCCAGCACACCGGCCGGGAGGCCCAGCAGCAGCGACACGGCGACGACGATCAGCGAGCCGACGAGGCTGGTGCGCGCGCCGTACAGCAGCTGCGCGAGGACGTCGCGGCCCACGCCGTCCGTGCCGAGCGGGTGGTCCCCGCCGAACGGGGCCAGGGCCTCGGTGATCTTCGAGGCGGTCGGGCTCTGCGAGGTGAGCAGCGGGGCGGCCAGGGCGAGCACGGCGACGGCGACGAGCCAGAGCAGCGCGCCGACGGCGACCGGGTTGCGCAGCAGCCGGCGGACCGCGCCGGCCCGGGCGGGCGCGGCGTTCGCGTCGACGGGGGCGGCTCCGGCCGGACCGGAGTCGGACAGGATGCTCATGCGATCCGCACCTTCGGGTTGAGCCAGCCCAGCGCGAGGTCGACCACCAGGTTGACGACCACCACGACCACGACGGCCACCACGACGATCCCGAGGACGAGGGGCACGTCGCCCTGGCCGGCGGCGGACGTCGCGCGCTCGCCGAGGCCGTTGAGGCCGAACACCTTCTCGATGACGACCGCACCGCTGATCAGCGCGATGAACTGGAGGGACAGGACGGTGAGAGAGGCCGGGGCGGCGTTGCGCAGGGCGTGCTTGAGCAGCACGCTGCGGGCCGGCAGGCCGCGGCTGCGCAGCGTCCGGACGTAGTCCTGCTGGAGGACGTCGATCATCGAGCCGCGGGTCTGCGTGGCCACGGTGGCGATGGCCCCGATGGCCAGGGCGATGGCCGGGAGGGCGATGGAGGCCAGCCACGCCCCGGGGTCCTCGGCGAGCGGCGTGTAGCCGAGTGCCGGGAAGAGTCCCAGCTCGACGGCGAAGACCAGCGAGAGCAGCAACCCGACCAGGAAGTTCGGGACGGCGAAGGCCACGGTCGAGATCGTCTGCAGGAGAGCGTCGAGCCAGCCCCCGCGCACCGCGGCGACCACACCCAGCGCGATGCTGACCGCGGCGGTGAGCACCGTCGCGGCGATCACGAGCGACAGGGACACCGGCAGCGCGTCCCCGATCAGCCCGCCGACCGGCGCGTTGGTGAACCACGACGTCCCGAGGTCACCGCGCAGGGCACCGGTCAGCCAGTCCCAGTAGCGCTCGAGGACGGGCCGGTCCAGGCCGAGCTCGGCCGTCTTGGCCGCGACCTGGTCGAGGCCCGCGGTGGGCCCGAGGATGCGGCGGGCCGGGTCGGAGCCGGTGAGGCTGGTGAGGAAGAAGGTCAGCGTCGCGATGACCCAGACCAGCACCACGCCGGCGCCGAGGCGGCGGAGCAGGAAGAGGAGCACGGTCGGCCTCCGGGGCGGGAGAGGGGACGGACCGCCCGTGCCGGCGGGGGGAGGCCCCGCCGGCACGGGCGTCTGGTCAGCTGCCGGCGGGCTCGAAGCCGGTCAGCGGCGGGACGCTCACGCCGGGCACCGCGGTCACCGCGACGTCGGTCGTGGTGATGAACGTGCCCTCCGCGGCGTCCCAGGGCGCGAACCACGCCTGCTCGACGAGGTGGCGGTTGAGCTCCTGCAGCGCGGCGGCCTGCTCGTCCCCGCTCGCCGCCTGCGCCTGCTGCACGAGGCGGTCCACCTCGGGGTCGGCGCTCTTGAAGGGGTTGAACGGCGACTGCTGGGTGAGCGTCAGCCCGATCATCTCGAACGGCGAGCCGGCGGTGAGGTTGAAGAAGTTGGCCGGCCACTGGCCGCCGATGATGCTGCCGACGACCTGGTCGCCGGTGATCGGCGCGTAGGTCACCTCGATGCCCAGGGACGAGAACGCCTCGGTCATGGCGGCCTGCTCGTCGGGGTAGACCGGGGAGAAGTCCGGCAGGGTCATGGAGAAGCCGTCGGCGTACCCGGCCTCGGCCATGAGCTCGCGGGCGCGGTCGACGTCGAAGTCGTAGGTGCCCTCGAGCGACTCGTCGTAGCCCGGGGAGGCCGGCCCGAAGACCTGGACGGTGGGCTCGCCGAGGCCGCCCTTGACGGTCTCCACGATCGTCTCGCGGTCCATGGCGTGGTTGATGGCCTGCCGGACGCGGACGTCGGCGAGGGCGGGCACGAGCGCGCCGCCGCGGTCCCAGAGGTAGACGCCCTCGATGCCGCCGTTGGTGTAGCTCGTGACGGTCAGCCCGGCGTTCTCGGCGCCCGTGGTCACGTCGCTGGTCCCGCCGGAGACGCCGTTGATCTCGCCCGAGCGCAGCCCGTTCAGGATGGCGGTGGTGTCGTCGAGGTAGCGGATCTCGAGAGAGTCGTACGGGAAGTCCTCGGCGTTCCAGTAGTCCTCGTTGCGCGTGTAGGCGTAGGTGCTGCCCGCGGTGGAGGCGTCCTGGTCGAGGACGTAGGGGCCCGAGCCCACGGGGGCCGTGGCGGCGTCCGCGCTGTCGAGGGAGGCGGGGCTGGCCATGTAGCCGGAGCTGCGCGCGAGGCTCTGGACCAGCGCCGGGTCGGGCCGGCCGAGCACGACGTCGGCGTGCGTGGCGTCCACGACCTCGACCGAGGTGATGGCGCCGAGCGCGGTGCCCGCCTCGCCCGACTTGCCCTTGGCCGCCTCGAGGTTGGCCTTGACGGCGTCCGCGTCGAACGGCGTCCCGTCGCTGAAGGTGACGTCGTCGCGCAGGGTGAGGCTCAGTCGCGTGTTGCTGTCGTCGTAGGACCACTCGGTGACCAGGTTCTCGACCGGCTGCCCGTCCTCGTCGAGCTCGAGGAGCGTGTCGTAGACGGCCTGGTAGTAGTGGTCCTCCGGACCGCTCTGGGCCATCTCGCCGATCGCGAACGAGCTCGGCGGCGTCACCGCGGCCAGGGTGAGCCGGTCGCCGCCCTCGGCGCCGGAGCCGGAGCCCCCGCCGGAGGACCCGCCGCAGGCGGCGGTGAGGAGCAGGACGGACGCGGCCGTGGCCGCGACGAGGGACCTTCGCATGGGTTCTCCCGGAGGGGCGGGACCGGGGACGGTCCCGGGCGGCGGGCGGCCGCAGTGGCAGAGGGGGCGGTGCACGGAGGCGGTGCGGGGCGGCGATCCGGTCGGACGCGCCGTGGTGACCTGTGGGGCGGGTCACGCCCTGCCGCAGACTTTAGTGCCGACGGCACATATGTCAACCCTCACTGTCCGGCGACGCGCTGGAGCGGGACGGCGTGCCCCAACGGCGACCCGTTCTCCACCCAGAGACCCACCGACGACGGGTCGAAGAGCTGCTCGACCGCCAGCAGGGCGGCACCGGTCACGCCCTCGCGAAAGTCCAGGGACGCCGGCCGGATCGCCAGGCGCTGCCCGGCGAGCCGGGTGACCCGGCGGCGCACGGTCTCCTCCAGCGTCCGGACGACCGCGTCGCCCACGCGCAGCGCGCCGCCACCGACGACCACCGTCCCCGGGTTGACGAAGTTGACCAGGTTGGCGACGGTCATGCCGATCACCCGGGTGGCGCGCTGCACCAGCTCGGAGGCCAGCGGGTCCCCGTCACGGGCCGCCATGCCGACGTCCTGCGCGGTCAGCTGCCCCCGCTCGGCCAGGCGGGCGGCGAGCGTGGGGCTCTCGTCCAGCCGCGCCGTGGCCTGCCGGACGAGGCCCCAGCCGGAGGTGATCGCCTCGAGGCACCCGGTCTGCCCGCACCGGCAGGTCACCGAGGGGTCGTCGGTGACCTGGACGTGCCCGATGTCGCCGGCGGCGCCGGTGTCGCCGCGGAAGACCGCCCCCCGGGACACCAGCCCGGCCCCCACGCCCTCGTCGGCCAGGACGTAGAGCAGGTCGCGCCCGTCGCGCGGCTCCCCCCGGTGCCACTCGCCCAGGGCCATGAGGTTGACGTCGTTGTCGACCCACACGGGCGCGTCGTAGCGCTCGCGCAGCCACGACCGGACGCTGAAGCCGTCCCAGCCGGGCAGGATCGGCGGGTCGACGAGCCGGCCGGTGGCGAAGTCGACCGGCCCGGCCACGCCGATCCCGAAGGCCCAGGGCTCGGTGCGGGTCCGGCGCGAGAGCCGGGTGAACAGCCGGTCGAGCACCTCGAGGGTCTCCTCCGGGCGGGAGGCGGCGTCCCAGTCCTCGTGCAGGGTGGCGAGGAGGGTGCCGTCGAGCGTGGCGACGCTGGCGTTCATCTCCGTGGCCCCGACCATGCCGGCGTACACGTGTCCGGCCTCGGACCGGAAGCGCAGCAGCCGGGAGGGCCTCCCCCCGGCCGACGGGGCCAGGTCGCCGTCCTCGAGCAGCCCGACGTCGATGGCCTGCTGGACGCGCTGGGTGACCACCTTGCGGCCGAGGCCCGTCTGCTGCTCCAGCGCGGGGCGCGTGAGCGCCCGGCCGGTCCGCACGAGGTTGATCAGCCGCCCGTGGACGTAGGCGTCCTGGGGTGACGGGGACGAACTGCTCATGACCGACCTCCTGGAGGCGCCTCCTCGCGAGGCATATGCTCCGATGGAACAAAACTACGTCGTTTCGACGCCGCCGGGAACCGTGCGGCGGGAGGCCATCCTCCCGTCCGGGATCCCGGGTCCGCCCGTCACCGCCGGGTCGTGTCCGGCCCTCACCTCCGGGAGCACCCGCGATGCCCTCCGCCACCGTGCCCTCCCCCGGCACGCCCTCCCCCGCCGTGGCCGACCTCCGCGCCGGCCGCCGCCGCGACGGGGTCCCGTGGACCGACTCGCCCGCACCCGTCCTGTCCTGGCGGACGGAGACGGCGGCGCCGTCCTGGGACCAGGCGTCGGCGTCGGTCGCCGTCACGTGGCTCGACCGCGGCGGCGCCCGGGAGTCCGTCGAGCTGGCGGGACCGGACTCGGTGTGCGTCCCCTGGCCCTTCGCGCCGCTGCGCTCGCGCGAGCGGGTGGAGGTCGAGGTGGCCACCACGGGCACGGACGGGGTCGTGTCGGCGGCGTCGCGGATCGGGGTGGAGGCCCCGCTCCTCGACGGCGGGGACTGGACCGCGTCGTGGGTGTCCCTACCGGACGCGCCCGAGGACGCCCCCGGGCAGCTGCGGACGCGGTTCTCCGCCGCCGCCGCGCCCGTGCGGGCCCGGCTGTACGTGACGGCGCTCGGCTCCTACGAGGTCGAGCTCAACGGCGTCCGGGTGGGCGACGAGGTGCTGGCGCCGGGGTGGACGAGTTACCGCGACCGCGTCCTGGTGCAGACGCACGACGTCACGGACCTGGTCCGGCCGGGCACCAACGTGCTCGGCGCCTGGCTGGCCGGGGCGTGGTTCACCGAGCGCTACGGCTTCTTCGGCCGCGCCACCCGGGCCTACGCGGGACCGGCCGCGTTCCTGGCCCAGCTGGAGCTCACCCACGCCGACGGGACGCGGCAGGTCGTCGCGACCGGCCCCGGCTGGGAGGGGTCCACCGCGGGGCCGGTGCGGTCGAGCGGCATCTACGCCGGAGAGGAGTTCGACGCGACGCGGCACGACCCGGCGTGGTCCACGGCGTCCGGTGCGGCCGACGGGTGGGCGCCGGCCGCCGTCGGGGACCTCGACCCCGCGGTCCTCTCCCCCGCCGGTGCCGAGCCGGTCCGCCGGGTGCTGGAGGTCGCCCCCGTCGCGGTGACCACCTCACCGTCGGGTGCGACCGTCGTCGACTTCGGCCAGGTGCTGGTCGGTCGGGTCCGCATCCGGGTCCGCGGTCCCCGGGGGCACACGGTCACGCTGCGGCACGCCGAGGTGCTCGAGGACGGCGAGCTCGCCACCCGCCAGCTCCGGTACGCCTGGTCGGTGGACCGGTACACCCTCGCGGGCGGCGAGGAGGAGACGTGGGAGCCGCGCTCCACCTTCCACGGCTTCCGGTACCTGCAGGTCGACGACTGGCCGGGCGCGCTCGACCCGGCCGACGTGACCGCCGTCGTCTGCTCCTCCGACACCCGGCGCACCGGCTCCTTCACCAGCTCGTCTCCGCTGCTGGACCGCCTGCACGAGAACGTCGTCTGGAGCACCCGCGGGAACTTCCTGTCCATCCCCACCGACTGCCCGCAGCGCGACGAACGGCTCGGCTGGACCGGCGACCTGCAGGTGTTCTCCGGAGCGGCCGCGACACTGGTCGACTGCGACGCCTTCCTGGCCTCCTGGCTCACCGACCTCGCCCTCGAGCAGCGCCGCAACGGCGGCGTGGTCCCGATCATCGTGCCCACGGCGATGGCCGAGGACTCCGAGGGCGTCGTCGCCGCCTGGGGCGACGCGGCCACCGTGGTGCCCTGGACGCTGTACGAGCGCTTCGGCGACCGCGACCTGCTGGCGCGCCAGTACCCGAGCATGCGGGCCTGGGTGGAGGTGGAGCTCGCCCAGGCCGACGACGACGGGCTGTGGACCCGCGGCTACCAGCTCGGCGACTGGCTCGACCCGCGGGCGCCGGCCGACCGCCCGCGGGAGGGCCGCACGCACCCGTCGCTCGTGGCGTCGGCGTACCTGTTCCGGTCCCTGGACCTCGTCGCCCGGACGGCCGGCGTCCTCGGGTACGGGGAGGACGCCGCGCGCTACGCGGGGCTGGCCGAGCGCACCCGCCGGTCCTTCACCGACACCTACGTCACCCCGCGCGGGCGGATGGTCTCCGAGGGCCCGACGACGTACGCGATGGCCCTGGTGTTCGGCCTCGTCCGCGACCCGGACCTGCGGGCAGCGCTCGGCCGCCGGCTGGCCGGGATCGTGCGGGAGGACGGCTACCGCATCGGCACCGGCTTCGTCGGCACGCCGCTGGTGATGGACGCGCTGTGCGCGGCCGGGCAGACGCACGCCGCCGGGCGGCTGCTGCTGCAGACCGAGGCGCCCTCGTGGCTCTACCCGGTCACCGTCGGCGCCACGACCGTGTGGGAGCGCTGGGACGCGCTGCTGCCCGACGGCTCGGTCAACCCGCACGAGATGACCTCGTTCAACCACTACGCCTTCGGCGCCGTGGTCGATTGGCTGCACCGGGGGCTGGCGGGCCTCGCGCCCGCCGCGCCGGCGTACCGGCGCATCCGGGTGGCGCCCACGGTCCTGGACGGCCTGACCTCGGCGCGCAGCGAGCTGCTGACCCCGTACGGGCCGGCGTCGGCCGGCTGGGTGCTCGACGGCGGCCGGGTGACCGTGACGGCCGTCGTCCCGCCGGGCGCGACCGCGGAGGTGGTCCTGCCCGACGGCTCCACCGACGACGTGGGCTCCGGCGAGCACTCCTGGACGGTCCCGTGGTCCCCGCAGCGGCCGGAGCCGGTGCTCGCCGGGCTCGACACCGACCTCGGCGACCTCGTCGACGACCCCGAGGCGCTCACCCTCGTGCGCGAGGTCCTCGCCGCGCACGACCCGGGACGGGCACGGGCGTTCGACGGCGGCCTCCGCTACGAGGCCGGCTCGACGCTGCGCACCGCCCTGCTCTTCGCCGACCCGGCCGCGCTGGACGCCGTCGGGGAGGCGCTCACCGGCCTGGTCCGGGAGCGCTCCGGTGTGGCCCGGTGAGCGGTCCGGCTCCGGTCGGTGCCGCGGTCGAGGAGGCCCTGCCCCTCGACCCCCGGCGGTGGAGGGCGCTCTCGGTCCTGGCGCTCGTGCAGCTCATGCTGATCCTGGACACCACGGTGGTGAACGTGGCGCTCCCGACGATCCGGGACGGCCTCGGCTTCACGACCGCGGGTCTCGCCTGGGTCGTCAACGGCTACGCCCTGGCCTCCGGCGGGCTCCTGGTCCTGGGTGGCCGGCTCGGCGACCTGCTCGGGCGGCGGCGGGTCTTCCTCGCCGGCGTGGCGCTGTTCGCCCTCGCCAGCCTGGGCTGCGGCCTGGCCGCCGAGCCGTGGCAGCTGGTGGCCGGGCGGTTCGCCCAGGGTGCCGGCGGGGCGCTGGCCGCCCCGTCGGCGCTCGCGCTGGTCGCGCTCCTCTTCCCGGACGCCCGCGAGCGGTCCCGCGCGCTGGCGGTGTGGGGCGGGCTCACGGGGATCGGCGGCACGGCCGGCGTCCTGCTCTCGGGGGTCCTCACGGACCTCGCGAGCTGGCGGTGGGTGTTCCTGCTCAACCTCCCGGTCGCGGCCGCGGCGCTGCTCCTCGTGCCGCGCCTGGTGCCCTCCCGCGCCCCGGCCGGGTCCCGCCCGCTGGACCTCACCGGCGCGGTCCTCGTCACCGCCGGCCTGGTCCTGCTCATCGACGGGCTGCTGCAGCTCGGGGACGGCGCCTCCTCCGCCCCCGCCGTCGTCCTGCGGCTGGCCGGCGGCGCCGCGCTGGTGCTCGCCTTCCTCGCCGTCGAGGCGCGGGCGGCCGCACCGCTGGTCCCCCTGCCCTTCTTCCGCGACCGCACCCGGGCGACCGCCTACGGCGCCACGGTGGTCTCGGCCACCGCCATGGCGTCGGTGTTCTACCTGCTCACCCTGCACATGCAGGGTGTCCTCGGCTGGTCGCCGCTGCGCATCGGCCTGGCCTGGGTGCCCTTCGGCGGAGCCATGCTGGCCGGGGTGTCCCTCGCGGGAGCGGGGGTGCGGCGGGTGGGCCTGCGCTGGGTGCTGGCCGCCGGGTTCGCCGTGTCCGCGGCCGGGCTGGCGGTGCTCGCGCAGATGGGCACCACCGCCACGTTCACCGCCGACGTCCTCCCGGGGACGCTCCTGCTGGCCCTGGGTCTCGGGCTGAGCCTGCCCGCCGTCCAGGTCGCGGCCCTGCACGGCACCACCGACCGCGACGCCGGGCTGGCCAGCGGTGTGCACGCGACCGTCTCGCACCTGGGCGGGAGCGTCGGCCTGGCCGTCTTCGTCGCCGTCGCGGTGGCGCGGTCGGACGCCGGGCGCGCCGACGGGGAGCCGCTCGCCGCGGCCGTCACGGCCGGGCACTCCCTGGCCTGGTGGGTCGCGACGGGCCTGCTGGTGGCCGGTGCCGTGCTCGCCGCGGTCCTCGTCCGCCCGAGGGAGGGACCGGCGGTCCGTGGATGAGCGCCGCCGGCACCGGTAGGAACGACGGCGGGACCCGTGCCGCGACCCGCGCCGGGACCCGCGAGTGGAGGCGACGTGATCGACCGGGCCGGGCTGGCGGACTTCCTGCGACGACGGCGGGAGGCGCTGCAGCCGGAGGACGTCGGCCTCCCCCGCGGGCCGCGCCGGCGCACGAGCGGGCTGCGGCGGGAGGAGCTCGCCGTCCTCTGCCACATGTCGACCGACTACTACACGCGGCTGGAGCAGGAGCGCGGGCCGCACCCGTCGGAGCAGATGGTCGCCGCCATCGCGCAGGGCCTGCACCTGTCCCTCGACGAGCGCGACCACCTGTTCCGGCTGGCCGGGCACCGGCCGCCCGCCCGCGGCACGGAGGGCGAGCACGTGAGCCCCGGCCTGCTGCGCATCCTCGACCGCCTCGGCGACACCCCGGCCGAGATCGTCACCGAGCTGGGCGAGACGCTGCGGCAGACGCCGCTCGGCGTCGCGCTCACCGGCGACGCCACCGAGCGCACGGGGCCGGCGCGCAGCCTCGGGTACCGCTGGTTCACCGACCCGGCCACGCGCGCGCTCTACGCCCCGGAGGAGCACGCGTTCCTCTCCCGGCTCTACGCCTCGGGCCTGCGCGAGCTGGTCACCCTGCGCGGCCCCCGCTCACGCGCGGCACGGCTCGCCGAGCGGACCCTCGCGGAGAGCGAAGAGCTGCGGCGGCTGTGGGACGCGCACGAGGTCGGCCTCCGCCCGCGCGACGTCAAGCGCTTCGTGCACCCCGTCGTCGGCCCGCTGGAGCTCTCCTGCCAGTCGCTGGTCGACCCCGACCAGTCGCACCGGCTGCTCGTCTACACCGCCGTCCCCGGCAGCGAGACCGCCGAGCGCCTGCAGCTGCTGGCGGTCCTGGGCGCGCAGGCGGTGCCGGAGCAGCGCGCCGTCCCGGGCTGAGCGGTGCGCTCAGCCCCGCGCCCGCGGGGCCGCCGGGACGGGGTCCGGGGACGGGGCCGGCGCCGCGGGCGGCCGCTCCCCCACCCGCACGAGCACGATCCCGGCCAGCACGACGACGCCGCCGACGAGCTGCACCGCCCCCGGCTGCTGCCCCAGCGCCAGCCAGGCGGCCGCGACGGCGAACAGCACCTCGCTCAGGCCGACGAAGGACGCCACCCGCGACCCGAGCCGGCGGACGGCGGCGATGCCGGTGACGTAGGCGAGGGCCGCCGCCACCAGCGACAGGCCGAGGACCGGCACGAGCCAGCTGGTGGACCACCCGGCGAGCTCCACCCCGGCGGCCGACGTCCGCCACGGCACGACGCCGACCAGCGCGGCCGCCCCGACCACCAGTGCCCCGACGGCCAGGCCGGCCCACGCGCTGACCAGCGGCGGGAGCGCACCCTTGGTGCGGGCGGAGAGCAGGAAGTACGCGGCCAGCCCGCACGCGGCGACGAGCCCCCACAGGACGCCGAGCGGGTCGAGGCGGGCGCCCGAGACGACGTCGAGCACGAGCACCAGGCCGGCCAGCGCGACGACCACGCCGGCGCCGGTCAGCGCGGAGGGCCGCTGGCCGTGCAGGGCCCACGTCCACAGCACGACGACCACGACGGCCGAGTACTCGAGCAGCAGGGCCACCCCCACCGACAGCCGGCCGACGGCGAGGAAGTAGGCCAGCTGGGGCAGCGCCACGGCCAGCGCGCCGTAGCGCAGGACGCCGAGGACGTCGGCCCGCAGCAGGTGCCAGCGGCCGCGCAGCGCGACGACGGCGGGCACGGTCATGACGAGCGCAGCGATGCCGAGGCGGGCGGTGACCGCCGCCCCGGCGCTCCAGCCGGCGTCCATCAGGGCGGTGGCGAACACCCCGCTCGTGCCGAAGGCGGCCGCGGAGAGCAGCGCCAGCAGCAGTCCGACCGCTCCGGTCCGGCGTCCGGGCACGACGACCTCCTCCCGTCAGGAGCGATCGTCCGTACACTCCTGACGCCGAGACCGTAGCGTAGTCAGGACCGACATGCTCTTCGCTCATGACACGGAGGTGGCGCTCGCCGCCGCCGCCGCGCTGGTGAACACCTCCGCGGACGGCACCGAGCGCCTGCCCGACCCGCCGGCGCTGGCCGCGTTCCTCGACGAGTGGCAGTTCACCGGCAGCCGCGTCGGCGACGACGCGGAGCTGGCCGCCGTGCACCGGCTGCGCGCCGTCCTCGCCGGCGCCTGGACCGCCGGGGAGGACGAGGTCGTCGAGGTGGTCAACCGGCTGCTGCGCGAGGGGCAGGCGCTGCCGCAGCTGGTCCGCCACGACGGGTGGCCCTACCACCTGCACGCGACCGAGCCGACCGCCTCGGTGGCCGACCGGATGGGCGTGGAGGCGGCGCTGGCGGTCGCCGACGTCGTCCGCTCGGGCGCCCTCGACCGGCTGCGCCGCTGCGCGGCCACCGGCTGCGACGACGTCCTGGTCGACCTCACGAAGAACGCCGGCCGGCGCTTCTGCGGCACCGCCTGCGCGAACCGCTCGCACGCGGCCGCCTACCGCGCCCGCCGCGCGACCGGCTGACCGCAGCGGGGACCCCCCTGCGCCGGGTGTCGACCTGTGGGCGCCACCCGGTGCGGGAGACGACCGCAGGTCGACACCGGGTGCGAGACGCGGCCCGGCGGGTCAGGGCCGGGCGGCCACCGGTAGGGACCGGCCGATGCCGCGCGCGGCGGCGAGCAGCACCGGCACGGCGGACGCCGCCCGGTCGTCGTTCGGGACGATGACCGACAGCGCCGCCACCACCTCCCCGAGCCCGTCGCGCACCGGGACGGCGACCCCGGTGGCGTCGGCGTGCACGAAGCCCGGGAGCAGCGCCCACCCCTGCCGGCGCACCTGCGCCAGCAGCGCCCGCAACTGCGCCGGGGAGCTCACCGTGGCGGCGGTGAGCCGCTCGAGCGGCCGCGCCAGCACGCGCTCCTGCACCTCGGCCGGGGCGTGCGCGAGCAGCACCACGCCCGAGGACGAGACGTGCACCGGCAGCCGCCCGGCGATGCGGGAGAAGTTGACCACCGCGTCCCGGGCCGAGAGCCGCTCGACGAACAGCACGTCGTCGCCGTCCCGGACGGCGAGCTGCGCGTGGTGCCCGACGACCGCGTGCAGGTCCTCCAGGTAGGGCATCGCGGCGTCGCGCAGGGAACGGGTCGGCGAGGCGCGGGCCGCCAGCTCCCACATCCGCACGCCGATGCGCACCCGCCGGTCGGGCGTGCGCTCGAGCAGGCCGTGGTCGGCGAGCCGGGCGACGATGCGCGACGCCGTCGCCACGTGCAGCCCGGCGCGGCGGGCCACCTCGGTGACGCCGAGCTCCGGCCGGTCCGGCGTGAAGGCCTCGAGCACCCGGACGGCGCGGTCCAGCGACGACTCACCCGTCGCGACCCGAGGCACGTCCGGACTCTCGTCCATTGAGACGGCGTTGTCCACGTCACAGCTGGGCCCGTCACCCTGCCGGTGTGACCGCCTCCGTCTCCGCGCCCGCCTCCGCGCCTGCCTCCGCCGACGTCGCCACGCTGCGCGTCGTCGACAAGCAGGTGCGGGCCGACGGCGTCGTGACCCTCGACCTGGCGTCCCCCTCGGGCGGGCGGCTGCGGGACTGGACACCCGGCTCGCACGTCGACCTGGTCCTGCCCGGCGGCCTGACCCGGCAGTACTCGCTGTGCGGGGACCGCTTCGACCCCACGACCTACCGGGTCGGGGTGCTGCTGGAGCCGGGCAGTCGCGGCGGGTCGGCGTACGTGCACCGGGAGCTCGCCGTGGGCGAGCTCGTGGGCGTCGGCGGCCCGCGCAACAACTTCCCGCTGGTCCCCTCGGAGCGCTACCTGTTCGTGGCCGGCGGCATCGGGATCACCCCGCTGCTACCGATGGTGCGCCAGGCCGAGGCCCTCGGCGCCGACTGGCGGCTGCTCTACGGCGGGCGGGAGCGGCGCTCGATGGCGTTCCTCGACGAGCTGGCCGCGTTCGGCGACCGCGTGCTCGTCCGGCCGCAGGACGAGACCGGGCTGCTGGACCTCGCCGGCTTCCTCGGGCGGCCGCGCCCCGGCGTCCGCGTCTACTCCTGCGGCCCGACGCCCCTGCTCGCGGCGATGGAGCGGGCCTGCGCCGACTGGCCGCCGTACACGCTGCGCACCGAGCGGTTCGTGGCGGTCGACGGCGGCGCCCCGGCGCGCACCGCGCCGTTCGAGGTCGAGCTCGCCCGCACCGGGACGACGGTCGTCGTCGACCCCGGCAGCACCGTGCTCGACGCCCTGGCCCGGGTCGGCGTGGAGGTGCTGTCCTCCTGCCGCCGCGGCGTCTGCGGCACCTGCGAGACGACGGTCCTGGCCGGGCGGCCCGACCACCGCGACGCGCTGCTCGACGACGACGAGCGCGCCGCGAACGACTGCATGTACGTCTGCGTGTCCCGCTCCCGCGACGAGCGCCTCGTCCTCGACCTGTGAGCACCGAGCTCTGAGGACCGATCACCGAGCACCGATCACCGACCGGAGTCCGCCATGACCGCCACCGTCCCCGCGACGATCCCCACCAGCGACGTCGACCCGTTCGCGCACGAGGTGCTCGAGGACCCGCTGCCGATGCACGCCGCCCTGCGCGAGGCGGGCCCGGTCGTGCACCTGTCCCGCCACGACGTCTACGCGATGGCCCGCTACGCGGAGGTGCACGCGGCTCTCACCGACTGGCAGGGCTTCCAGTCCGCCGCCGGCGTGGGCCTGTCCAACTTCCGGTACGAGGAGCCGTGGCGGCCGCCGAGCCTGCTGCTCGAGGCCGACCCGCCCCGGCACGACGCGCCCCGCCGGGTGCTGCAGAAGGTCCTCGGGCCCCGCGCGCTGCGCCGGCTGCACGAGCACTGGCGGGCCGACGCCGAGGCCCTCGTCGACGAGGTGCTCGCCGCCGGGACGGAGTTCGACGCCGTCCCCGTGCTCACCGAGGTGTTCCCGCTGCGCGTCTTCCCCGACGCCGTAGGCATCCCGGACGACGGCCGGGAGAACCTGCTGCCCTACGGCGACCACGCCTTCAACGCGTTCGGCCCGGCCAACGACCTGGTCGCCAAGGGCGCGCCCCGGGTGGCCGAGCTGTCGGGATGGGTCGCCGCGCAGTGCCGCCGCGAGGTGCTCGCCCCCGGCGGGTTCGGCGCCGAGATCTGGGCGGCCAGCGACCGCGGCGAGATCACCCCGGAGCAGGCGCCGCTGGTCGTGCGCTCGCTGCTCACCGCCGGGGTGGACACCACCGTGCACGCGCTGTCGGCGATCCTGCACGCCTTCGCCACCCACCCCGCGCAGTGGGACCGGCTGCGCGCCGAGCCGTCGCTGGCCCGCGTCGCCTTCGACGAGGCGGTGCGCTGGGAGTCCCCGGTGCAGACCTTCTTCCGCACCGCCACCACCGACGTGCGGGTCGGCGACGTCGTCGTCCCCGAGGGCCGCAAGATCCTCATGTTCCTGGCCGCGGCCAACCGCGACCCGCGCCGCTGGGCCGACCCCGACGCCTTCGACCTGTCCCGCGACCCCTCCGGGCACGTCGGGTTCGGCATGGGCATCCACCAGTGCGTGGGCCAGCACGTCGCGCGCCTGGAGGCCGAGGCGCTGCTCGCCGCGCTGGCCCGGCGGGTGCGCGCGATCGCGCCCGCCGGCACGCCCGTGCGGCACCACAACAACACGCTGCGCGCGTGGGAGAGCCTCCCGGTCCGGCTGACCCCCGCCTGATCCCGGCAGGGGCGCCGGACCGGCTCACTCGAAGACGACGGTCCGGTTCCCCCGGATCAGCACCCGGTTCTCGGTGTGCCAGCGCACCGCGTGCGCGAGCGCGCGGGTCTCGGCCTCCCGGCCGCGGGCGGCGAGTTCCTCGGGGGTCAGCGCGTGGTCCACGCGCAGCATCTCCTGCTCGATGATCGGGCCCTCGTCGAGGTCGGCGGTGACGTAGTGCGCCGTCGCCCCGATGAACTTGACCCCGCGCGCGTGCGCCTGGTGGTAGGGCCGCGCGCCCTTGAAGCTCGGCAGCATCGAGTGGTGGATGTTGATCGCCCGGCCCTCGAGCTCCTTGCACAGCCCGTCGGACAGGATCTGCATGTAGCGGGCGAGCACCACGAGGTCGATCCGCTCCGCGCGCACCATCTCCAGCAGCGCCGCCTCGGCCTCGGGCTTGGTCTCCGGGGTGACCGGCACGTGCCGGAAGGGGACGCCGTAGAACTCGGCGGTGCCGGCGAGGTCGGGGTGGTTGGAGACGACGGCGACGACGTCGAGGTCGAGCTCGCCGATCGAGTTGCGGAACAGCAGGTCGTTGAGGCAGTGCGCGTACCTGCTGACCAGGATGAGCACCCGCGGCCGCTGCGCGGAGTCGACCATCCGCCAGTCCATCGCGAACCGCTGCGCGGTCTCCTCGAAGGCGGCGCGCAGCGCCTCGATGTCCAGCGGCGAGCCGTCGACGTGGGCGAACTCGACCCGCATGTAGAACATGCCGCTGGTCGGGCTGTCGAACTGGTGGCTCTCCAGGATGGTGCACCGCTCCTGCAGGAGCAGGCCGGACACCGCGTGCACGATGCCGGGCGCGTCCTCGCAGGACAGCACCAGGACGCCGTGCTGGGCGTCGACGGGCCGGGTCATCGGACCTCCTCCGCGAGTGGTGGGCGCCGGGCGTTCGCCGGCCGCCGTGCGGCGAACCTATGGCCGGTCGCCGGTGTGCCGCACGCCACAGATGACGTCTCTCCGTCGGCGGAAAACCGCACCCGGGGCGCGACAATCGACGCAGGCCGGGACGGCGCAGGCCGGGGACGCGTGTCACCGGCCTGCGCCGTCGCCGTCACGGCTGCCGCAGCTCCATGCGCGTCGCCGGGACGCAGCGGTACGTGGCGCCGTCGGCCGGGTTCCCCCGGCCCGTCCACCGCGCCACCGTCGGGTAGGCGCAGATCGGGCGGGTGGCCCCGTCGGCGGTCACGCCGTCGAGGGTGCGCGGCGCCTGCCCGCCCTCCACCCACGCGACCAGCGCGCCGAACGGGTCGACCGGCTGGGCGCCGGCCCCACCGCGGCAGTGGCCCACGCCGGGCGCCAGGAACAGTCGCGCGAACTGCTGCGTGTGGCCCGGGCCGAGCTCCTCGAGGACCCGCTCGTGGTAGTCGACGGTGCCCTGCACGGTGACCCCGAAGTCGGCGAGGCCGTGCCACATCAGCAGCTTCCCGCCGCTGTCGCGGAACGCTGACAGGTCCGGGTCGCTCGCGCCCATCATGTCGCCGTACCGCTCGACGGCCAGGTCGAACAGGCCCTCGAACTCCTCGTAGCCGATGGTGCGCCAGTCGAGATCGGGGTCGTCGGTCAGGAAGTACCGGATCCACCAGATGTCGTAGAGGAACGGGTTGCCCACCAGCCGCCCGGACTCGTCGAGCGTGACGTCGTGCAGGCCGGCGTAGGGGGCGCCGTAGGGCAGGCCGTACCAGAGGAACCGGCCGTCGGTGCCGCGCGGGCCCTCGTGGATGCGCTGCATCACCGCGACGTCCTCGGCGGTGATGGTCCCGCAGGGGGTCACCGTGCCGATGAGCGTGGTGAGGTCGAAGTCGCAGGCGAACGGGTCGCCGATGACGCCGTCGACCACGCCGTCGCCCACGGTGTCGCAGGCCTCGACCGCGGCGGCCAGGGCGGCCTCGAACTCGCACGCGGGGATCGGGGCGTCCTCCTGCAGCATGACGACCTGGCCCCAGATCTGGCCGGTCTGCATCTCCGGGAAGTTGACCACCGGGGCGCCGGCGAGGACGCCGTCGTAGTCGTCGGGGTACCGCTGCGCCTCCATGAGCCCCTGGCGGCCGCCGGTGGAGCAGCCGTTCCAGTACGAGTAGGCGGGGTCGCGCCCGTAGTACTCGGCGACGACGGCCTTCGCGGTGACGGTCATGTCGTGCACGCCCTCATGGCCGAAGTCCTCGCGGGCGGCCTGGTCGGGGGTGCCGTCGGGGCGCAGGCCGAAGGTGCCCGAGGGCCCCACGTGACCGGCGTCGGTGGCCGCCGCGGCGTAGCCGTCGCGCAGCGGCGCCTCGAGGCTGCCGGCGCTGCCGCCGGAGAAGCCCCCGCCGCCGACGGCCTGGAACCGGCCGTTCCACGTCTCCTCGGGCAGGGCCACCCAGACGGTCACCACGCCGCCGTCCTCGGGGTCCTCCACGCGCAGGGTGATCCGGCACGACGCCGGCGTCCGGTCGTCGCCGCGGTGCTCCTCGACGGCGGTCACCGTCGTGCCCGGGCGGGTGAAGCCCGCCATCTCCCCGCAGTCGGCCACGGGCAGCAGCGGCCCGGGATCGGGCAGTGGTGGCGCGGCCTGCGCGGTCGGCGCGGCGAGCACCGCGGCGGCGGTGGCCGCCAGCACCGAGAGGACGGCGAGTCGTGGACGTGTCCGCATGGGCGGTTCCCCCTGGGGTCGGGCCGGCCGCCGGACGGATCGGGACGCGGGCCGGCCTCCCGATCCTCGGCGCGGGTGACCGGGGTCACAGCCCCTCCCCGTCGCGCTCCGGCCGCGACGATTGACTCGGTTGCCCGGACGCGGGCGCGGCGGGCACGCTGGGCCGGGCCGGCACCCGCCCGGGACCCCGCCGGCCCGACCGGGCCAGACCCCGGCCCGAGACCCCGACGGGAGGCCGCGTGGCCGAGATCCGTGCCCGGTCCACCGAGGTCGCCGGGACCCCGGCGTCCGTGGCGGCGGCGGTCGCGCACGCCCGCGACGAGGTGCTCCCGGCGGTGCAGCGGATGCCCGGCTGCCTGGGCCTGTCGGTCCTCGCCGACCCACGGGGCGGCCGCTGCATCGTGACCACGTCGTGGCGCGACGGGCAGGCGCTGGCCGACAGCCGCGAGGAGGTCCGCCCCTTCGCCGAGCGGACCGCCGCGCTGCTGGGCGGCGAGCCGGACGTGCGGGAGTGGGAGGTCGCGGCCATGCACCGCGTCCTGGACGCCGGCGACGGCGCCCGCGCCCGCGTCACCTGGCTCCGCACGCCGCCGGACGCCGTCGACCGCGCCGTGGACGCCGTCCGGCTGTCGCTGATGCCCAAGCTCGACGACCTGCCCGGCTTCTGCAGCGTGAGCGTGCTGGTCCGCCGGGACGAGGGGCTCACCGTGGCCGCGGTGTCCTACGGCAGCCGGGAGGACGCCGAGGCGGCCGCCGACGGCGCGCGGGAGTTCCGCGAGGGCCTCGCCCCGGCGATGGGCCTCGAGGTGCTCGACACCGCCGAGTTCGACGTCGCCGTCGCCCACCTGCGGGTCCCCGAGACGACCTGACCCCCGCGGTCCGGAGACGCCCAGGGACCCCCGGCTCAGCGCCCGGCGGCCGCCAGCGCCGGCCCGAGCCGCGGGTAGACCCGCCGCACGTTGCCCTCGAACACCGCGGCCCGCCCCTCGTCGGAGAGCGCCCCCCGCGCCGCGGCCGCCTCGACGTAGCGCCGGGTGTCGTCGAAGTGGTGCCCGGTCCGCGGGTCGATGCCGCGGACGGCGCCCACCATCTCCGACCCGAACAGCACGTTGCGGGTGTCGACGACGTCGAGCAGCAGGTCGATGCCGGGCTGGTGGTACACGCAGGTGTCGAAGAAGACCCCGCCCGCGATGCCGGAGCCCATGACCGTGGTCTCCACCGGCGGCCGGCCGAGCATGTCCGCGAGGCCCCGGTAGCGGCCCCAGTGGTAGGGCACCGCTCCCCCGCCGTGCGGGATCACCAGCCGCAGGTCCGGCAGGTCGCCGAACAGGTCGCCCTGCACGAGCTGCATGAACGCCGTCGTGTCGGCGTTGATGTAGTACGCCCCGGTCGCGTGGAACACCGGGGTCGCCGACGCCGAGACGTGCACCATCGCCGGCACGTCGAGCTCGACCATCGCCTCGTAGACCGGGTACCAGCTGCGGTCGGTCAGCGGCGGGGAGGACCAGGACCCGCCGCTGGGGTCGGGGTTGAGGTTGCAGCCGACGAACCCGAGCTCCTCCACGCAGCGGCGCAGCTCGGCGACCGAGGCGGTGAGGTCCGCCCCGGGCGACTGGGGCAGCTGCGCGACCGGGACGAAGCGGCCCGGGTACAGGGTGGCCACCCGGTGCACGAGGTCGTTGCTGCGGCGGGACCACTCCAGGCTCACGGCCGCGTCGCCCACGTGCGGGGCCATCGCCGAGGCGCGGGGGGAGAACAGCGTGACGTCGATGCCGCGCTCGTCCATCAGCCGCAGCTGGCTGCCCTCGATCGTCTCGCGGATCTCGTCGTCGCTGATCGCCGGGTAGGGCGGCGGCGTCGTCCCGGCCTCCCAGGCCGCCACCTGCTGCTCGCGCCAGGCGGTGTGCGCGGCCGGGGCGGTCGTGTAGTGGCCGTGGCAGTCGATGATCACGCGGTCCCTCCCGGGGCGGCGTCGCGCAGCTCCACGAGCAGGTCGCGGGCGGCCGGGGCGATGCGCGCCGGCACCCCCAGCTCCTCCAGCTGCTCGGTGGCGGCGGCCATCTCGTCGGCCCGCCGGCGGGCGTGCACGCGGGTGCCCTCGACCAGCCGGTCGAGCGTGCGCTCGTCGAACCCGGCCAGCTCGGCGGCGACGTTGCCGCGCAGCCAGTCCTCGCAGCCGGCGGCCTCGGCGCCCCGCAGCGCCTCGGTGACGGCGGCGGCCAGGCCCTTGTAGAAGACGCTGCGCAGCAGCTTGCGGGAGATGGCGGTGCCGACCGGGCCCTCCTGGACCTCGGCGTCCGCGCCGAGCCCGGTGACGAGCCCGACGTAGCGGCCGGCCGCCTCCCCCGACACCAGCATCGGGGTGCGCAGGCCCTTGCCCGGCACCGGCGACATGAGCGCCACGTCGACGACGTCGACCCCGGCCGGCGCGGCCCGCTCGGCCAGGGCCGCCTTGAGTCCCGGGCTCGCGGTGTTGAGGTCGGCCCACAGGGTGCCGGGCCGCAGCGCCGGCAGCGCGTTGTCCAGGGCGACCGCGGCGTCGTGCGAGCTGTTCACGCTGAGCACCAGGTCGGCGTCGGCCACCGCCTCGGCCTCGCTGCCCCGCGTGGCGACGCCGTCGACGGCGAGGCCCTTGGGGTCGTAGCCGCGCACGTCGGCGCCGGCCGCCACGAGGTCCCGGGCGATCTCCGAGCCCGCCTCCCCGAGGCCCAGGACGGCGATGCGCGTCACTGCTGGACCGGGGGCGTGCCGTGGGTGTGGAAGGTCGAGATGGTCTGCAGGCCCCAGGCCTGCCCCCTGGCCCGCTCGGCCTCCGACCAGTCGACCGGCGCCCAGTCGGGGGCGAACACGAGGCGGGCGGCCGGGTTGTCCAGCTCGATCCGGTTGCCGGCCGGCTCCCAGACGTAGAGGAAGAAGCTCTGCTGGATCGTGTGCTTGTGCGGCCCGGTCTCGATGTGGACGCCGTGCTCCAGGGCGAGGTCGGCCGCGCGGATGATGTCGTCCCGGCTGTCCACGGCGAACGAGACGTGGTGCAGCCGGCCGGAGGTGCCCGTGCGGTCCTTCGTCCAGACCGCGTTGTAGCCCTGGTTGGTGAAGGTGGTCCAGGTGCCGGCGATCTCGCCGCTGTCGAGGACGATCTGCTCGGTGGTCATCGCCCCGAGGGTGTCGACGAAGAAGTCGCGGTTCGCCCGCGGGTCCACGCCGAGGTAGTTGATGTGGTCGATCCGCCGGACGCTGACCCCGCGGCCCGGGTAGGCCTGCGCCTGGTTCTTGAGCGCCGGCACGAGGTCGCCCTGCGGGCGGTACCACTCCGTCTCGTAGTAGACGCCCATCTCGTGGCCGTCGGGGTCGGTGAAGACGTAGACCGGCCCGTAGCCGGGGTCCCCGTCCTGCCAGCCCCTCCCGAGCCCGGTCGCCTCGATCGCGGCCACCCGGCGCTGCAGCGCCTCCGGGGTGGCGGCGCGGAAGTTCGTCCGGCCGACGCCCGGCTGCGCGGCCGCCGTCAGCTTGATCGTGGTGTTCTCGTAGTCGTCCCACGCGCGCAGGAACACCGAGTCCCCGGACGAGCCGTTCTCCGTCATGCCGAGGTAGCGCACGAAGAAGTCGAGGCTCTCCTCCGGCTTGTGGGTGAGCAGCTCGACGTGGGCCAGGTGCGCGATCTCGTGGAGCGGCGGCACGGGACTCTCCTCTGGGGG
Organism: Geodermatophilus sp. SYSU D01106; assembly: GCF_054049995.1. NCBI lineage: Bacteria > Bacillati > Actinomycetota > Actinomycetes > Geodermatophilales > Geodermatophilaceae > Geodermatophilus > Geodermatophilus sp. SYSU D01106. Next base: position 106,883 of record NZ_JBJGYM010000008.1, on the reverse strand, counting down.
CGAAGGGTTCAGGCGCGGGGTTCAGGCGCGCGGGAAGGCGGTGCCGTCGAAGAGCTTGCGGGCGGTGCGGACGACGCCGGAGCGGACCACCCGCGGCGGCGAGGCGGCGGTGTCGACCACGACGTCGACGAGCAGGTGCCCGGTCGGGTGCTCGACGTCGACCTGCGAGGTGCCCGCCGGCCAGTCCGCGGTGAGCTCGTGGCCGACGGCGCCCGGCAGCAGCATCCCGGTGACGACGCTGACCGCGCCGAGGACACCGATCGAGGTGTGCGGCTGCACCGGGATGAACGAGCGGGTGCTCACCTGCCCGCCGTCGCGCGGCGGGGCGAGCAGCACCGTCTTGGGCACCGACGCCTGCGACACGTCGCCCATGCCCATGAGGTCGGCGGCCTTGCGGCGGAAGGCGTCCACCCGGGCGAGCAGCGCGGCGTCGGCCGCGAGCTCCTCGTGCGTCTCGTACCCGGTGAGCCCGAACGACGAGGCGAGCGCCAGCACGACCGGCATGCCGTTGTCCACGCAGGTGACCTCGACGCCCTCGACCGTGTCGCGGACGTGCCCGGTCGGCAGCAGCGCGCCGGTGGCCGACCCCTCGGTGTCGGCGAAGTCGAGGACGATCCCGGCGGCCCGCCCGGGCACCCCGGCGATCTCGACGTCCCCGCGGTACTCGACCCGCCCGCCGGGCGTGGGGAAGGTGGCGACGGCGACGCTGCCGGAGTTGACCATCCGGATCCGCACGCTGGTCTCCTCGCCGGCGGCGGGCACCAGCCCGCGCTCGACGGCGAACGGCCCGACGCCGGCCAGGATGTTGCCGCAGTTCTGCCGGTCGCTGACGGTGGCCTCGTCGACGCCGAGCTGCAGGAACAGGTAGTCGACGTCGACCTCCGGGTCCTCCGACGGCGAGACGACGGCGACCTTGCTGGTCAGCGTGGTCGCCCCGCCCAGGCCGTCGATCTGCCGGGGGTCGGGGGTGCCCATGAGGCGCAGCAGCAGGTCGTCGCGCTCGGCCGGGTCGGCGGGCAGGTCGCGGGCCTCGAGGTAGAGGCCGCGGGACGTGCCGGACCGCAGCATCGTGGTGCGGACGCCGGTGTCGTCGTAGGTCGTGTCGTCGTGGCTCACCGCTCCCCCGCCTCCTCGGCGTGCTCGTCGGCGTGGCTGACGTAGTCGATGCCGAAGGCGGGGAGCCTGTCCCGCAGGCCGTAGCGGTCGAGCCCCAGCTCGCCCCGGCGGAAGGCCTCGCGGGTGGCCTCCTCCTTCTCGGCGCGCGCCCGGGACGCGGTGAGCGCGCGCGGCACGTCGGCGCGCGGCACGACCATCACGCCGTCGTCGTCGGCCACCACCACGTCGCCGGGGCAGATCCGCTGGCCGCCCAGGACGACCGGCACGTTGACCGCCCCGGCGGTGGCCTTCACCGACCCCTGCGCGCTCACCGCGGTCGACCAGGCGGGGAAGCCCATCTCCCGGAGCTCGGCGACGTCGCGCACCCCGCTGCCCAGCACGACCCCGCGGACCCCGCGGTGGGCCAGCGCCGTGGCGAACAGCTCGCCGAACAGGCCGTCGCTGGAGGGCGAGGCGGTGGCGACGACGAGCACGTCGCCGGGCCGGCACTGCTCCACGGCGACGTGGATCATCAGGTTGTCCCCGGGCCAGCACAGCACCGTGACGGCGGTGCCGCCGATGCGCGCCCCGGCCCACGCCGGGCGGAACTGCGGGCCGAGGTAGCCGACCCGCCCCAGCGCCTCGTGCACGGTGGCGACGCCGAACCCCCCGAGCGTCTCGGCGTCGGCCGCGTCGGCGCGCGGCGGGTCGGTGACGACGACGGTCCTCATGCGGGTCCTCCCGGGTCGGGGGTCGGTTCGGAGAGCGCCGCGATCACCCCGCGCAGGTGGGTGGCCACCGCGGCCTCGGCGCGTGCCGGGTCCCGCGCGGTGAGCGCCTCCACGAGCTCGGTGAAGCCGGCGAGGCTCACGCGGGGCCGGCCGGGGCGCAGCGACAGGCGGAACTGGTGGCGGACGAGCTGGGCCTGCAGGCGGCCGACCAGGTCCGCGGCGATCGGGTGCCGGGCGACCTCGCCGACCATGGCGTAGAGCTGCTGGATGAGCTCGGAGTACTTGCGGACGTCGCCCGAGCCGACGGCGTCGGTCATCGTCTCCAGGTGGGCGCGCAGCCGCCCGATCTCGGCGTCGGTGACCCGCTCGGCCGCCTTGCGGGCGAGCAGCGCCTCCAGGGGCAGCCGCACCTCGGTGATCGCGACGGCCTCCTCGGTGGTGACCACCCGCACCCGCGCCCCGCGGTTGGGGATGCGCTCCACCAGGCCCTCCGCGACCAAGGCGTCGATCGCCAGCCGGACGGCGCCGCGGCTCACCCCCGTGCGCGAGACCAGCTCGGCCTCGACCAGCCGGTAGCCGGGCGGCATGTCCCCGCGCGCGATGGCGAGGCGCAGGGCGCGCTCGGCCGTCTCCTGCGCGCCGGACACCATGGCGGCACGGTAGCCCACGTCCGCAGGATTGCCAACGATCCTGTGAGCGATCCGGTTCGACGTCCGCGCGGGTCCTCCGCGGGCCCGGCGTCAGCCCTCCGGGGACTCCGCGGCGAGGGCGTCGATGCCGCTCTGCACGTGCGTCCGGGCGGCCCGGTCGGCGTCCGCGGGGCGGCCGCCGGCGACGGCGTCGACGACGTCGGCCAGCTCCGCGAGGGCCTGCTGCGCCCGCCCCGGGCGCAGCAGGAGCTGGAACTGCGAGCGCGCCACCCGCCCCTGCAGGCGGGCGACGAGCGAGGAGGCGAGGGGCTGGCGGGCCGCGTCGGCGACCAGCCGGTGGTGCTCCTGGACGAGGTCCCAGCACTCCAGCAGCTCGTGGTCGGCGACGGCCCGCCGCAGGCGCTCGAGGGTCGCGCGCAGGCGCTCTCCCTGGGCGGGAGTGGCGTGCTCGGCGGCCTTCGCCGCGAGCAGCCCGTCGAGGACCTGGCGGCACTCCAGCACGGCGACCGCCTCGGCGCCGGACATCACCCGGACCCGCGCCCCCCGGTTGGGGATGCGCTCCACCAGGCCCTCGGCGATCAGGGCGTCCAGCGCCAGCCGGGCGCTGTTGCGGGTGACGCCGTAGCGCTCGCCGAGCTCGGGCTCGACCAGCCGCTGCCCGGGGACGACGACCCCCCGGGTGATCTCCTCGCGCAGGCGCCGCTCGGCGGTGCGCCGGGCCTGCACGCCGGTCAGCAGGCGCGCACCCTCACCGGTCCCCTGGGGCATCCGGTCACCGTAGGCAGCGGCCGCAGCGCGGGTCGAGCGCCCCGGGGGTCCCGGGCGCCGGGATCCCCCGGGAGGGTCACGCCGGGCCCCCGACGCGCGCGGGGGCGGCCCGGGTCGACCCGGACCGCCCCCGCTCGTCATGCCGGGCTCAGCCGAAGGACTCGACGGTGTCGTAGCCCCGGCCGTTGTACTTCTGCACCACGACGCTGGACACCGCGGGCTGCCCGTCCTGCGTGGTGTCGACCGACGTGCCCGGCAGCATCAGCGGCGCCTCGTAGCCCTGGATGCCGCGCAGCGCCTCCATGAAGCTGTCCCGGGTCGGCTCCTCCATCTGCGTGAAGGCCTGCTCGAGGGTGGCGCCGACCATCCAGCTCCACTGGCAGTGCGGGAACGCCGGGGGCTCCGGGTAGTCGCCGTACTCCGCGAGGGCCGACAGGTAGGTCTGCACGTCCTCGTCCTCGGCGAAGGCCGGGCTGGCCGGCGCCTTGGCGAAGGACACCGAGTAGATGCCGGGGAACGCGCCGCCGCCGCCGGGCTCGAGGACCGCGCCGGGGCTGGAGGTGTTCGAGGGCAGGAACCAGCTCGGCGTCCAGCCGAGCTGCTGCGCCTTCTGCAGCGCGCCGACCACGAGCGGCACGAGCGACATGGCGTTGAAGATGACGTCCGCGCCGCTGTTGGCCAGCTCGGTGATCTGCGCGTCGACCGAGGTGTCGGTCGCCTCGTAGGTGAGCTCGTCGACGATCTCGATGTTGTCCGCGCCCTCGACGGCGGCCTTGAAGCCCTCGACGTAGCCCTCGCCGTAGTCGTCGTTCTGGGACAGGATCGCGACCCGGTGCTGCTGCCCGGAGGCGGCCAGCAGCTCGCCGAACGCCTCGCCCTCGTTCTGGTAGATCGGCACGAAGCCCAGCTGCCAGGGGCTCTGCTCGGTGTCGCTGAAGATCGGGTCGCCGGTCATGATCAGCGCCTGCGGCACCTCGTCGGCGATCGCCGCGTCGCGCCAGGCGCGGTTGGTCGGCGTGCCCAGCCCCGCGGTCATCGCGAAGACCTCGTTCTTGAGCTGGTCGTAGTTCGCCGCCGCCTGCTGCGGGTCGTAGGTGTCGTCGAGCGCCTCGATCTCGACCGTGCGGGTCTGCCCGTCGCCGAACTCGATCCCGCCCTCGGCGTTGCGCATGCCGAAGTAGGCCCGCACGCCGGCGACCGTGCAGGTGCCCGGGCCGGCCGTCGAGCCGCTGAGCGGGGTGGTGATGCCGAGCGTCACCGAGTCGTCGGTGATCCCCGGGCTGGGCGCCCCCTCGGCGGTGTCGCCACCGCGACCGGCGTCGGTGGCACCGCCACAGGCGCTGAGCGTGACCGCGAGCGCCGACGCCACGGCGATGCCGAGCGTCCTCCGCGACCGGACGTGTCCGTTCATGCGTGCCCTTGCCTCTCTGTCTGGGGTCGCTCCGCCGCGGTGGCCGACCCGGGGGTCGACGACGGAGGGGTCGGTGGCGCGGCGGAGCCGCGGCCGGCGGGAGAGCGCCGCAGCCGGCGCGCGAGCGCACGGGGCAGCGACACGAGGCCACCGGGGAGCAGGAACAGCACCAGCAGCAGGAGCGCGCCCTGCAGCAGCGACGTCAGGCTGGGGTCGACGGCGTTGGTGAGGTCCGGGACGACGACGTAGAACACGCCGCCGAGCAGCGACCCGGCGATGCTGCCGGCGCCGCCGATGACCATCGCGACGAGCAGCTCGATCGAGTGCCCGAAGCTCATGGTCTCCGGCGACGTGTACTGGACGACGACCATGTACAGGAACCCGCTGACCCCGCCGATGAGCGACGCGATGGTGAACGCGAGCACCTTGTACCGGTAGGGCGAGATCCCCATGGACGACGCCACGTTCTCGTTGTCCTTGACGATGGCGAACGCCCGGCCGTACTTGCCGCGGACCAGGTAGGCGGTCAGCAGGAACACCACGCCGCCGATACCGAGCACCAGGTACAGCTGGAACTGGTCGTCGTAGAGGCCGCTGCCCTCGGGCGCGTCGGTGAAGCGCGCGGACAGGCCCTGGGAGCCGCCGGTGAACTCGCTGAGCCGCTTGGCCAGGGGCACGCCGACGATGGGCAGGGCGATCGTGACCATCGCGATGGCCAGGCCGCCCAGGCGGGCGGCGGCCAGCGCCACGAGCAGGCCGGCGACCGCGGGGAGCAGGCAGGCGAGCACGAAGACGAGGACGACGTTCCAGCCCTGCTGGACGCCGTAGGCGGTGACGTAGGCGCCGAGGCCGAGGAAGAAGATCTGCCCCAGCGAGACCTGGCCGGTGTAGCCCATGACCACGTTGAGCCCGAGCACGGCCACGGCGAAGACCCCGATGCGCGCCAGCGTGTCGTTGAACGACTCCGTGCCCACCAGGGGCAGCACGGCGAGCGCGGCGAGCAGCAGCAGCGGTGCTCCCCAGCGCACCCACGGCGTCTGCCGGAGGGACCGCGCCGGCGGGGGCGGGGTGGAGGGGGTCGGGGTGTCCAGGACTCGGGCCATCACACACGCACCACGGTCTTCCGGCCGAACAGGCCCTGGGGTCGGACGAGGAGGACGACGAAGATCAGGATGAACGGCACGGCGACCTTGAGGTCGAAGCCGATGAAGCCGACGTAGACCGCGGCGAGGTTCTCGAGGACGCCGATGATCCATGCCGCGACGACGACGCCGACCGGGCTCGTGAGACCGCCGAGGATGACGGCGGCCAGCGCGTAGACCAGGGCGTTGTCGAGCATGCCGGGCGTCAGCGTGAGCTGGGGCGCCACGAGGGTGCCGGCGACCGCGCCGAGCGCCGCCGCGAGCCCCCAGCCGACCATGAGCAGGCGGCCGACCGGGAGGCCGCTGAAGGCCGCCGACTGCGGGTTGATCGCGACCGCCCGCAGCGCGAGGCCGATCTTCGTGCGGACGAAGAGGACCTGCAGCAGCACCATCGCCACGACGATCACCGCGGTCGTGCCGAGCGAGCGGATGCTCACCGAGACGCCCAGCAGCGACACCGTGTCGAGGGGGAACAGCGAGGGGAACTGCTGGTTGTTGTAGCCCCAGATCCAGCCGGCGACGCCGGTGACCAGGGTGAGCAGGCCGATCGTGACGACCACGGCGGTGTCGGGGTCACCGCGCTCGAAGCGCCGGATGAGGTAGCGCTCCACCACCGCACCCAGCACGAACGAGACCAGGATCGCCGCGACGATGGCGAGCCCCACCGGGAGCCCCTGGTTGGTGAGCACCCAGGCCACGTACGCGGCCAGGACGGCCAGGCCGCCCTGCGCGAAGTTGATCAGGCCGGTCGCGGAGTGGACGAGCACGATGGCCAGCGCGAGCGCGGCGTACACCGAGCCGGTCGACAGGCCGTCGACGACGAGCTGGACGAACTTCTCCATGTCAGCCTCCCAGGTAGGCGCGACGGATCTCGTCCATGCCCTTGAGCTCGGCGGACGTGCCCGTGAGGACGGTCCGCCCGGTCTCGAGCACCGCGGCGGTGTCGACGAGGGTGAAGGCGAGGTTGGCGTTCTGCTCGACCACGAGCATCGCGATCCCGGACTCCACGCGCAGGCGCCGGATCGCGTCGTAGACGGTCTTCGCGGTGCTGGGCGCCAGCCCCAGGGACGCCTCGTCGAGCAGCATCAGCCGCGGCTTGGACATGATCGCCCGGCCGACGGCGAGCATCTGCTGCTCCCCGCCGGACAGGGCGGAGGCGTTCGACCGGATCCGGGCCTGCAGGTTGGGGAACAGGTCGAGGCAGTAGTCGATGTCGCGCTCGACGCCCTTGGCGTCCTTGCGCAGGTAGGCGCCGACCCGGAGGTTCTCCCGGACCGTGAGGTCGCCGAGCGTGCCGCGCCCCTCGGGCACGTGCGCGATGCCGAGGGCGGCGACCTGGTCGGGGCGCAGGCCGCGGACGTCGCGGCCGTCGAAGACGATCCGCCCGCCGGCGCGGACGGTGCCGCTGATCGCGCGCAGCGTGGTGGTCTTGCCGGCGCCGTTGGCGCCGAGGATGCCCACGGCGCCGCCGTCCGGGACGGTCAGCGAGACGTCCTCGAGCACCTGCACCGGGCCGTAGGCCGCGGTGACCCCCTCGAGCTCAAGCAGCGTCATCGGCGGCGGCGTCCTTCCCGATGTAGGCCTCGATCACGCGGGGGTCGGACTGCGCCTCGGCGGCCGTGCCCTCCATGAGCTTCGCGCCGTGGTCGAGGACGACGACGCGGTCGGTGAGCGCGGCGATGAGGCCCATGTGGTGCTCGACGACCACGACGGTGATGTCGTCGTCGGTGCGCAGCCGACGGACGGTGGTGATGAGCTGCTCGACCTCGCCGTGCGACAGGCCGGCGGCCGGCTCGTCGAGGAGCAGCAGGCTCGGCCGCATGAGCAGCGCCCGGCACAGCTCCACGCCCTTGTGCAGGCCGTGCGAGAGCTCGTCGGCCGGCAGGTGCGCCGCCCAGCCGAGGCCGTTGCGCTCGAGCAGCGCGAGGGCCTCCGCGCGCAGCTCCCGCTCGGCCCGCCGGGTGCGCGGCGTGCGGAAGGCCCACTCCAGCGCCCCGCCGGGCAGCCGCGTGTGCGCCCCCAGCAGCACGTTCTCCAGCACCGTGGCGCGCAGCTGCAGCGCGGGGTGCTGGAACGTGCGGGCCAGGCCGTGCTTGGCCAGCGTGGCCGGGCGCGCGCCCTGCACCTCGGCGCCGTCGATGAGCACCCGCCCCGACGTCGGCCGGTAGTGCCCGCTGATGCAGTTGAACAGCGACGTCTTGCCCGCGCCGTTGGGCCCGACGAGCCCGAGGATCTGGCCCGGCTCGACCGCGAAGCCCACGTCCTGGAGCACCGTGACACCGCCGAACCGCAGGCTCACGTCCTGCAGCGTCAGCCCACCCGCCATACCCGCATCTCCCGCCATTGGGTGTTGCTCCGGTGCGTGCGCCGCAACGTACGGACGGCCTCGGGGGATTGTCAACGATCTGATCTGAAGGTCGTGTCCACGGTCGTATCGCGCCGGCCCGGCCCCTCCCGCGGGCGCGCGCGGCCCCGCGCGACCCCGCGCTCAGGTCGCCCGCGGGTCCCGCGGCAGCAGGGACGCGCCGGTCGCGACCAGGCCGGACACGCCCACGAGCACCGCCGCCTGCGGCGCGCCGGAGCCCAGGCCCGCCCCCACCGCGACCACCAGCGGCGGCCCCAGCAGCTGCCCCACCGCGGACCCCTGGGTCACCAGGCCGATGGCGGCGCCGGCGGACCGGGTGCCCCCCGACACCGCCGCGAGCCCGGCGAACAGCGCGGCCGGGACCACCCCGGAGACCCCGGAGAAGGCGACCGCCGCGGCGATCCGCACGCCCACCGGCAGCCCCGGGTCGAGCACCCCCCACACGGCCAGCGCCATGCCCGCGCACCCGCCGGCGACCACCCACCGCAGCGGCACGCCCCGGTGCAGCAGGTAGGCGCCGAGGACGTTGGCGGGCGCGTTGACGAGGAAGACCAGCGCGCCCACCCACCCGGCGTCGGCGACCGAGAACCCGGCGTCGGCGACGAGCGCGGCCGGGAACAGCCCGACCACGGCGAGGTACTGGGCGGCGTAGAGGGCGAAGACCGCCGCGGTGAGCACCACGGTCGGCGAGCGCAGGGCACCGAGCAGCCCCGCGGACGACGGCCGCCGGCGCTCCCCGACCGACGGCACCCAGCGGGCGACCACCGCGAGCGCGACCGCCGCGACGCACCCGTCGGCCACCGACGCCCCCCGCCAGCCGACCAGCCCGATCGCGACGGGCACGAGCAGGGCGGCCAGGCCCGACCCGACGGGCATGTACGCGCCCCACGTGCCGGCCACGAGACGCCGCTGCCCCGGCGCGGAGACCTCCGCGAGCAGCGGCGGTGCGGCCAGGATGACCAGGACCAGCCCCAGGCCCTCCCCCACCCGGGCCACCATCAGCCCCGCGAGCGAGTCGGCCAGCGCGCCGCCGAGGTCGGCGGCGACGATGGCCGCGAGCCCGAGCCGGACCTGCCGGCCGAAGCCCAGGCCCTGGCCGAGCCACCCGAGCAGCGCCCCGCCCGCGGCCCCGAGGGCGCTGACCGTCGACAGGTACCAGGCCGCGGTGCCGGGCCCGAGCCCGAAGGAGTCCGTGAGCACCGGCAGCGCGGCCGCCGCCCCGCCGATCTGCGCGGCGGCGACCACCCCGGCCCCGAGCAGGGCCGCCACGGCGGCCCAGGAGGTCCGGCCGGGACCGGGGGCGGCTCCCGGCGGCTCCCGGCGGCCGAGCGGCCAACGCGTCACGGGCTGCTCCCTCCACGGGCCGGTCCCCTCGGGTCCGGTCCTGCTGCGGTCCGGACCCGCGCCAGCCTCACCCACCGCCCGCGCCCGCGCCGGGCCGGGGGCACCGACGCGCGGTCGGGTACGTCAAATGACGCGGGCCCCCGGCCATCCGACGCACGACGCTCCCGCCGGATCGGCCGGGGCCGGGTGACGGATGACTGTGTGCTGGGCCACAGCAGGCGGCCTAGGCTCGACCCGCGACGGTGCCGGGACCGCGGTCCCGCGCGTCCAGGGGCGCCCGCGGGGACACCGGGCACGGCCCGGCCCTCCGCCGGCCCGCGGCAGGAACAACCGACGAGAACGGACCGAGATGACTGCGAAGAACCTCCAGGAGCTCCTGGACCAGAGCGGCGACACCGTGGGCCTGCTGCGCAACTCCCAGCTGGGGGCCTACATCTACCCGGTCGTCCCCTCCGAGTTCACCAACTGGCGGCGGGAGCAGAAGGCGTGGCAGGAGACCGCCGTGCTCTTCGACCAGTCGCACCACATGTTCAACCTGTTCATGCGCGGCCCGGACGCGCTCAAGCTGATCTCCGACAGCGGCATCAACAGCGTGGCCAACTTCCCGGTGGACATGGCCAAGCAGTTCGTGCCCGTGACGCCCGCCGGCAACGTCATCGGCGACGGCATCCTCTTCCACCTGGCCGAGGAGGAGTTCGTCTACGTCGGCCGCGCGCCGGGCGCGAACTGGCTGCAGTTCCGCGGCGAGACCGGCGGCTACGACGTCGAGATCCGCAACGACCCGCGGTCGCCGTCGCGGCCCTACGGCAAGGCCGTCACCCGCGACCTCTGGCGCTTCCAGATCCAGGGGCCCAACGCCTGGCCGATCATCGAGAAGCTGAACGGCGGCACCGTCGAGCAGCTCAAGTTCTTCCGCATGAGCACGATGACGATCGCCGGCGAGACGGTGCGCACGCTGCGCCACGGCATGGCCGGCGCGCCGGGCCTGGAGATCTGGGGCCCGTACGAGAGCTACGACCGGGTCCGGGAGGCCATCCTCGAGGCCGGCCGCGAGTTCGGCATGGAGCCGGTGGGCTCGCGCGCCTACTCGACCAACACCCTCGAGTCGGGCTGGATCCCCTCGCCGCTCCCGGCGATCTACACCGGCGAGGAGCTGCGCCCCTACCGCGAGTGGCTCGGCGCCGACAGCTACGAGGCGACCAACGCAATCGCCGGCAGCTTCGTGTCCTCCGACATCGAGGACTACTACACCAACCCGTGGGAGCTCGGGTACGGCTCCTTCGTCAAGTTCGACCACGACTTCGTCGGCCGGGACGCCCTCGAGGCCCTGGACAAGGACGCGCAGCGCCGCAAGGTCACCCTCGAGTGGAACTCCGAGGACCTCGCCAAGCTGCTCGCCAACCAGGTGGAGGACGCCCGCTACCAGTTCTTCGACCTGCCCAACGCCAACTACGGGTCGTCGAACTTCGACTCCGTCCTCGACGCGGACGGCACCGTCCTCGGGGTCTCGATGTTCACCGGCATCTCGGCCAACGAGAAGAAGGGCCTGTCGCTGGCGACCGTCAGCCCGGACGTCCCGCACGGCGCCGAGGTCCGCGTGGTCTGGGGCGAGCCCGACGGCGGCAGCCGCAAGACCACCGTCGAGCCGCACGAGCAGTTCGAGGTCCGCGCCATCGTCAGCCCGGTCCCCTACGCGAAGATGGCCCGGGAGACCTACCAGGGCGGCTGGCGCACCAGCGGGCGCGCCTGACCCGCACCCCGCACCGACCGGCGTGGCCGGGTGACGATCCCGTCGTCACCCGGCCACGGCCGTCTCCGGCCCCCGGCAGGGCGAGGCGAGGCAGGGCGAGGCGAGGCAGGGCGGGGTGACGGCTACGTCACATGTCGCGGCGCGGGCGGGCCGGTGTGGACGCCGGACAGCGTCATCGGAGTGATCCGCTGCACACCCCGCGCTCCCTAGCGTGGGCTGCGCCGCAGGAGGTGGGCCGGAGAGGCTCCGCGGCACCCCCGGGCAGGAGCACTCCTGCCGTCCCGCGACGAGAGGGTCCCCCGTCATGTCCACCGAGAGTCTGGCCGCGGCGCTCGCCCGCGCCGGCAGCCCGGTCGAGCTGCTGCGCAACCTGGCCTTCCCGCCGAGCACCTTCCCGGTCCGGCCCGAGTTCACGAACTGGCGGTCCGAGCAGCGGTCCTGGCTGGAGACCTGCGCACTGCTCGACCAGTCGCACCACATGACCGACCTGTTCATCGAGGGCCCCGACGCGCTGCGGCTGCTCAGCGACCTCGCCGTCAACACGTTCGCGAACTTCGGCGTCGGCCGGGCCAAGCAGTTCGTCGCCGTCGCCCCCGACGGCCACCTCATCGGCGACGCCATCCTCTTCCACCTCGAGGAGGAGCTGTTCGACCTCGTGGGCCACCCGATGGTCATCGACTGGGTCACCTTCCACGTCGAGCGCGGCGGCTACGACGTGAAGGTGGAGCGCGACGACAACTCGATCGTGCGCCGGTCCGGCCCGCCGCGGTTCTACCGCTACGAGCTGCAGGGCCCGACCGCCCCCGCCCTGATGGAGGCGGTGCTCGGCACCGCGGTGCCGGAGGTGCGCTTCTTCTCGATGACCGAGTTCACCGTCGCCGGCCGGCGCGTCCACGGCCTGCGGCACGGCATGGCCGGCCAGCCCGGCTTCGAGCTCTTCGGCCCCTGGGAGGACGGCGAGGCCGTCCTCGACGCCCTGCTGCGCGCCGGGGAGGACCACGGGCTCGTCCGGGTCGGGTCGAAGGCCTACTCCACCGCCAACCTCGGCTCGGGCTGGGTCCCCGCCCCGCTGCCGGCCGTCTTCGGCGACGACCCGCTGCTCGCCGAGTACCGCGAGTGGCTCCCCGTCACGAGCGTGGGCTCCCTCGGCGGCAGCCTCGACTCCCCCGACATCGCCGACTACTACCTCACCCCCTACGACGTCGGCTACGGCAAGACCGTCAAGTTCGACCACGACTTCGTCGGCCGCGAGGCCCTCGAGCGCCTGGCGGAGGCGGCCCCGCCGCGCACGAAGGTGACGCTGGTCTGGGACGCCGAAGACGTCACCGCGGCGGTCGGCTCGCTCTACCGGCCGGGGCCGGGCGCCAAGTACATCGAGATGCCCAAGGCCCGCTACGCCACCCACCACGAGGACGTGGTGCTCAAGGACGGGCGGCCGGTGGGCATCTCGCTGGACTGCGGCTACCTCGCCAACGAGCGCGAGATGGTCTCCCTGGCCACCGTCGACACCGCGCTCGCCGAGCCGGGCACCGAGGTCGTCGTCGTCTGGGGCGAGCGGCCGGTGTCGGCGAAGCCCGCGGTCGAGGACCACGTGCAGGTCGAGATCCGCGCGACGGTCGCCCCGTGCCCGTACGACGCGCGGGACACCTACCGGTCGCGCTGACGGCACACGCGAGGAGGCCCCCCGGGACGTCGTCCCGGGGGGCCTCCTCGTCTCGGGGCGCGGCGGTCAGGCCGGCCGCGGCGCCCGGTTCTCGAACAGCGCGATGCCGGCCGCGGTGTTGGACGCCGGCACGAAGTAGTCCGAGTGGACCTTCGTGATCTGCTCGTCCATCGCCCCGCGCATGACCAGCCACATGATCAGCTCGATGCCCTCGGAGCCCGCCTGCCGGATGAGCTCCTCCCGGGACATGGCCGCCAGCCGCGCCGGGTCGGTCTCGATCGCCTGCATCCACAGCGCGTCGAACTCGGGGTTGATGAACCCCGCCCGGGCGCCGGCCAGCTGGTGGGACATCCCGCCGGTGCCGAGGACGCCGACCGTGAGGTCCTCGGGGAAGCTGCGGATGGCCCGCCCGAGCGCCTGGCCGAGCGCGTAGCAGCGGGCCGCCGTCGGCTGCGGGTACTGGATGACGTTGACCAGCAGCGGCACCACCGGGCAGGGCCAGGCGTCGCCCGGGTCGGGGGTCCACACCGACAGCGGCACGGTGAAGCCGTGGTCGACCTGCAGCTCCTGGAAGACGGTGAGGTCGAACTCCTCGTCGACCAGGCTCTCCACCAGGTGCAGCGACAGCTCGGGGTGCCCGACGACGTCGGGGACCGGGCGCCGGCCGAAGCCCTCGTCGGCGACCTCGTAGCGCTCGGCGGTGCCCAGCCCGAACGTCGGCACGAAGTCGAGGTCGATGCCGTTGGCGTGGTCGTTGTAGACGACGATCGCGACGTCGGGCCGGTGCTCGGCCAGCCAGGCGCGCGCCGGGGCGTACCCGTCGAAGAGCGCCTTCCAGTTCGGGTCGTCGGTCTTCCCGCGGTCCATCGCGGCGCCGATCGAGGGCACGTGCGAGGTCGCCAGGCCCCAGATCACCTCAGCCATCGCGGCGGCCTCCCGCGCGCATCGCGGCGAGGAAGTCCTCCTCGCCCATGCCGGTGAACACCCCACCGAGGTACTGCATCGACCGGCCGTCGATCATCGCCAGCTTGTAGACGTAGAAGATGCTGCCGCCGAGGTCGATCATCGCCTGCCAGTCGCGGTCGAGCACGGCCCGCTCCTGCTCGGCGCTCAGGCCGAACTCCCGGCAGTATGCGGCCTCGTCGGCGGCGAACCGCTCCCGCGCCTCGGCGTGGCGCAGGCTCATGAACAGCCGGTTCATGCGCAGTCCCCGCCGGCTGCTGTCGCCGTCGAAGACCGGCGTCCCCGGCAGGTCCCGGCGTCCCGGGCCGGCGGTGGTGCCCATGGCCGTCGTTCCTCTCTCCCGTACCGGTGCCCGCGTCGCGGGCGCCTGCGTCACGTCCGCTCCTGGGGGTGGGTGGCCAGCGCCTCGACGGAGACGTCGAGCCACGGGGCCATCGGCAGCGACATGAGCGCGTCGTGCAGGGCCACCGGGTCCTCGGCCTCGTACAGGCCGATGGTCGCGTTGCGCCCGGGGACCCGCCACAGCCGCTTGAGGACGCCGGCGGCGCGCAGCTCCATCGCGCGGGCGCGCTCCCCCGCCCGCAGCTCCTCCCGCCGCTGCGCCGGGGTGTCGGCCGGCAGCCGGTTCTCCGACCGGACCAGGAACTCCACGTCAGCCTCCTCCGCTGCCGCCCGGCACGCTGCCGGCGATCTCCGTGAGCACCGCCGCCAGCTCGCCGGGCGCGGTCACCATCGCCTCGTGGCCGGTCGCGATCTCGTGCACCGGCCACCCGAGCGCGCGGGCGCGGTCGGCCTGGGCGGCGAAGACACGCATCCAGTCGGTGCACTCGACGAAGGCCGCGGGCACGGCGTCGGCCGCGCCGGTGAGCCGCAGCGGGTCGGTGTAGGTCTTCCACGGGTGCGGGGTGAGCCGGGGGGTGAGCCAGTCGACGTCGGCCTGCTCGGTCACGCCGAGCACTGACAGCTTCCGCACCGGCACCAGCCAACCGAACCCCTGCTCGGCGGCCGACTGCGCCCAGTGGTGCTCGACCGTCTCCGGGAGCAGGTCGCGGGCGGCCTCGCCGTCGGCGCCCACGAAGGCGTCGAGGTGGACGCGCCGCGCGACGGCGTCCGGCCGGCGGTCGGCGACGGCGGTGACGACCTGGCCGGCGTAGCTGTGCCCGACGAGGACGACGTCGGTCAGCCCGAGCACGTCGATCAGCCGGACGACGTCCTCCACGTGCGTCTCCAGCCCCACGAGCGGGGAGAGCAGGTGCGCCCGCTCCGACAGCCCGGTCAACGTGGGGGCGTGCACCTCGTGGCCGGCCGCGCGCAGCGGGCGGGCCACCCGGTCCCAGCACCAGCCGCCGTGCCAGGCGCCGTGGACGAGCACGAACGTGGCCACGCTGCCCCTCCTCGTCGAGGTCGTCCGGGGCCGGATGTCCCCTGCCGCGTCCCGGCGGCACCCCACGCTAGGCACCCGGGGGCCGGGACGGATCCGTCCGATGTCACGGCCGCGCCACCGCCGCGGCGGGTGCGCGCTACGTCATCCGTCCCGGTGCTCCCCGACCGGGCCGCGGGTCAGCGCGGCTGGACGAGGCCCTCCTTCACCGCGAGCAGCGCGGCCTGGGTGCGGGAGGTGAGGCCCATCTTGGTGAGCAGGTGGCTGACGTGCGTGCGGGCGGTCCGCTCGCTGATCACCAGGTGCCGGGCGATGTCCTTGTTGGACCGGCCCTCGGCCACGAGGACGAGCACCTCCTTCTCCCGCGAGGTGAGCGCCCCGAGGCCGCTGCGGGGCGCCCGCATCTCCTGGGTGAGCCGGCGGGTGACCGCGGCGTCGAGGAACACCTCGTCGCGGACGGCCGCGCGCAGCGCCGCGTCGACCTCGGCCGGCCCGGCGTCCTTGAGCAGGTAGCCCGAGGCGCCGCTCTCCAGGGCCGCGTGCACGCGCTCGGTCTCCCCGAAGCTGGTCAGGATCACGACCTTGAGCTCGGGGAACCGGCGCAGCACCTCGCCGGTCGCGGTCACGCCGTCCATGCCCGGCATCTGCAGGTCCATGAGGACGACGTGCGGCAGCTCGCCGTGCGCCGCGGCGCGCGCCAGCTGGTCGAGCGCCTCCTGCCCGTCGCCGGCCTCGGCGGCGACCTCGACGTCCTCGAGCGCCTCGAGGTAGGCCACCACGCCGCGCCGCACGACGGCGTGGTCGTCGACGACGAGGACGCGGATGGGGTGCGGCGCGGTCACGGGGCGACCGTACGGTCGCCGGCCGGCGACGCGGGCAGCGAGGTCCGCAGGGGCAGGGTCAGCCGCACGGTCGTGCCCCCGGCCGCGGGGCGGCGCACCCGGACGGCGCCGCCCCACCGGTCCGCGCGCTCGCGCATGACCGTCATGCCGTAGCCGCTCGACGCGGAGTCGCCCGCGCCGGTCGGCACGGCGGCGCCGCCCGCGGCGTCCGCGTCGGTCATCCCCCGGCCGTCGTCGGTCACGTCGGCGACCAGCCGCCGCCGGCGGCCGCGGGGGCCGACGACCAGCCGGACGGTGATCGTCGAGGCGTCGGCGTGCTTGACGCTGTTGTGCAGCGCCTCGGCGAGCACCCGGTAGACGTCCTCCAGGAGGTCGCCGTCCTGCGCGGACAGCTCGTCGTCGGGGTCGTGCACGTCGAGCGCCACGGCGACCCCGGTGCGGGCGGTCGTGGTGTCGACCAGCGACTGCAGCGCCGAGTGCAGGCCGTCGCCGGTGGTGGCCGCCGGCCGCAGCTCCACGACCATGCCCCGGAGGTCGGCCAGCACGGCCTCGGCGCTCGTGCTGAGGTCGTCGGCCACCTGGGCCACCCGGTCCGGCGTGGGCGGCAGCCCCCGCTCCACCAGCACCCCGAGCGAGCGGGCCTGCATCATCATCGAGAAGACCTGCTGCACCACCGAGTCGTGCAGGTCGCGGGCGAGCTTCTGGCGCTCCTCCCGGCGGGCGACGTCGCGCTCGCGCTGGCGCTGCGCGGCGTGGTCGACGGCCATCGCCGCCTGCTCGGCCATCGCCAGCAGGAACTCCAGCTCGGTGTCGCCGACCACCTGCCCCGGCGCGTAGAAGGCGTTGAGGATGCCCACCGGCTCCCCGCGGGCGAGCAGCGGCACGCTGACGAACCAGTCCCAGCGCGGGTGGCGCAGCAGCTCGTGCAGGGGCGCCCAGGCCGGGTCCCGCATCGTCTGCTCGTACCGGTCGGGCACCACGAGCGGCTCGCGCCGGCGCAGCGCCTCGAGCATCTTGAGCTCGGCGCCCAGGGCGTGGCACTCCATGAGCCGGTCGAAGAAGTCGGCCGCCCGCCCGAAGCCCGCGGCGCCCATGACGTGCAGCCGGTCGCCGGAGGAGTTGACGGTGAGCACCTGGACGCCGGCGAGCGCGTCGGTGCCCGCCACCTCCTGCGCGAGCGCCTCGAGGGTGCCCACCAGCGAGCGCTTGGACGCCACGCTCGACGCCGCCTTGGCGATGGCCGCGAGGCGCCGCTCCCGCAGCCGGCTCAGGGTCACGTCCCGGAAGGAGACGACCCAGCGCTCCTCCCCGGGCACCGGGGCGAGCACGTAGGCGAACTCGCGCCGCTGCCCGGGCCCGGGCTCCCAGGCCACGGTCAGCTCGCCGGGCCGGGCGGCGGCGGGGTCGTCCGGCACCGGGAACGGCGACGGGGAGCCGGCGACGGCGTCGGGGTCGAGGCCGCACAGCAGCACCGCCGCGGGGTTGGCCTCCACGAAGCGGGCCCGGCCGTCGACCACCGCGAGGCCGTCGGGGGCGCGCCGCACCACCTCCTCCGCGGAGGTGATCGCGCCCGGTGCCGCCGGTCCTCCTCGTCGCACGTGTCGCTCCTCCCCGGCCGCACCTCCCGGGCCGTCCGTGACGCGGCTCACCACGGGGGAATGCTGACACGCCGGCACCGGCCATCGCCGCCCGCGGCGCGGCATCCCCGCACCGCCACCCGTCCGGGCCCGCCGACCGCGACGATTGACCCATCCGCTGCTGCCGATCCGGCCCCCGAGGTGCCGTCATGGCACCGTGCCCGGAGGGGCGTGGCGCAGGTCACGATGGACGACGGCAGGTTCCGCCCCACCGTCGGAGGAGAGACCACGTGAAGCGCTCGCTGGCCGTCCGGGACACGACCACCCGGGCCACGCTGCGGCACGCCTTCCAGGGCCTCGGCTACGAGGTGATCCCGTTCAAGAAGACCGAGCAGTCGGTCCTCGCGCACGTGCCGAAGGACGTCCGCCTGACCGTGACGGCCTCGCCGGCCAAGGGTCAGGACGCCACCATCGACCTCGCCGTCGCGCTCGCCGCGCACGGCTACTCGGTGGCCCCGCACCTGTCGGCGCGCCAGGTCCGCGACCGCGCGCACCTCGCCGACGTCGTCGACCGCTGCCGCGAGGCCGGCATCACCGACGTCTTCGTGGTCGGCGGGGACCCCACCGAGGACCCCACGGAGTTCCGGCACGCCCACGACCTGCTGGTCGCCTTGCACGAGCTCGACCACGGCTTCACCGACATCGGCATCGGCGGGCACCCCGAGGGCCACCCGAGCGCGGCCGAGGACGTCATGTTCCAGGCGCTCGTGGACAAGGCGCCGCTGGCCACGCACATCGTCACCCAGATCGTGTTCGACCCGGCGGCCATCCTGCGCTGGGCGCGGGAGCTCAGGACCCGCGGCATCGACCTGCCCGTGCACGTCGGCGTCCCCGGCGCGGTGCACCGGCAGAAGCTGATCCGGGTCTCCGGCGGCCTGGGCATCGGCGAGTCGGCCAAGTTCCTCAAGAAGCAGCAGAACCTGCTCTGGCGCTTCTTCGTCCCCGGCGGCTACAGCCCGGACAAGATCATCAAGGGCCTGGCCCCGCACATCGGGAAGCCGGACAACGCCATCGAGGGCTTCCACGTCTTCACCTTCAACGACCTCGAGCCGACCGAGGCGTGGCGCCGGCGGACGCTGGCCGACCTCGCCTGACCTCGCCTGACCTCTCCCGACCTCGCCGCACCTCATCGCCTGAGACGGCGGTCCACGACGCACGCGCCGGCGCGTCCCGCGCGGCCGACCCCCTGGAGGACAGCACGGTGACCGCACGGGTGATCGACGGCAAGGCGGTGGCGCGGCGGGTCCGCGAGGAGGTCGCGGCCGGGGTGGCGGAGCTGGTCGCCGCGGGCGGCACCGCCCCGGGCCTGGCGACCGTGCTGGTCGGGGACGACCCCGCGTCGGAGGTCTACGTCCGCAACAAGCGCCGGCTGTCGGTCGAGGCGGGCATGCGCGACCTGCACCGGCACCTGCCCGCCGACGCCGGCCAGGAGACCGTGGCTGCGCTCGTCGACGAGCTGGCCGCCGACCCGGCGGTGTCCGGGATCCTCCTGCAGCTGCCGTTGCCGGCCCACCTCGACGCCGACGCCCTCGTCGCCCGCATCCCCGCGGCGAAGGACGTCGACGGCCTGACGACGGACAACGCCGGCCTGCTCGCCCAGGGCCGGCCGGGGCTGCGCCCGTGCACGCCGGCCGGGGTGATGGCGCTGCTCGACGAGTACGAGGTCCCCCTCGCGGGCGCCGAGGCCGTCGTCGTCGGCCGGTCGGTGCTCGTCGGCCGGCCCATGGCGCAGCTGCTGCTGGCCCGCGACGCGACCGTGACGATCTGCCACTCGCGCACGCGCGACCTCGCCGAGGTGTGCCGGCGCGCGGACGTGCTCGTCGTCGCGGCGGGCATCCCCGGCCTCGTCGGCGCGGACGCCGTCAAGCCCGGGGCGGTCGTCGTCGACGTGGGCATCCACCGCGGCGAGGACGGGCTGCGCGGCGACGTCGACCACGACCCGGCCGCGGAGGTGGCGGGCGCGCTCACGCCGGTGCCCGGCGGGGTCGGGCCGATGACGATCGCGATGCTGCTCGCCAACACGCTGGCCGCGGCGCGGGCGCAGCAGGGCATCGAGCAGGGCATCGAGCAGGAGGTCCCGCGGGAGGTCCCGGCCTGATGGCCGCCCTCTGGGCACGGTTCGACGACCTGCGCGCCGGGGAGGCGCTGCTGTGCCCGCCGCCGTCCCGGGTGCTCACCGCGGTGCACCCCGACGAGGTCGCCGGGGTGCTCCGGGAGGTGCACGACGCCACGGAGGCCGGGAGCTGGGCCTACGGGTACGTCGCCTACGAGGCCGCCTCCGGCCTGGACCCCCGGCTGCCGGGCGGCCCGACGCCGCCGGGGCAGCCGCCGCTGGTGTGGTTCGGCCTGTGCGGCGAGCCCACCCGCGTCGAGCCGGTGCGGCCGCCCGCGGCCGCCGCTGCCCCGGGCCCGGCGTGGCAGCCCGACCGGACCGACGCCGAGCACGCGCACGCCGTCGCGGTCGTCCGCGAGCGGATCGCCGCGGGCGAGACCTACCAGTGCAACCTCACCGACCGGCTCCGCTCCCCCGCCGCCGGCGACCCCGGCGCCCTCTACGCCCGCCTCGCCCTCGCCCAGCGCGGCGCGCACAACGCCTACCTCGACCTCGGCCGGCACGTGGTCGCCGGCGCCAGCCCGGAGCTGTTCTTCGAGTGGGCGGGCGACGTCGTCCGGACCCGCCCGATGAAGGGCACCGCCCCCCGCGGCCGCACCACCGCCGAGGACACCGAGCGCAGCCGCGCCCTGCTCGCGAGCGCCAAGGAGCGGGCCGAGAACCTGATGATCGTCGACCTGCTCCGCAACGACCTGGGCCGGGTGGCGGAGGTGGGCAGCGTGGTGGTCGACGAGCTGTTCGCCCTCGAGCGCTACCCCACCGTCTGGCAGCTGACCTCGCAGGTGAGCGCCCGGGTGCCGGCCGGGACCACGCTGCTGGACCTGTTCACCGCGCTGTTCCCGTGCGGCTCGGTCACCGGCGCCCCGAAGCGGGCCACCATGCGGCTGATCGGGGAGCTGGAGCCGGCTCCGCGCGGGGTGTACTGCGGCGCCGTCGGCCTGGTCGGGCCGCCGTCGGCCCCGGTCCGGGCGCGCTTCTCCGTCGCCATCCGCACCGCCGTCGTCGACCGCGCCACCGGCGGGGCCGTCTACGGCGCGGGCGGCGGCATCACCTGGGACTCCGACCCCGCCCGCGAGCGGGCCGAGCTGCACGCGAAGGCCGCCGTCCTCACGCACGACGTCACCGAGCACCGGCTGCTCGAGACCCTGGCCCTCACCGCCGGCGGGGAGCTCCGCCACGCCGCCCGGCACCTGGCCCGGATGGCCGACTCGGCCCACTGGGCCGGCTTCCGCTTCGACGCGGCGGCGGCCCTCGCGGCGCTGCACCGCGCGGTCGCGGGGCACGCCGGGCCGGCCCGGGTCCGGCTTCTGCTGTCCCGCGACGGCGACCTCGACGTCGAGGTCGGGCCCGCGCCCCTTCCGCCGGCCGGGCCCGTGCGGCTCGCGCTCAGCGACGACCCCGTGGACGACGCCGACCCGTGGCTGCAGCACAAGAGCACCCGCCGCGACGTCTACCTGACCCGGGCGCTGGCCCACCCAGAGGCCGACGACGTCGTGCTGGTCAACCGCCGCGGCGAGCTCACCGAGACCACCACGGCGAACGTGGCCCTGCGGCTCGGCGGCCGGTGGTGGACCCCGCCGACCTCCTCCGGCTGCCTCCCCGGCGTCGAGCGGGCGCGGCTGCTGGAGCAGGGGCTGCTGGCCGAGCGGGTGCTCACCGTCGCCGACCTGCACGCCGCCGAGGAGGTCGCGGTGCTCAACTCGCTGCGCGGCCGGCGCCCGGCGCACCTCGTCCCCGCCCGCGAGCCGGCGGTGGCGGCGTCCCCGGGGGGCGGCCCGTGACCGCCGGCCGCTGCGTCGTCATGGGGGTCCTCAACGTCACGCCGGACTCGTTCTCCGACGGCGGCCGCCACGCCACCGCCGAGGCCGCGGTCGCGCACGGGCTCGCGCTGGCCGCCGACGGCGCCGACTGGGTGGACGTCGGCGGGGAGTCCACGCGGCCCGGCGCCGGGCGGGTGGACGCCGGGGAGGAGTGCCGCCGCGTCCTGCCGGTGGTCGCCGCCCTCGCGCGGGCGGGCGTCGCGGTCAGCGTCGACACGACCCGCGCCGCGGTGGCCACGGCGGCCCTCGGGGCGGGCGCGGCGATGGTCAACGACGTCAGCGGGGGCCTCGCGGACCCGGACATGGCCCGCGTGGTCGCCGACGCCGGCGTGCCCTGGGTGCTCATGCACCGGCGGGGCGAGAGCCGCGACATGGACGCCGAGGCCGCCTACGGGGACGTGGTGGCCGACGTGCGGCGCGAGCTGTGCCGGCGCGTCGACGCGGCCATGGCGGCGGGCGTGGCGGCCGACCGGATCGTCGTCGACCCCGGGCTGGGGTTCGCGAAGCTGCCCGGGCACGACCTCGCACTGCTGGCCGGGCTGGACCGGATCGCCGACCTCGGCTTCCCCGTCCTCGTCGGCGCCTCCCGCAAGCGCTTCCTCGGCGCCGTCCTGGCGCCACCCGGCGGGCCTCCCCCGCCGCCCGCCCGGCGCGACGCCGCGACCCTGGCCACCACCGTGCTGGCCGCCCGCGCCGGGGCCTGGGGCGTGCGGGTGCACGACGTCGCCGGCAGCGCGGACGCGGTCCGCCTCCTCGCGGCCGTGGACGCGGGGCGCCCGCTTCCCGATGCTCGACCGCACAGCACCCACCACGCAGGAGAAGGAAGGGATCGATCCGCATGACGAGCACGATCGACACGGCGGCCCCGGTCACCACGGGGCTCTACATCGGTGGCGAGGCACGGACCACGGCGGAGGTGCTCGAGGTCGTCGACCCGGCCCGGCCGGGCGTCGTCGTCGGCACGGCGGCGGCGGCCACCGCCGACGACGTCGCCGACGCCGTCGCGGCCGCCCGGTCGGCCTACCCCGCCTGGTCGGCGATGCCCGCGACCGAGCGCGCCGCCGCCATGGCCGCCGCGGTCGAGGGCCTGGCCGACGAGCGCGACGAGGACGCCCGCGTCCTCTCGCTGGAGAACGGCAAGATCGTCCACGAGGCCTGGGTGGACGCCCTGGTCTTCGAGATCCGGTGGCAGCTCGCGCTCTCCCTCGCCGACGAGGTGGAGGCCACCAAGGTGCTGCCGCCCGCGCCGGGGATCCCCGTGCAGACCACCGTCGCCCACCAGCCGCTCGGCGTGGTGACGATCATCGTGCCGTTCAACTGGCCGATCGCCATCCTCGCCGCGTCGCTCCCGCACGCGCTGCTGGCCGGCAACACCGTCATCGTCAAGCCGCCGCCGTCGACGCCGCTGGCCACCACCCGGCTGGTGCAGCGCGTGGCGGAGAAGCTGCCGCCCGGCGTGGTCAACGTGGTCACCGGCCGGGACAGCGAGATGGCCGGGCTGATCGAGGACCCCGCCGTCGCCAAGGTCTGCTTCACCGGCAGCGTCAACGGCGGCAAGAAGATCATGGAGATGGCCTCGCGGAGCCTCACCCGGGTCACCCTCGAGCTCGGCGGCAACGACCCGGCGATCGTGCGGGCCGACGCCGTCCTCGACGACGAGCACCTGGACCG
Organism: Geodermatophilus sp. SYSU D01106; assembly: GCF_054049995.1. Classification (NCBI taxonomy): domain Bacteria; kingdom Bacillati; phylum Actinomycetota; class Actinomycetes; order Geodermatophilales; family Geodermatophilaceae; genus Geodermatophilus; species Geodermatophilus sp. SYSU D01106. Next base: position 83,537 of record NZ_JBJGYM010000008.1, on the reverse strand, counting down.
GCTGTTCAGCGCCGTCTACGACACCACCGGCCAGATCTGCATGAACGCCAAGCGGATCTACGTGCACCGGTCCCGGATGGACGAGCTGGTGGCCGGCCTGTCGGCCCGGCTCGAGCGGACCGTGCTCGGCCACGGGCTGGCCGAGGGCACCACGATGGGCCCGCTCCACCAGCCGGCGCAGAAGGCCTTCGTCGCGGAGATCATCGAGGAGGCGAAGGACTCCGGGGCGACCGTGCTGGAGTTCGGCGAGCTCCCCGGCGGCGAGTTCGCCGAGGGCAACTTCCTGCGCCCGGCCGTCGTCGTCGACCCCGACCCGTCGCTGCGCGTCGTCACCCAGGAGCAGTTCGGCCCGGTCATCCCGGTGCTGCCCTTCGACGACGACGACGAGGCGGTCCGGCTGGCCAACGACACGTGGGCGGGCCTGTGCGCCTCGGTCTGGACCGCGGACGCCGACGCCGCCAACCGGCTGGGCGGGCGGCTCGAGTGCGGCTACGTCTGGGTCAACGACCACGGCGCGGCGCGGCTGGACCTGCGGGCGCCGTTCGGCGGCATGAAGTCCTCGGGCATGGGCCGGGAGCAGGGCATCGAGGGCGTCCGGGCGTTCCAGGACACCCGGTCGATCGCCCACGGCGCGGACGAGACCCGCGAGGCGGGGGCCGCGCACTGAGTCCCGCCGGGCCGGCGGTGCGCACGCCCGCCGGCCCGGCGTCCCGGCGGCGCGCGTGCGGGTGCCGGCGATCCGGTCAGCCGGGCCCGTCGCCCGCCGCGCTCCCGCGCCGTCCCCCCTCGCTGCCCGGTCCCGGCGGGCCGGCGAAGGCCTGCGCGACGTCCAGCCAGGCCTCCGCGTCGGGGCCCACGGCGGTCAGCGCCAGCTCGGACCGGCGACGCCGCTGCACCACGCGCAGGCAGAAGTCGAGCTGCGGCCCGCTGATCCGCTGACCGGCGTCCGGGGGCCCGTCGCTCCACACCGTGCCGTCGGCGCGCTCGAGCTCGACCCGGACCGGGGCGGTCGGGACGGGCAGCCCGTGGGCGGCGAAGGCGAACCCGCGGGTGCGCACGCCGAGGTGCGCGACGTGGTCCAGCCGCGGCGAGGCGAGCGGCGCGAGCCCGAGCGCGTCGCGGACGTCGGTGCCGTGGGCCCAGGTCTCCATGAGCCGCGCGGTCACCATGGACGCGGCACCCATCGGGGGGCCGAACCACGGCAGGCGCACGCCGTCGGGCGTCGCGGCGAGAGCGGCCGCGAGCCGCTCCCGGCCCTCGCGCCAGCGGGCCAGGAGGGTCGCCGGAGGAAGGGCCGCGCCGTCCCGGGCCGCCCGGTCCACGGCGTCCGGGAGGGCCTCGGGAGGGATCCGGGCGGGGCGTTGCACGAACCCCGCCGGGTCGGTGGCGGCCTGCCGGGCGAGGTCGTCGGTCCACGCGAGGTGGGCGACCTGGGCGGCGACCGTCCAGCCGGACGCCGGCGTGGGCCGTGCCCAGTCCGCGGCGGGCAGCGGGACGAGGACCTCCTCCAGGGCCGCTCCCTCGTCCGCCAGGTCGGCGAGGAGCCGCTCCCTCACGAGGTGCCCGCCGCCGCGATCCGGCGGAGCTCGGCGCGCTGCACCTTCGCCGAGGCCGTCATCGGCAGGTCGTCCACGACGCGCCACCGCCGGGGCACCTTGAACGGCGAGAGACCGTCCCGGCAGAACGCGGTGAGGTCCTCCGCCACCGGCTCGCGCCCGTCCACCGGGACGACGAAGGCGACGACGAGCTCGCCCCACCGCTCGTCGGGCACGCCGACGACGGCGGCGCGCGCGACGTCCGGGTGCCGCACGAGCCACTCCTCCACCTCGACCGGCGAGACGTTCTCGCCGCCGGTCTTGATCATGTCCTTGATCCGCCCGACGACGCGGCAGGCGCCGTCGGCGTCCATCTCCCCCAGGTCGCCGGTGTGCAGCCAGCCGTCGGCGTCGACGGCCTCGGCGGTGGCGGCCGGGTCGTCCAGGTAGCCGCGCGTGATCCGCGCGCCGCGGACCCACAGCTCACCGGGGGTGCCCGGGGGCACCGCCGCGCCGTCCGGGCCGGCGATCCGCACGTCCGTGCCGGCCAGCGGCGCGCCGACGGTCCCCCGCCGGACCCGGTCCGGGTCGGTCGGCGCGGTCTGCAGCACGGCGCCGCAGGTCTCGGTCATGCCGAAGGTGATCGACAGGCGGGCCCCGAACAGGGACTCGACGCGGTCGACGAAGGACGGCGTCACGGTCATGCCGCCGGTGAACAGCACCCGCAGCGCGGAGAGGTCGGTGCCCGGCAGGTCGGGGTGCGAGGCCAGGAGGTCGAGCAGGGTGGGAGCGGCCGACAGCAGCGTGGCCCGGCGGTCGGCCACGGCGCGCAGGACGGGGCCGGGGGCGAAGGGCAGGACGACGTGCTCGGCCCGCGCCTCCAGCGCCCCGACGACGCCGAGGACGTTGCCGGCCGTGTGGAACAGCGGCATGGGGTCGACCCACACCCGCCCCGCCGTCGGGCCGAGCCGGTCGGCGAACGCGCGGCCGGTGGTGACCATGCCGGCGTGCGTGATGCGCACGCCCTTCGCCCGCCCGGTGGTCCCGGAGGTGAACTGCACCTGCGCCAGGCTCTCCGGGTCGACGGCCGGCAGCTCGCGGGGCTCGGCGAGGTCGATCGAGGAGCGCCGGTCGTCGCCGCAGCGGCGGACCTCCCGCAGCGCGGGCAGCCGGTCCGCGGCCCGGGCCGCCAGGTCGGCGACCGGGTTGCCCGCGACCTCCTCGGCCGCGTACAGGCGGACCGCGCCGGAGAGGCGGAGGGCGTGCTCGAGCTCCGCCGGGCGGGAGCGCGGGTTGACCGGCACCAGCGTCATCCCGGCCAGCGCGACACCCAGCTGGAGCAGCACCGGCTCGGGGCCGTTGCCGAGGCAGGTGGCGACGCGGGAGCCCGGCTCCAGGTCGCGGAGCAGCCCCCCGGCCACCGCGCGCGCGTCGGCGAGCAGCCGCGCCGCCGTCCAGGTCTCCCCCGACGCCGGCGTGCTCAGCAGCAGGTCGTCCGGAGCCTCCCGGGCGGCCCGGTGGAGGACGTCGCCGAGGACGCCCCCCACCGGGCCCGGGACCGGAGCGGCCAGCAGCTCACTGCGCTCCAGGGCCATCGGTCAGCCGAAGGTGTAGCTCTGCGCGCTGGGGCCCTCGTACGCGTCGTCGAGGACCTCCAGCCCGGCCTCCGCGGTGTCGCTCACCTTGGAGACGAAGACCGTCCGGGTCGGCGACTCACCCACCTGCGTGAAGTCCAGGCCGTCGGGGAAGACCCCGTCGGTGTCGACGTCGGAGGCCTCACCGACCGCGGCGACGACCCCCTCGGGGGTCAGGTCGCCGGCCTCGCAGGCGTCCTCGAGCGCGGTCCGGAGCAGCTGGGCCTGCCCGTAGGCCAGGGGGACCTCCCAGCCGAGGGCCCCGTCGGGGTCGGCCTCGGTGTACAGGGCGTTGGCCTCCTGCACGCCCGGCGCGTCGCTCGCGTAGGGAGCGACGCTGGTGATGCTGTACGTGTTGGCCAGCAGCGCGTCGGCCGCGGGCGTGTCCAGCAGCGCCGGGTTGAACGTCGGGTTCATCCCGATGACGGGCACGTCGGCACCCTGGGCCGACAGGACGCCGACCAGCGACGCCAGCTGCGCGGGCGCGGCGCCCAGGACCACCGCCTGCACGTCCTCCTGCACGAGCGCCGAGGCCTGGGCGGAGAGGTCGGTGACCGCGGGGGTGATCTCCTGCGGCACGATCGTCAGCCCGCGCTCCTCGGCGGCGTGCTCGGCGCCGGCCAGGGCGTCGCTCCCGTAGTCGCCGACGAAGTAGACGACGCCGACCGAGTCGCCCTCGGACAGCCCGAGCTCGTCGACCAGGTAGTCGATCGCGTTGGCTCCCTGGATGCTGTAGCTCGCGCCCGGGAGCTGGTTGTTCTCGTACTCCAGGGCCGTGCTCGCCCAGCCCACCCCGCCCACGTAGACGCTGTCCTGCTGGGCCAGCGGCAGGACGGCGGCGCTGGTCGGGCCACCGAGGACCTGCTGCAGGGCGACGATGTCGGAGGACATGCTGCGGTAGAGCGAGACGGCCTTCTGCGGGTCGTAGGCGTGGTCCTGCACCTGGATCTCGACGTCGCGGTCGCACACCCCGCCGTCGGCGTTGACCTGGTCCCAGTAGGCCTGGAACTCGGTGACCTGGACGGCGGCGCCGGCGGCGAAGGGCCCGGAGAGGTCGGTCAGGACGCCGACGGTGATCGCCGAGTCGGTGACGCCGTTGCCGGTCTCGACGTCGCCGGAGCCGCCGCCGGCGGCCGCCTCCGGCTCCGTGGTGGAGCAGGCGCCGACCGCGAACAGGCACGCGGCGGCGGCGGCCAGGGCGGGACGGGTCTTCCTCATCGAGCGGTCTCCTTCGACCTCAGAGGGGAGTCCCCGGCCTGGTGGCCGGGGTCGATCGGGCCGGGGTGCCCGGCGCGGTGGGGGCCCGCCGGGCCGCGGGTGTCGTCCGGGGCGCCGGACGCCCCCCGTCCGGTGAGCCGGCGGAAGGTCCCGGCGAGGCCACCCCGGAGGAAGACGAGGACCGCGATGATGGCCAGTCCGTAGAGGAGCCGGGACGTCGTCGCCGGGTCCAGGCCGCCGGAGCCGGGAGCGGCCAGGAACGGCAGGGCGTCGCTGTACTGGGTCAGCACGAGCGGGAGGGCGGTGACGAAGAGGGCGCCCACCATGGCGCCGCCCACGGACCCCAGGCCGCCGATCACGATCATCACGAGGAAGTCGACCGACACGGTGAGCGTGAAGACGTCGGGTGCCAGCCGGCCGTACGCCAGGGCGAGCAGGGCCCCGGCCAGCCCGGCGTACCCGGAGGACACGACGAACGCCGAGGCCTTGTGCCGGGCGACCCCGATCCCCATCGCGGCGGCCGCCGTCTCGCTGTCCCGCACGTTCGCCCAGGCCCGGCCGGTCCGGCTCGACCGCAGGTTGGCCGCCAGCCAGCAGGCCAGCAGGGTGAGGACCAGGAACAGGTACCAGAGCCGGTGCAGGCCCTCGAGCTCCACGCCCGCGACGGCGAGTTAGTCCGGGTCGCGGTTGCTGAAGCTGAAGCCGGCGAGCGTGAACGGCTCGACCGAGCGGCCGTTGAACCCGCCGGTCCAGCTGTCGAGGTTGAGCAGCAGGTGCCGGACCAGGAACACCAGGCCGAGGGTCGCCAGGCCGAGGTAGATGCCCCGCAGCCGGCTGGCGACCGGGGCGAACGCCAGGCCGACGAGCGCGGCGACCGCGACGGCGAGCACCAGCCCGGCGACGGCCGGGAGGCCGGCCCCCGCGAGCGACGGCTCGGACTCCGACGTCGCCCACACGTAGACGTAGGCGCCGATGGCGGCGAAGGCGGCGTGGCCGAGGGACAGCTGGCCGGCCACCCCGACCAGCAGGGTGAGGCCCACCGCCCCGACCATCGTGGCCATCACGAAGAGGCCGAGCTGCAGCCAGAAGTCCTCGAGGACCAGCGGCAGAGCGAGTGCCACCACGAGGAGGACGACGCCCGCGGTCCGACGGAGCAGGTCAGACACGGACGGCCTCCTTGCTGCCGAGCAGCCCCTGGGGCCGCACGAGCAGGACGACGATCATCACGAGGTAGGGCACGACCTCGCCGAAGCCGCTGCCGAGGAAGTGCAGGTCGCTCTCGTAGCCGACGGCGAGCGCGGTGACCAGGCCGATGACCAGGCCACCGAGCACGGCCCCGGGGACCGAGTCGAAGCCGCCCAGCACCCAGGCCGGGATGGCGAGGAAGGCCGACAGCGCCACCGGCGGCGCGACCCCGGGCGAGGGGAACGACGTCAGGAAGACCCCGGCGAGCGCGGCCAGCACCCCGGCCAGCGCCCAGCCGGTCGCCCCGGTGCGGGAGAGCCGGATGCCCATCAGCGAGGCCGTGGGCCCGTCCGCGGCCGCGGCGCGCATCCCGATGCCCAGGCGGGTCCGCGCGAAGAGGAACCAGAGCCCGGCGAACACCACGACCGCGACGCCGGCCGCCAGCACCCGGCCCGCGGGCAGGGCGATGCCGCCGGCCCGGACCACGTCGGCCCCCCACGGCGCCCCGAGCGGCAGCACCTCGTTGCCGATCCGGCGGGTGAGCTCGGTGAGCAGCAGGATGTCGACACCCAGCATCAGGATCGCGGCCGTGCCGGGGTTGGGGTCGGCGAGGTTGCGCACCAGCAGCGCGTTGACCAGGACGCCGACGACCGCGGCACCGACGACGCCGACGAGCACGGCCGGCCAGAAGCCGATCGTCGGCTGCGAGACGGCCACCAGGTACGCGCCGAGCAGCACGACCGAGCCGTGGGCGAAGTTGAGCACCCCGGTCGAGGTGAACACGATGGCGAAGCCGGCCGCGATGAGGCTCAGCACCAGCCCGAACGACAGGCCGTTGAGGACCTGGGTGAGGAGGTAACTCATGCCCTGTCTCCCGCTCCGGGCTCGTTCCGCTCCTCGCTCGCAGGCCTCGCTGCGATGCTCGCTCGCACGTCGCTCATACGGCGGCCGCTCCCAGGTAGGCCCGCAGCACCTCGGGGTCCTGCTGGACCTCCGCCGGGGTGCCCTCGGCGATCTTCTTGCCGAAGTCGAGGACGGTGACCTGCTCGGCGAGACCCATGACGAAGGGCATGTCGTGCTCGACGAGCAGGATCGAGAGGCCGAGGTCGCGGCGGACCTGCCGGATCGTCTCGGCCATCTCCTGCGACTCCCCGTGCGTCATGCCGGCGACCGGCTCGTCGAGGAGGAGCAGGGAGGGCCGCGCGGCCAGCGCCCGCCCCATCTCGACGCGCTTGCGGTTGCCGTAGGACAGGCTGTGCACCGGCGCCCGGAGCAGCCGGGTGAGCCCGAGCAGCTCGGCGATGTCGCGGACGGTCTGCCGGTGCTGCCGCTCCTCCCGTCGCGCCCGCGGCGTCCGCAGGGCGCCGGTCAGCACGCCGGAGCGCATCAGCCGGTGCCGGCCGACGAGCAGGTTGTCCTCGACGGTGTCCTCGAGGGCGAGGGAGATGTTCTGGAAGGTGCGCGCGACGCCCAACCCGGCGGTCCGGTGCGCCGGCAGTGAGGTGAGCACCTCGTCGCCGTAGGTCACCCGGCCCTCGGTCGCCCGGTACGCCCCGCCGAGCACGTTGATGCAGGTGGACTTGCCGGCCCCGTTGGGCCCGATGAGGGCGTGCACCGTCCCGGGCTCGACGGTGAACGAGACGCCGGACAGCGCCGCGACGCCGCCGAAGCGCACCGTCAGGTCCTCGACCGACAGCCGCTCCGGCGGCTCGGCGGTGGGGATCGCGGGCTCGGCCACCACGACGTCGGCCGCCCGGACCGGCACCGCCACGCCGAGGTAGCGCTCGCGGACGTCGTCGCTGGCGGCCAGCTCCTCGGCACTGCCGGAGGCCGTCACCCGCCCCACCTCGAGGACGTACGCGCGGTCGGCGACCCGCAGCCCCATGACCGCGTTCTGCTCGATGAGCAGGACGGCGGTCCCCTGCGCGTTGATCCGGGTGACGATCTCCCCGATCTGGTCGACCAGCAGCGGGGCCAGGCCCAGGGAGGGCTCGTCGAGGAGCAGCAGCTCGGGCGAGGTCATCAGCGCCCGCCCCATCGCGAGCATCTGCTGCTGACCGCCCGACAGCAGCCCGCCCGGCTGGGACCGCCGCTCGGCGAGCACGGGGAAGAGGTCGAACACCCGGTCGCGGGCCTCGGCGCGGCTCCTCGCGTCCCGGACGGTGAAGCCACCCGCCTGCAGGTTCTCCTCGACGGTCAGGTCGCGGAACACCCGCCGGCCCTCGGGCACCTGCACGATCCCCCGCCGCACCACCGTGGAGGCGTCCAGCCGGGCCAGGTCGGACCCCCGGAAGCGGATCGTGCCCCCGGTGACCGCGCCCCCGTAGGAGCCCAGCGCCCGGGAGATCGCCCGCAGCAGCGAGGACTTGCCCGCCCCGTTCGAGCCCAGGACGGCGACGACCTGTCCCGGGGCCACCTGCAGGGAGACGTCCTCCAGCGCCGAGACGGCGCCGTCGTAGGAGACGTCGAGGTGCTCCACGTCCAGCAGCGGTTGTGTCATCGGCGTCCTCGTGGTCCGGCCGGTCGACCCGACAGGGTGGTGACACGTGGTGCAGGTCACGGAGAAGCTAGAGGCGCACTGGACGCACGTCAAGCAAGTGTCTAGCTTTCTCGCCCACCGCCCGGCTGTGCTGGAATCGGGGGCGCCGCGACCGAGGAGGCACATGAGCGCGCTGGAGTCCCTGGACGACGCGTCGTGGCCCGCGCCGGCACCGGCACCGCCCGGCATCCACCGGCCGCAGTCGCTGCTGCTGAGCTTCTTCGGGGCCCTGGTCCTCGACGCGGGCCTGCCACCGCTGCCCTCGGCGACACTCCTCGACCTGATGGCGGACCTGGGGGTCGCCGAGGCCGCCGGCCGCGCCACCCTCAAGCGCATGACGCAGCGCGGGCTGCTCTCCCGCGGCCAGGTGGGCCGGACCGCCGAGTACTCCCTCACGCCCCTCGCCGAGGACGTGCTGCGCGAGGCCACCGGCCGCGTCGACTCCCCCACGCCCTTCGCGCACCCCGAGGGCGAGTGGACGCTGCTCAGCTACTCGGTCCCCGAGAGCCGGCGCGACCTGCGCCACCGCGTCCGCGCCCGGCTCACCTGGGCCGGCTTCGGCGGCCTGCGGGACGGACTCTGGATCGCCCCGGGGACGGTGGACGTGGCCGCGGTGCTCGGCCGGTCCGACCTCGCGGGCGTGACCGGGCTCGCCGACGCCTTCGCGGCCCGGGTCCTGCCGGGTACCGACGTCGACCGCCTGGTCCGCCGGGCGTGGGACGTGCCCGCCGTGCGCGAGGCCCACCTGCGGTTCGTCGAGACCTGGGCCCGTCCGCCCGTCGTCGCGGGCTCCCTCGCCCAGCTCACCCTGCTGGGCGCCGACTGGCTCTCGCTGCTGCGCACCGACCCGGGGCTGCCGGCCGCGCAGCTGGGGCCGGACTGGCCGGCGGCGACCAGCGCCGCGACCTACCGGCGCGTGTCCACCGGTCTCCGGCCGGCCGCCCGGGCCGCGCTGGAGCGCAGCCTGCGCGCCAGCGGCCGTCTGGCCTGACCGACCTCCCGGGGGTCAGCCGCCGGCGGTCCAGATGCGGGTCAGCATGTCCCGCAGCCGGTCCCGCTCCGCGGCGCCGAGCAGGCCCAGCGGGACCTCGACGGCGCCGTCGGCGTCCCGGCCGGCCAGCTCCCGGACCCGCCGGCCCTGCTCCGTCGGGACGACCAGGCGGGTCCGCCGGTCACCTTCCGGCGACTGCCGCCCGACGAGGCCCGCACCGACCAGCTCGTCGACCAGGAGCACGACCTGCGACGGGTCCAGCCCGAGGACCGCGGCCACCTCGCGCTGGCTGATCCCCTCCCCGGACTCGCAGGCGAGCGCGAGGACGGAGTACTGCCGCACGCGCAGGCCGTGCGCCGCGAGGGCCGCGTTGGTGGCCCGGACGACCTGCCCGCTGGCGCGCGACAGGAGGAAGCCGAGGTCGTCGGCCAGGGGGTGGACCATGCACTCCTCCATCGTTGACAACCTCAATGATACCGACCTACGTTGCCCGCACTGACCCGTCCCAGGAGGAGAGCCCGTGGACCTGACCGGCAAGGTCGCCATCGTCACCGGCAGCGGGCGGGGCCTCGGCCTCGCCTACGCCACCGAGCTCGCCCGCTGCGGCGCCGCCGTCGTCGTCAACGACGTCGACGCCGCCGTCGCCGAGGCCGCCGTGAAGACCATCACCGGGGCGGGCGGCAGCGCCGTCGCCGAGGTCGTGCCGGTGGGCACCTCCGAGGCCGCGCAGGCGCTGGTCGACCGCGCGGTCGACGAGTTCGGCCGGCTCGACGTGCTGGTCAACAACGCCGGCATCCTGCGCGACACCACGCTGTGGAAGATGACCGACGAGCAGTTCGACGCCGTCGTCACCACCCACCTGCGCGGCACCTTCACCTGCACCCGCGCCGCGGCCGTCCGCATGCGCGAGCAGGGCGAGGGCGGGCGGGTCATCGGCGTCGGCTCCCCCACCGGGCAGGTCGGCAACTTCGGCCAGACCAACTACGCCGCGGCCAAGGCCGGCATCGTCGGGATGGTCCGCACCTGGGCGATGGAGCTCGCGCGGGCGGAGATCACCGTCAACGCGGTCGTGCCGGTGGCCGCCACCGCGATGACCGAGACCGTGCCCTTCCTCAAGCCGTACGTCGACGCGCTGGCCGCCGGCGAGCCCCTGCCCGCCTTCGCCCGCCAGCAGCTCGGCTTCGGCTCGCCGGAGGACGCCGCCGGGCTGGTCGCCTTCCTCGCCTCCGACGCCGCCGCCGGGATCACCGGGCAGGCCATCGGCATCGGCGGCGACCGGCTGGCCCTGTGGAGCCACCCGGCGGAGGTCGTCGTCGAGTTCGCCGACGGCACCGGCTGGTCCCCCGACGCCATCGCCGGCATCTGGGCCGAGCGGTTCGCCCCCTCCCAGCAGACGGTGGGCCAGCAGCTCCCGGAGCCCCCGAAGTGAGCACCCCGACCGGACTCGACCTCGACGCGCTGGTCGCGATCGACGTGCACACCCACGTGCACGCCGACGCGCACGGCCACAAGGCGCTGGACGACGAACTGGGCGCCGCGGCGGCGCAGTACTTCAAGGGCGACCCCTACGACCCCACCGTGCACGACATCGCCGCCGACTACCGCGAGAAGGGGATGGCGGCGGTCGTCTTCACCGTCGACGCCGAGGCGGCGACCGGCCAGATGACGCTGTCCAACGAGGAGATCGCCGAGGCCGCCGCCCAGCACCCCGACGTGCTCATCCCGTTCGGCTCGGTCGACCCCGCACGCGGCCGGGCCGGCATCCGCACCGCCCGCCGGCTGGTCGAGTCGCACGGCGTGCGGGGCTTCAAGTTCCACCCCAGCTTCCAGGACTTCGAGCCGAACGACCGCCGGCACTACCCGCTCTACGAGGAGCTGGAGAGCCTCGGCGTCCCGGCGCTGTTTCACACCGGGCAGACCGGCATCGGGGCCGGCCTGCCCGGCGGGCGCGGCATCAAGCTGCGCTACTCCGACCCGATGCTGCTCGACGACGTCGCCGCCGACTTCCCCGGCCTCACGATCATCATGGCCCACCCGTCGGTGCCCTGGCAGGACGCCGCCATCTCGGTGGCCACCCACAAGGCCAACGTCTACATCGACCTGTCCGGCTGGTCGCCGAAGTACTTCCCGCCGCAGCTGGTGAAGGCGGCCAACGGGCTCCTGAAGAGGAAGGTGCTCTTCGGCTCGGACTACCCGCTCATCCGCCCCGAGCGGTGGATCCGCGACTTCGAGACCCTCGAGATCAAGGACGAGGTCCGGCCGCTGATCATGAAGGAGAACGCGATCCGCGCGCTGAACCTCGCCCCGGCCGCCCAGCGGTGAGGAACGCGGGCCTGGGCAGCTGGCCCGAGCGCCGGCTGCGCATCTCGCCGCGGAAGCCGGCGATCTGGTTCGAGGGGACCACGACCACCCACGGCGAGTTCGCGCACCGGGTCCGCCGGGCGGCCGCGGCGCTGGACGCCCTCGGCGTGGCGCGGGGCGACCGGGTCGCCTGGTTCGGCGCCAACCACCCGGCCGCGCTGGAGACGCTCTACGCCTGCGGCCAGCTCGGGGCGATCTGGGTGCCGGTCAACGCCCGGTTCACCGCACCCGAGGCCCGGTACGTGCTCGAGCACTCCGGCGCGACCGTCGTCGTCCACGGGCGGGAGCACGGGACGACGGCGGACACGCTGCGGGCGCAGGTGCCCGCCGTCCGCCACTGGGCGGCCGCGGAGCCCCCGCTCGAGGGGGGCGCGGACTCCCTCGACTGGCAGCGCCTGCTGGCCGACGCCGAGCCGGTGCTGCGCGACGAGCCGGTCACCCTCGACGACGTCTGCCTGATCATGTACACGTCCGGCACGACCGGCCGGCCCAAGGGCGCCACGCTGACCCACGGCAACATGACGTGGTCCTGCATGAACCAGGTCCTCGGGTTCGACTTCACGCCGGACGAGCGCACGCTGGGGCTGGCGCCGCTGTTCCACATCGGCGGGCTCAACGGCACGCTCAACCCGACGCTGCTGCGCGGCGGGTGCGTGGTCCTGGTCCGCGGCTTCGACCCGCCGGCGACGCTCCGGGTGGTCGTCGAGCAGCGGGTCACGTCGTTCTTCGCCGTCCCGACGATGCTCGACGCGATCAGCCGGCAGCCGGACTTCCACACCGTCGACCTGTCCGCGCTGCGCACCATCGGCGCAGCCGGCGCCCCGCTCCCCCTCCCCCTGCTGCGCACGTGGCTGGACCGCGGCATCACCGTGCAGCAGGCGTACGGGATGACCGAGTCGGCACCGGCCGGCACCGCCCTGGACAGCGCCGACGCCGTGGCCAAGGTCGGCTCGGCCGGCCGGTCGCAGTTCTTCGTCGACGTGCGGGTCGTCCGCCCCGACGGGACCGAGTGCGACCCGGGTGAGATCGGGGAGGTCGTGCTGTCCGGGCCCAACATCATGGCCGGCTACTGGAACGCCCCCGAGGCGACGGCGGCCGCGATCGTCGACGGCTGGTACCACTCCGGGGACGCCGGCTCGACCGACGAGGACGGTTACCTCTACATCCGCGACCGTTACAAGGACATGATCATCTCGGGCGGGGAGAACGTGTACCCCGCCGAGGTGGAGTCGGCCCTCCTCGAGCTGCCCGACGTGCTCGAGGCCGCCGTCATCGGCGTCCCCGACGCGCGGTGGGGCGAGGTCGGCCTCGCCGTCGTCGTCCCGGCACCCGGATCGGCCGAGGACCCCGAGGCGATCCGCACCGCCCTCCGCGCCCGGCTGGCCGGCTTCAAGGTGCCGCGCCACGTCGAGTTCGTCGCCGAGCTGCCCAAGACCGCCACCGGCAAGATCCGCAAACCCGACCTGCGCGACCGCTACGTCACCCCCGAGGAGACCCCCGCATGACCACCACCACGACCCTCGCCGAGCTGCCCGGCCTCAAGGGCACCGAGCTCGGCACCAGCGACTGGATCGAGGTCACCCAGGACCGCGTCAACACGTTCGCCGACGCCACCGGTGACCACCAGTGGATCCACGTCGACGTCGAGCGCGCGAACGCCGAGAGCCCCTTCGGCGGCCCGATCGGCCACGGCTACCTGACGCTGTCGCTGCTCATCCCGATGTGGTCGCAGGTCCTCACGGTGACCGACACGGCCATGGCGGTGAACTACGGGCTCAACAAGGTCCGGTTCCCCGCGCCCGTGCCCGTCGGCTCCAAGGTGCGCCTCACCGCCACCCTCGCCGACGTCGAGGAGGTCCGGGGCGGCTACCAGCTCACCGTCTCCGCGGTCATCGAGCGCGAGGGCGGCGACAAGCCGGTCTGCATCGCCGAGCCGGTCTTCCGCTTCCTCGGCTGACGGTCCTCCCGGCCGGCCGTCCCCTCGGCCGGCCGGCACCCTCACGCGCCGGCGCGGTCGGCCGCCACGGCTCCCGGGCCGACCGGGATACCCGCGGCGGCCGACCGCCGGACGAGCACGAGGGCCACCGCGCAGAGGGCGCAGACGACCGCACCCACGCCCATGGCGACCCGGGCGCTCGACGCGTCGACCAGCGCCCCCACGAGCAGGGCGCCGACGGGGGCCGTGCCGACGCTGCCGAGGGTGAGCAGCGCCGTCACCCGGCCCAGCAGGACGGCCGGGGCCAGGGACTGGGCGGCGCCGTTGACGGCGCCCTGGTAGGCGCCGAGCCCCAGGCCGAGCAGGGGCGCGGCGAGCAGGAACAGCGTCACCGACGGGGCGGCCGCGTTGACCGCGAGCGCACACCCGTACCCCGCGCAGGACACCCCGAGGGCCGTGAGGCCGACCTGCCGGCGGGAGGACACGGCGAGCCCGCCGGCCACCGCGCCCACCGCGTTGAGGGCGTGGGCCGCCCCCAGCACCTCCGCGTCCCCGCCGAGGGTGAGCGAGACCATCGCGGTGATCACCACCATGAGGTTCAGCGCGCCGACGGTCACCGCCGTGTTGACGACGAGGACGGCGACCAGCGGCCGGTTCCCGCGGATCTCCCGCAGCGCCGCCCGGAGGCCCGGTGGCGCCGCGCCGTCTCCCCGCCGGGAGGTCAGCGCGGTGCGGTCGATCCGCACCAGGCACCCGGCGATGACCAGGTAGGACGCGGTGTTGACGAGCAGGCAGGCGACGCCGCCGGCCGCGCCGTAGGCCACGCCGGCCAGCGCCGGCCCGACCGAGCGCGCCGAGGACACCGCCACGGTGTTCAGCGCGACGCCGTTGGCCAGCCGCTCCGGCCCGACCAGCTCGTAGACGAAGGCCTGCGCCGCCACCCGCTCGAAGGCCTGCGCCGCCCCGAGGACCGCCACCAGGCCGAGCACCAGCGGCAGCCGCAGCGGGTCCCGCGACACGACCCACGCCAGGCCCGCGACCGCCACCGCCGACGCGAGGGAGGTGGCGAGCAGGATCCGCCGGACGTCGCGCCGGTCGGCCAGCGTCCCGGCGTACATCCCGACCAGCAGGAGCGGGGTGAACTGGCAGACCGTCACCAGCGCCAGCGCGCTCGCCCGGCCGGTCTCCTCCAGGACGATGAGCGACAGCGTCAGGTTCTGGAACCAGGTGCCGGTGTTCGAGACGACCTGTCCCGCGAAGAAGAGCCGGAAGTTGCCGATGCGCAGGGAGGACGGCGGCCGGCGCACGCTCAGCTGAGCCGGCCGTCGATGAACCCGGTGATCGCGGCGGTGAGCGCGTCCGGGTCGCTGGCCCGCGGGTCGGCGTTGTCGGCCCGGATCTCGAGGACCGGGATGCCGGCGTCCTCCAGCGCCCGGGTCGTGAACGAGCTGGCCGGCACGTCGTCGGCCACGAGGTGCACCACCCCGTCGACGCCGTGCGCGCGCGCCTCCTTCACGTACCACTCCCCCGACCACGGCGGGGTGTAGAGCTGGTCGGTGAAGCCGGCGAACCGCGCCGCGAGGGCCCGGACCGGGTCGTCGCCGTGGCGCGGGTAGCCGTCGGCGGCGATGGCCAGGTACATCGACCAGACGAACACCGCGCCGTGGCTCTCCTGGAAGCGCCGGTACAGGTCGAGGTCGAACCAGAGGCCCCGGCCGATCCACATCAGCCGGACGCGCTCGTCCGGGCACAGCGCGGCGCCGGACGCGGCGAGCTCCGCGACCTCCTCGTACAGGCGGCGGGCCGCGTCCACGGCCCACTCGGTCCCGCGGTGCCACTGCGGGACCATCACGCCCGGGATGGTGTCGTTGACCGCCACCGGCGTCGGCCGGGTGGCCGCGAGGAGGTCGCGGGTCCGGCGGTTCCACTCCGCCTGCTCGTTGACCAGGTCCATTACCCGCCGCAGCCGGCCGACGTCGAGGGTCCTGCCGGTGCGCTCCTCGAGGAAGCCGACGAGCTCCTCGATCTCGGCGACCATCAGGTCCAGCCGCTCGCTGCCGTAGGCCTCCTCCCAGCGGTGCGGGACCAGCTCCCACCACCGGGCGGGCGCGGTGACCGCCGACGACCGCTCGAAGGGGAAGAAGTCGACGCCGGGCCGCTCGGCCCACAGGTCGAACACCTTGCGCGCCGCGTCCCCGCTGGTCTCGGCGATCACGATGCTCGGCTCCGGGAGGCCGCCCCACGGCGCCGTCTCCGGCGGGAGGCTCGTCGAGCCGAGGGAGATCGCGTCGTACTGCCGGCTGTGGTCGGGGAACCCCCGGTCCCGCAGCACCTGCAGGCTCGCGTCGGCCTGCCGCTTGGCGGAGACGACCGACGCCCACCACTGGTTGACCACGTACGGGATGTCCATCGCCTTGAGCACCTCCTGCGGTGCGTCGGCGTTGACCAGCGCGAGCGGCTCGCCCGCGGCGACCCGCTCCTGGACCGAGCGGAACCACTGCTTCTGGTGCGCGGTCGCGGCGGTGGCCGAGGCCAGGCGGCTCATGCGGACTCCCTCGTCGCGGCGGACGCCGTCGCGAGCACCGCGCGGACGTCGGAGGTGCGGCTGACGTACGGCTGGCGCAGCAGCGCCGCCGTCCCGATCCCGAGCGCCGCGGCCCGCTCCCGCTGGACGGGCAGGTCCCAGGCCGGCGCCTCGTCGTGCTCCCGGACCACGGCGAGCAGGAGGTCGGCGCGGCACGCGGCCGCCTCCGCCGCGGTCCACTCGGCGTGCGCGCGGATCGAGGAGGTGGCCGCCGCCGGCCCGCGGTGCTGGTAGGCGCGGGCGATCTCGTCCGTGCCGGCCCACCCGGGGACGTCGACGGTCAGGGCGAGGTCCCCCCGGTCGTGGTCCTCCCCCACCACGTGCCAGCCCTCGTCCTCGACCGCGACGTAGAGCCGGTCGTGGTCCTGGGCGCTCCCGGTCAGGAACAGGCGCGGGCGCACGGGCAGCGCGGGGCCCGCGGCCGCGGCGGCCAGCAGCTCGCCGAGCCGCTCGGCCGCCTCCGCCCCGGGCATCGCGGTCACGGCGCCGTGGACGTGCAGGGCCGTGGTCCCCGACAGCCCGGGACGGTCGGCGCGGCGCAGCCGCTGGGCGTCCCGCAGCAGCGACCGCACCCGCCGGGCGCCCGCGACCGCGCGGGCCAGCCCGTCACCGGTCACCGCGGTGCCCGTCCACCCCGCGAGCACCTCCGCGAGCTGCGCCACCCGGGCGGCGTCGTAGCGGGTGGTGGACGCGCGGGGCAGGTGCAGGAGGTCGAGCAGGTGGACCGGCGGCAGCTGCAGCCCCGGCTCGAGACGGCGCAGCTCCCGGAGCACGTAGAACAGCGCGAGCGACGCCTGGCTGTCCCGGGACACGACCAGCCCGGTGAGGAACCGCCAGTCGCCGTCGAGGAGCTGCGCCAGGACCGAGGACACGGCGGGGTCGACCGCGGCGCCCAGCAGGCGGTCCGCCTCGGCCGAGGTCCGCCCGGGGATCCCGGACAGCCGGACCGGGCAGGCCCCGGCCGCCTCCACGAGCTCTCCCGGCACGTCGGCGCCGACGTACCCGACCACGGGCACCCCGCCGGCGGCCCGCTCCCGGGCCCGGTCCCGGCGGCCGTCGACGGCGTCCCGCCACCAGGTGGGGTCGGAGCCGGCTCCGGTGTCCGGCACTCAGAGCACCCCGGCCTTGAGGAGGTCCTCGATCCGGTCCTCGCCGTAGCCGAGGAGCTCCCCGAGCACGGCCTCCGTGTGCTGCCCCAGCCGCGGCGCGGGCCGGTCCAGCGTCGTGTCGCTGTCCGACATCCGGATCGGCACGCCGGTCGCCCGGAGCTCGGCGACGGTCCCGAACCGGGGGTCGGCGAGCGGCACCACCTCGCCGCGCTGCGCGACCAGGGGGTCGCGGACCGCGGCCCGGGGGTCGCGGACCTCGGCCGCGGGCGCGCCGTGCGCGGTGAACGCGGCGCACACGGTGGCCACGTCCCGGTCCCGCGCCCAGTCGGCGATGAGGTCGTGCAGCGCCGCGGCGTTCGCGACCCGCCCGTCCCGCTCGGCGAAGCGCGGGTCGCCGACGAGGTCGGGCCGCTCGATCGCACGGAGCGCGCCGTGCGCGAAGGAGTTGGTGGGCGCGCACAGCGCGAGCCACCCGTCCCGGGCGGCGAAGATCCCGAACGGCGCCAGCCGGGGCACCGTCGGCCCGGTGCGGGTGGGCAGGCCGATCTCCTCGAGCGCGTCGAAGGGCTCGCAGGCCACGAGCGAGGTGAGCGCGCCCAGCATCGAGACGTCGACGTGCTGGCCCCGCCCGGTGCGGTCGGCCTGCACGACGGCGGCGAGCGTGCCGATCACCGCGTACAGCGGCGCCACCAGGTCGCCGACGGGCAGGCCGAAGCGGACCGGGGGCTCGCCGGGGGCGCCGGCGGTCATCATCACGCCGCTGAGCGCCTGGATGATCGTGTCCATGGCCTTGCCCGACCCGGGCCCGCCCTGCGCACCGAACCCGCTGATCGACGTGTAGACGACGCGGGGGTTGAGCTCCCGCGCCCACTCGTGGTCGATGCCCAGGCGCGCGGTCACGCCGGCGCTGTAGTTCTCCACCACGACGTCGGCGGCGCGCACCAGGTCGGCGAGCACCTCGCGCCCCTGCGGGTCCTTGAGGTTGAGGGTGACGCTCTCCTTGTTGCGGCCGCGCACCAGCATCGAGACCGACATGTCGTCGGCGTCCTGGCGGCGCACGCCCAGGCCGTCGGCGGTCAGGTACGGCGAGTTGTTGCGGGAGGCGTCACCGCCGGTGTCGGGGTTCTCGACCTTGATGACCCGGGCACCGAGCCCGCCGAGCAGCAGGGTCGCGTAGGGACCGGCCAGCGCGGTGGTCAGGTCGACGACGACCTTGCCCTGCAGGGGACGCTCACTCACCGGGGACCTCCTCGCCGGCCGCGCGGACGAGCACCTCGTCGCCGGACCACTCGAACCGCGTGTCCAGGCCGGCCTCGCGCGAGATGCGCTCGACGTAGCCGGCCACCTCCTCGCCCTTCACCCCGCGCCCCAGCGGGACCGGCCGGGCGTCGTCGTCGATCCAGCACGGCACGAAGCCCGCCTCGACCCGGCCGTCCGCGCCGAACCGGCACACCGCGATCGCCGTGGCCCGGCTCTCCGGGTGGAAGGGGTAGGTCGGCATGCGCGGGTCGGGCGCGAAGCCGAACATCTCGCGGCGCTTGCGCGCCCAGGCCTCCAGCTCCGCGGCGTTGCCGCCGGACGGGGTGAGGGCCCGCGTGACCGTCACGAAGTTGCCGAGCCCGTGGTAGACCGGCCGGCCGCGGTACACCTCGATGCCGCGCATGATGTGCGCGTGGTGGCCGAACACCACGGACGCGCCGGCGTCGACCGCCGCGTGCGACACCTGCCGCTCGTAGTCGGCGACGTGCACGGGCGTGTGGCCGATCCCCTTGTGCAGGGACACGCAGACGACGTCGGCGGAGGCGGCCGCCGCGCGGACGTCGTCCTGCATGCGCCGCAGGCTGTCCGGGGCCGCGAAGGTGTAGACGGTCGGCGGGCCGCCCGGGTTGGCGTACTCCAGGTCGTAGTGCGTGAGCACCTTGACGTAGGCGCAGCCGGCCTTGCGCGACGTCGCCCAGGACTCCTTCGGCCCCACGCAGTTGTAGCTGAGCACCGCGATCCGCAGCCCGCCGCGCTCGACGACGGCAGGGGTGCGCGCCTGCTCGAGGTCCATGCCGGCGCCGGCGGTGAGCAGTCCGGCCGCGCGGGCGTGGGCGATGGTGTCGGCGACGCCCTCGGTGCCGGCGTCGTAGACGTGGTTGCCGGCGAGGGTGACGACGTCGAAGCCCGCGGCGGTGACCGCCTTGAGGTGCTCGGGGTCGGCCGGGGGCGCCGGCACGTCGGTGCTGGCGCTGGTGGTCGTGGTGCTGTGCGGCACCTCGACGTGGCCGATGGCCAGGTCGGCGCGCCGCAGGGTGTCGGTCGACGGGGCGAAGAAGCTGTCGGGATCGGGCTCGTCGAGCACCAGGTCGCCGACGGCCATGACCGTCACGGGGTGGTCCACGGGGTGTCTCCTCGGGTCAGACGGCGGGAGCCGCGGCGTCGGCGCGCTGCTGCCGCTGGGCGAAACGGGTGAGGAAGGCCTGCAGGCGCGGGGAGCGCGGGGCCTCGAAGACCTCCTGCGGCGTCCCCACCTCGACGACGCGGCCGCGGTCCATGAAGACGCAGCGGTCGGCCACCTCGCGGGCGAAGTCCATCTCGTGGGTGACGACGACCATCGTCATCCCGGTCCTCGCGAGGTCGCGGACCACCGAGAGCACCTCGTCGACGAGCTCCGGGTCCAGGGCGCTGGTCGGCTCGTCGAAGAGCATGATCCGCGGGTCGGTGGCGACGGCGCGGGCGATGGCCACCCGCTGCTGCTGACCGCCGGAGAGCTGCTTGGGGTGGGCCTGGTGCTTGTCGGCCAGGCCGATCCGCTCCAGCAGCTCCACCGCCCGGCGGCGGGCCTCCTCGGGACGCTGGCCGTGCACCTTGACGGCGGCCTCGGTGATGTTGCGCAGGACCGTCCAGTGCGGGAACAGGTTGAACTGCTGGAAGACCATGCCCATCCGGCGGCGCTGGCGGGCGACGCGGGCCTCGGGCAGGGGCCGCAGGTGGCCGCGGTGCTGCTCGTAGCCGAGCAGCTCGCCGTCCAGGTAGGCCGCGCCGCCGTCGACCGACTCGAGCTGGTGGACGCAGCGGACCAGGGTGGACTTGCCCGACCCGGACGGCCCGAGGACGACGACGACCTCGCCCTCGTGCACGTCGAGGTCGACGCCGTCGAGCGCGACGTGGTCGCCGAAGACCTTCCGCAGCCCGCGGACGGACAGCACCGGGCGTGCGGGCCCGCTCCCCGGGGCGGTCATGCCCGCGCTCCGGCGAGGCCGAGGCGGGGCCGGCGGCGGCCGCCGGCGACGGTGGCGGTGCGGTCGTGGCCGCGGCCGAAGTGGCGCTCGAGGCGCTTCTGGCCGAGCGAGAGGACCGTGACGACGGTCAGGTACCAGATGCAGGCGACGACCAGCATCGGGATGACGTCGTAGGTGCGGTTGTAGATGACCTGGACCGAGTGCAGCAGGTCGCTCATGGCGATGACGCTGACCAGCGAGGTGCCCTTCAGCAGGCTGATGAACTGGCTGCCGGTGGGCGGGATGATCACCCGCATCGCCTGCGGCAGGACGACCTTGAAGAAGGCCTGGCGGCCGTTGAAGCCCATGGCGCGGGCGGCGTCGCGCTGGCCGGGGTCCACGGCGAGGATGCCGGCGCGGACGATCTCGGCCATGTAGGCCGCCTCGTGCAGGGTCAGGCCGATCAGGGCCGCGGTGAGCGGGGTGATGACCTCGTTGGCCGACCACGACGCGAACGTCGGGCCGAACGGGATGCCGATCGACACGTCGGGCACCAGGAACGCGAGGTTGTACCAGAAGATGAGCTGGACCAGCGGCGGGATGCCGCGGAAGACGCCGACGTAGAGGGTCGACGCCCACCGGACCGGGCCGAAGTCGGAGAGCTGCCCGGCGGCGAGCACGACGCCGAGCGCCGACCCGACGACCATGGCGATCACCGTGAGCATCACGGACATGCCGAGGCCCTGCAGCACGGTCGGGTGGAAGAGGTACTCCCCGACGACGTCCCACTCGAAGCGCTCGTTGCCCACGAGGAAGGTGGCCAGCTGCGCGCCGACCACGAGGAGCACGGCCCCCAGCAGCCAGCGCCCCGGGCGGAACCGGGGCCGCGCGGCCGCGACGTCGTCCGGTGGTCGCTCCTGGACGGCGGGGTCGGGAGCGGGGTGCGTGGTGGTCATGGAGGCGTCCCCTGACAGGAGGGTCACTGCTCGGTGGCGGGGTTGAGGAGGGGCTCGTCGATGGTGACGTCCTGGAGGTTCCACTCCTCCATCACGCGCTCGTAGTCGCCGTTCTCGAAGAGGACCTGGAAGGCCTCGAACACCACGGGACCGAGCTCGTTGGACTTCGGGGTCAGCAGGGCCATCTGGTCCACGCCGGCGCCCTGGTCCTCGGTCTGCGAGACGTAGTAGTAGTCCTCGCTGGCGCTGACGATGTCGATGGCGGCGGCCTCGGTGACCGCGGCGGCGTCGACCCGGCCGGCGTCGACGGCGAGGATCGTGGCGTTGGTGTCGGCGAGCCCGGTGAACTCCACCGGCCCCTCCCCCTGCCCCTCGCACCACTGCGAGAGCCGGGTGACCATCTCCTGGGTCACCGACCCCTCGGTGCCGGCGACCGTCTTGCCGCACAGGTCGCCGCTGTCCTCGATGCCGGCGTCGCTGCCCTCGGGGACGACGTAGGAGGTCACGGTCGTCATCCAGACGACGGCGTCGAACTCCGCCTCGCGCTCCGGGGTGGTCCGCACCGGCCCGTTGAAGGCGTCGTAGCGCCCGGACAGCATCCCGGAGAGCATCGCCGGGAGACCCGTGGTGATCTCCGTCCGGATGGGCACGCCGAGCACCTCGGAGAGCGCGGCCTGCAGGTCGGCGTCGATCCCCGTCACGGTCTGCCCGTCGGCGCCGACCGTGCGGTAGGGCGGGTGCGAGTCGCCCGCGAACACGATCTCGCCCGCGTCCTTGATCTCCTGCGGGAGCCGGTCGTACAGCTCCGCCTCGGTGTCGACGCCGCCGGAGGGTCCCGCCGCCGGGTCCGGCCCCGGGGCGGCCGACGAGGTCTCCCCCGACCCGCCACAGGCGGCCAGGACGGCCATGGAGACGGCCAGGGGCAGCGCGAGTCGAGCAGTGGTGTGGCGCATGGGGTCTCCAGTCGTACGTCACAGGTGCGCGGTCGGCAGTACGAGAAAGTGTCGCCGGTTACAGGGGGCGAAAGTAACCACCGCCACAACGGCTGTCAACGAAACGCCCCGGCAACGCCCGCGTCACCGCCCGGCCCCCGGGTCGTCGGACGGGCCCTCAGGACAGGTCGGGCGCCGTCACCAGGATGTCGGCCGCGGCGGCGCGCGCCGGCGGGTCGAGCTCGGCGTGCCACCGGCGGAAGACCTCCTGCGCCCGGCGGGCGGGCCAGTCGGCGGGGAGGTGCTCCAGCGGCAGGCGCGGGTCGCTGCGCAGGACGGCCAGCCAGTCGGTGGTGAGGGCCAGCTGGGCGGCGAGCGCGTCGCCGGCGGCCCCGGCGGGCCCGCAGTCGCCCCAGCGGGCGAGGAAGTCGTCGTACCGGGCCCGCAGCTCGGCGAGGTCCCAGGCGTCCCGCACCATCTCGGGGACGTCGACGTCGGGACCGGGGCGGGCGACGAACGCCCTGACCCGGTCGGCCCCCTCGACGCCGGCCAGCACCTGCCCGACGTCGAGGGCGGACGGCGCGATCCACAGCCCGCCCTGCAGCATGCCGAAGCCCGCCCACTGCAGGCGGGACCGGATCTGGTGGCGCTGGCGCTGCCAGGCCTCGGGCAGCGAGAAGGTCAGCAGCGTCCAGGCGCCGTCCCAGTGGCCGCTGACCGCAGCCGCCGCCCACAGCCGCCGCTGGCCGTCCGCGAGCAGCTCCCGGGAGCGCGGGGTCAGCCCCAGGAACACGGGCCGGCCGCGCCGCTCGCGGCGGAGCAGGCCGCGCTTCTCCATCCGGAGCAGGACCGAGCGGGTGGCGGGGTCGGAGACGCCGACCCGCGCCATCACCTCCGAGACGCTGGTCTGCGACACGAGGACCGCGCGGCCGAGGACGTGCCGGCCGAGGAGCGTGAGCAGGAGGGCCTGCGGCCGGGCGGCGCCGGCCGGCACCGCCGTGACGTCGGGCGCCGCCGGCTCCGCGCTCACGGGCGCACCCCGGCGGCGTTCCTCACCGTTCCCGTGACGGCCGCAACGGATCCGGTACGCCCGGGCGCCGCGTCAGAGCCCACGGCCCCGCGGTGCGGCCTCGCGCAGCCGGCGCTCCTCGACCGCCCGCTCGAACGGCGTGCCACCGGTGGGCTGCGGGTCGCCGAGCTGGGCGAACAGCTCGGCCACGGTCCGGGAGTCGTGGTGGCGGGCCAGCGCGGCGAGGTCCGGGTCCGACTGCGCCAGCACCTCGCGGAAGCGCATCTCGGCCAGGGGCCCGAGCCGGTCGTAGATCTCGACGAAGACCCGCTGCGCCCGCGCCCGCGGCCAGTCGGCGGGCAGGAGCTCGGCCGGCATGTCGGGATCGGTCTCCGGGAAGCGGCGCCAGTCGACCCGGAGCTCGGTCCGGGCGCGCAGGGCGTCGGCCGGACCGATCCGGCCCGCCGCGGCGGCGGCCAGCAGCGGCTCGTAGCGCTCGACGAACTGCCGGTACTCCTTGACCAGCGGCTCGAGGTCGAAGGCCGACCGCGGGCTGCCGAGCCGCCCGGCCCCGGGCACCTCGGTGGAGCGCAGCACGGTGGCCGTCTCGACGCCGAGCTCGTCGAGCAGCCTGCGCGCGGCCGCCCCGCTGTCGTGCGGGGACACCCACACGCCGTCGTAGAGGGCGGCGAAGCGCAGCACCCGCAGGCGGGCCCGCAGGGCACCGCGCAGCTCCCGCGACTGCTCGGGCACGGAGAAGGCGACGACCGTCCAGCTCCCGTCCCACCGCGGCGCCGACGCCCCGAAGGTCAGCAGGCGGTGGGTGCGCCGGACGATGACCTCCGAGGTCCGCGGCGGGATGCCGTAGGCGGTGGTCCGGCCGCTGCGGGAGACGGTGAGCAGCCCCCGGGATGCCAGCCGGCGCATCGCCGCACGGGCGCCGTCGGCGGTGGTGCCGAACTCCGCCAGCAGCCGGACGAGGGCGCTGGAGGGGATGTGCTCGTCCCGCCAGTACCAGAAGTCGCCCAGCAGCGACGTCAGGAGCAGCTGCGGCTCGGGCCCCGTCTGGTTCCGGGGGAGGTCGATCGGCGTCATGTGTCTCGTCCGTCCTCGGCTGGCTCGGCGAGCACCCACCGTACGTCCCGGGGCCGCCGGGACCACCCCCCGACCGGGTTGACACGGACGACACATCGCTGGACGCTCGTCCGGCCATGCGGCAGTAATGCCGGTCACAGGGGCTCGCGCCGACACGGAGTCGGCCGCCCCATCCCTTCCCCTCGCCCGTCCCATCACCTCGACGTGGAGGAACACGACGTGCTCTCGCGCACCACGACCGTGCGGACCCTGACGGCCGCCCTCGCCGCGGCCACCGTCCTGGGCAGCGGCACGGCCACCGCCGCACCGGCCGCCCCGGGCGGCACGCCCTGCCTGCCCGGCTCCCCCGACCGGCCGACCTGCATCTCGGGGACCCTCGAGGACGGCACGCCCTACGAGTTCGTCGTGCCGGCCGACTGGGACGGCACGGTCGTGGTCGCCCTCGACTTCGCCGGCCCCGGCCCGGCGCAGGAGCTCACGGCCCGCCTGCTGTCCGACGGCGTGGCCCGCGGCGGCACCACCCGCGCGGTGACCGGCTGGGACATCGCGTCGGCCATCGACAACCAGGCCGAGGCGCTGGCCCGGTTCGAGGACGCCTACGGCCCGGCCCGGTACGCGATCGCCTCCGGCACCTCGATGGGCGGGTTCGTGTCCGCCGGGGTCGCCCAGGTCCACCCGGACGTCTTCGACGCGGCCGTGCCGTTCTGCGGCGGGCTCGGCGGCTCGGTCGGGCAGTGGAACCAGAAGCTCGACACCGTCTTCGTGCTCGAGCACCTGGTGGCACCGGGCCTGCCGGTCGTCGACGTCCCCGCCGACGTCGCGGGTGCCCAGCGGGCGTGGATCGACGCCCTCGCGGCCGCACAGCAGACGGCGGAGGGCCGGGCGCGCATCGCGCTGGCCGCCGCGATCGGCCAGCTGCCCGCCTGGGGCGTCCGGCCGGACGGGACGGCGCCGCCGCCCCCGGACCCGCGCGACGCCGCGGCCCTGCAGGAGGGCGCCTACCTCGCCCTCGCCGGCGGGCCGCTGCCCTACGTCGGGCAGGCGATGAGCAGCCGGCGGCAGATCACCGCGGTCGTCGGCGGCAACCCGTCGTGGAACACCGGCGTCGACTACGCCGAGCAGCTGCGCCGGGCCGACCCGGAGCTGCGCCGCGCCGTCCGCGAGCTGTACGCGGCGGCCGGGCTCGACCTCGGGGCCGACCTGGACGCCCTCGCCGCGGCCCCGCGCATCGCCGCGGACCCCGCCGCGGTGGAGCGCTTCGCACGGGGCATCGTCCTCGACGGGGACCTGCAGGTGCCGGTCCTCACGGTGTCCGGCACCGGCGACCAGATCTCGACCGTCGCGCAGCAGCAGTCCTACGAGGACCGGGTGCGGCGGGAGGGGGCGAACCGGCTCCTGCGGCAGACGTACGTCGAGTCCGTCGGCCACTGCACGTTCTCGGGGGCCGAGCAGCAGGCGGCGCTGCGCACGATGGGCGACCGCCTCGAGAGCGGCTCCTGGCCGGCGACGTCGCCGCAGGCCATGAACGCCCGGGCCGCGGAGCTCGGGGCCGACCCGGCGCCCCGCTACGTCGGCTACACCCCGCCGCGGTTCAACCGGCCGTACCCCGGCTGACGCCGCTCGCGGCGCCGTGCGCCCGGTGTCGACCTGCCGCTGCCTCCCCGACCGGGAGACGGCGGCAGGTCGGCACCGGGCGCACTGACAGGATCGGGCGGTGACCGAGTACGACCTGCCCGGCATGCGGGTGCGCGAGCACACGGTGCCCGTGCCGCTGCACTGGGACGCCGACGACGGCCCGACGATCGACGTCTTCGTGCGGGAGCTCGTCCGCCCGTCCCGGGACGCCGACGACCTGCCGCTGCTGCTGTTCCTGCAGGGCGGGCCCGGCGGCAAGGGACCGCGGCCGGTCGGGCGCGGCGACTGGGTCGACCGGGCGCTGCGGGACTTCCGGGTGGTACTGCTCGACCAGCGGGGCACCGGCCGCAGCACCCCGGTGACCGCCCGGCGGATCGGTGCCCTCGCCGGCCCGGCGGCGGCCGCCGCCCACCTCATGGCCTTCCGGGCCGACTCGATCGTCGCCGACGCCGAGCACGTGCGGGCGACGGTCTACGGCGGCCGCCGCTGGACGACGCTCGGCCAGAGCTACGGCGGCTTCCTGACGCTCACCTACCTCTCGCGCGCCCCGCAGGCCCTCGACCGCTGCCTCGTCACCGGCGGGCTGCCGGGCCTGACGGCGGACGCGCGCGAGGTGTACCGGCGCACCGGCCCGCGGGTGGCCGCGAAGACCCGCCGCTTCTACGAGCGGTTCCCCGGCGACGTCGACCGGGTGGCCGCGGTCGCCGACCTGCTGGCCGCCGGGGACGTCCGGCTCCCCGACGGTGACCGGCTCACCGTGCGCCGGCTGCAGACCCTCGGCCACGCGCTGGGCACCGGGAGCGGCGCCGAGCAGCTGCACTGGCTCTTCGACGAGGCGCTGGTCGACGGCGAGCCGTCCGCGGGCTTCCTCGACGAGGTCGCGCGGCGCACGTCGTACTGGGACAACCCGCTCTACGCGGTCCTGCACGAGAGCATCTACGGCAGCGGGCCGGGCGCCACCGGCTGGGCCGCCGAGGCCGAGCGCGGGCCCGACCTCTCCCCCGACCTGCGCCCCCTGCCGTTCACCGGCGAGATGGTCTACCCCTGGATGTTCGACGAGATCGCCTCGCTGCGGCCCTTCCGGGACGCCGCGCACGCCCTGGCCGCGCTGCCGGAGCACCCGCCGCTGTACGACCCGGCGCGGCTGGCCGCCAACGAGGTGCCGGTCGACGCCGTCGTCTACTTCGACGACATGTACGTCGACGCGGACCTGTCGCTGCGGACGGCGGACGCCGTCGGCAACGTGCGCACCTGGGTCACCAACGAGTTCGAGCACGACGGCCTGCGCGCCGGCGACGTTCTCGACCGCCTGCTCGGCCTGCGCGACCGCTGACCGACCGGCCCGGGCGCGCGCTCAGGTCTGGCAGCGGGGGCACCACCAGGTGTGCCGGCCCTCCGGGTCCTCGCTCCCCTGCTCGCTGAACAGCAGCGCCGTCCCGCACCGCAGGCACGGCTGGTGGGTGCGGCCGTACACCCAGTACCGGCGGCCGGGCCGGGTGTCGCCGGTGGTCACGCGCCCGGGCCCGCCGGGCGCGATCGCGAACCGCATCGCCCGGATCGCCAGCCGCACGAGCGGCTCGGCGTCGACCTCGCCGACGGGCGTGCGCGGCAGGTGCCCCCGCAGGAAGCACAGCTCGTTGACCCAGACGTTGCCCAGGCCGGCCACGGTCCGCTGGTCGAGCAGCGCCGTCACGAGGGGCCGGTCCGGCTGCGCCGCCAGCCGGCCGACGGCGTCCGCGACCAGGTCGTCGGCGGAGCGCCCGGGGTCGAGCAGGTCGGGGCCCAGGTGCCCGACGACGGACTCCTCGGCGTCGGTGGGCAGCAGCTCGACCACGGGCATGCGCAGCGCGGCCGCCGTGGGCCCGGTCGTCGTCAGCACCACCCGCGCGTCGGCCTGCACGCGGCGGGGCAGCGAGCGCCCGGCCGCGAGGACCGTCCACTCGCCGTCCATCCGCAGGTGCGTGTGCAGGGTCAGCGCCTGGCCCGCGTGGTCGAAGCGGGTGAGCAGGTGCTTGCCCCGGGCGGTCGTCCCGAGCACCGCCGCGCCGGACAGGTCGGCGGTGGCGTGCCGGGGAACGCGGAAGTCGCTGCCGCGGACGGTGGTGCCCGTCAGGACCCCGAGGCGCCGGGCGAGGCGGTGGACGGTGTCGCCCTCGGGCATCGCTCCCCCTCGGATCGCGGGCGGCAGGACCGGCCGGACCCGCCCGGGTTCCCCCGGAAGGCCGTCGAGGGCCGCCCCGGATCGCTCCGGAACGGCTCTCGACCTGGACTCTCGGGCTCACACGATAGGCCCTGCGCCCCCGGCCCCAGCCGGCACCCGGAGGTCCGCCGAGGTCCGTACACATCCGGTCCACGCAGGTCAGCACGCAGCGGTGGTCGCTGACGTCCGCGAGCGGACGCCCCCGGCGTGCCGCGTTGCCAGACACGACCGGCGCCGTGTCCCGAGCGCTCGGTCGGCCGTGGAACGACGCCTCCGGGATCCGGTCGACCAGCCTCGATCAGGCGTCGCTCGGCCGTAGCCCTCGCAGGACCACGCCGATGCCTGCGTCCACGTGCGCGGCGACGGTCGTCGGCTGGTCGCGTTCGCGGACCCAGCGGAAGACGGCGCCGAGGAGGACGTCGCTGAGGGTCCGGGCCACCGTTGCGGTGTCGAGGTGACCGGCGATCTCCCCGCGGGTCTTGCCGGCATCGATGAGCGGGCAGAGGTCGACGAGCAAGGCGGACTCGTACCTGATGGGTCCGGCGGCGGCGGTCCAGCCGATCATCATCTGGCGCGACACCTCGGGTTCGTCCTGCACCATGCGGCAGATCAGCGAGAAGAACGCGCGGATGCGGTCGAGGCCCCCACTGGTCCTGTCCTCGGCGACGACCCGCACGGCGACGTCGGCCAGGCGCCGCACCCAGAGCATCGGGATGTCGCTCTTGTTGGGGAAGTGGTTGAAGGCCGTGCGCCGGGACGTACCGGCGCGGTCGGCGATCTGCGCCATCGTCGTGTCCTCGTAGCCCTGCTCGGCGAACAGGTCAGCGGCGGCCCGGTAGAGGCGGTCCTGGGTGGCCAGTGCACGCAACCGGGTCCGATCCGACTCGGCGGATTCACCCAACGCGCCTCCCGCTGTATGACCGTTGACACATTTTGCACTCCAGTGCAGGCTCCCGACTGTTGCACTCAAGTGCAACACATCATCCGGGAGGTTCGCCATGACCAACGTAGTGACGCCGACGTCCGCCGAGGTCGATCTGGATCCCTACCAGCCCGACGCACTGGCTGACCCCTACCCGTTCTACGCACGGCTGCGGGAGCAGGGCCCGCTGGTCCACGTGCCCCAGCGCGACGCCTGGTACGTCACCAGCCACGCCGCAGCGGTGAAGGTGCTGCGTGGGCACGCTGACTTCGTCTCCGGAGACGGGGTCACCTACTCCGGCGCCACCGTCCGCACCGAGCGGTTCCCGCTGCTGGAGAGCGACCCGCCGGACCACACCCGTATCCGGCGAGCCGTGCAGCCCTCCTTCGCCAGGGAGCCCATCGACGCGTTCGGGCCGGCGATCCGGGAGGCCGCCGCCGCGATCGTCGGCGCCGCGGTGCAGGCCGGCGACGTCGACGTCGTGCAGGCCATCGCCCAGCCCATGCCCGACCGCGCGATGCAACTGCTGACCGGACTCACCCCGCCCAGCCCGCAGGTGCTGGTCGACTGGAGCGACGCCGTGGTGCGCGCGGAGGAGCCGGCCGGCACCCCGCGGCACAACGAGCTGCTCGGTGAAGCCCTGGGCTGGATGGTCACCGAGGGCATCCCGGGCATGCCCGCCCACTGCCTGGGGCGCCTCATCATGGACGAGGGCGGGGCCGGAGGGGCGCTGGATGCGGCCGGCGCCGAGCGGCTGATGACGCTGGGGTCGATCTGGCTGGCCGGCATCGACTCCACCGGGGCACTGCTGGGCAACTCCATCAACGCGTTCATCGACCACCCCGACCAGTGGGAGCTGCTGCGCGCCCGACCCGACCTCATCCCCAACGCGGTCGACGAGCTGTTGCGCTACGAGGCACCGTTCCGGGTCTTCTACCGCCACACCCGCACCGACGTCGACGTCGCCGGCACCACCCTGCCCGCCGGCGCGTCGGTGGGTGTCCTGTTCGGCGCCGCCAACCGCGACCCCGCCCAGTTCACCGACCCCGACCACCTCGACGTCACCCGGGACAACGCCCGTACCCACACCTCCTTCGGCACCGGGGTGCACCTGTGCCTCGGTCAGCCCCTGGCCCGGCTGGAGGTCACCTCGATCATCACCGAGCTCACCCAGCACGTCGCCCGGTTCGAGCGGACCGGGGACGCCGTCCGCGACCCCAGCCAGACCGTCCGCAAGTTCAGCTCCCTGCCGGTCCGCCTCGTCCCGGCAGGCGGTGCCCGGTGACCAGCCGCCGCGGTGACCTCCGCGCGCTGGGAGGTGACTGCCACGCCTGGCTGCTGGGAGCCGGGCACTGGGGCGAGAACAACTGCGGCCTCGTCGTGGGCGAGGGGCAGTCGTTGCTCGTCGACACCCACATGGACCTGCTGCACACCGCGACGATGCTGCAGGGGTTCCTGCCGTACACCACCGACAACCCCATCCGGACGGTCGTCAACACCCACTCCGACGGCGACCACTGGTTCGGCAACCAACTGGCCGCCGGCCCGGGCGTCGAGATCACCGCCACCGAGGCCGCCGCCGCTGTCATGACACCGGACTCCGTCGCGACGTTCGCGACCCTGTGGCGACGCCGCGACCGGATCGGTGACTTCGTGCGGGAGGTCTGCGGGACCTTCGACCTGTCCGGGATCAGCCCTGCTCCCCCCACCCGCACCTTCACCGGCCAGCTGGACCTCGACGTCGGCGGTCGACGGGTGCGGCTGCTGGAGGTCGGGCCGGCGCACACCGAGGGCGACCTGCTGGTGCACGTCCCCGACGCCGCCGTCGTCTTCACCGGCGACATCGTCTTCTCCGGCGCGGCACCGCTGGTCTGGCACGGGCCGCTGTCCCGGTGCATCGCCGCCTGCGACGCGATCACCGCCCTCGAGCCCGACGTCGTCGTCCCCGGTCACGGGCCGGTGACCGACGTGACGGGAGTCCGCCGCGTGCGCGACTACCTCGACCACGTGCTGCACGAGACGACCACACGGTTCCGGGCCGGCATGTCGGCCGAGGAAGCGGTCGCCGACATCGACCTCGGCCCGTTCGACGACATGGTCGAGCACGAGCGCATCGCCGCCAACGTGGTGGCCGTCTACGAGGAGCTGGACCCCGACCGGCCACCGACCACCCGGATGGAGCACTTCGACCACATGGCCGTGCACCGCCTCCGTTCCCGCGAAGGAGCCTCGTCGTGAAGATCGCCCGCATCCAGCACGAGGACGCGACCCGCGTGGGCATCGTCGAGGACGACGTCGTCCTGTTGCTGACCCCGGGCAGCTCCGTGGAACAGCTGCTCGCCGCCACCCCGTCCGAGAGGCAGGACCTGGTCGAGGAGGGCCGGGACACCCGGGTCCCCCTGGCGGCGGTACGACTGCTGGCCCCCGTCCAGCCGCCCACCCTGCGGGACTTCCTCACCTTCGAGGAGCACCTGCGGGGCAGCCTGGCGCTGCTCAGTCACCCCGAGCCCCCGCCGGCCTGGTACGACCAGCCACTGTTCTACTTCTCCAACTCCAACGCCGTCGTCGGCCCCGACGACGACGTCGAGGTCCCCCCGGGCTGCCGCCGCCTGGACTTCGAGGTCGAGCTCGCCGCCGTCGTCGGACGGCCCGGCAAGGACCTCACCGTCGAGCAGGCCGCCGACCACATCGCCGGCTACACGCTCTTCAACGACTGGTCCGCCCGAGACCTGATGGCACCGGTCATCCCGGTGGGCATGGGTCCGGTCAAGGGCAAGGACTTCGCCAACACCCTCGGTCCCTGGATCGTCACCACCGACGAGCTCGAGCCCTACCGCCGCGGGGACCGGCTCGCCCTGCGCCTGCACGGCGAGCTCAACGGCACACCACTGCCCGGAGGGGACGACACCTCGGCCAACATGTCCTGGTCGTTCGAGGAGATGGTGGCCTTCGCGTCCCGCGGCGCCGAGCTGAAGACCGGTGACGTGCTCGCGTCGGGCACCTGCGGGGCCGGGTCCCTGCTGGAGCACTGGGCCCGGACCGGGAGCGACCAGCCGCCGCCGTTGGCCCCCGGCGACGTCGTCACCCTCGTCGCCGAGGGCATCGGCCGGGTCTCCAACACCGTGGTCGCCGGCGTCGACCCGCACCCCGTGCCACCCGCCCGCACCGGGCTGGCCAGCGCCGAGCGCAGCTGGGGGCGGCCGGCGTGAGCGCCCCCCGCCCGGTCGTCACCGAGTTCGCCGAGTTCGCGGCGGGCTGCGGCGGCCCGCCGGCGACCGTGGACTACCACGCCCTGTGGCGGTGGTCGGTGCAGCACCGGGACGAGTTCTGGGCCGCCGTCACCGAGTTCTTCGACGTCGACTGGGCACGGACACCTGACCGGGTCAGCGACGACGCACCCATGCCCGCGACCCGCTGGTTCCCCGGCGGGCGGCTCAACTACACCCACCAGGTCTTCCGTCGACGTCGTACCGGTGCAGCCGTCGTGGGCTACGACGAGGGCGGCGGCCGGGTGGAGACGAGCTGGGCCGACCTCGAGCACCAGGTCGCCGCCCTGGCCGCCACCTTCACCGACCTCGGCGTCCGCGCCGGTGACCGCGTCGTCGGCTACCTGCCCGATCGCCCCGAAGCGGTCGTGGCCTTCCTGGCCTCGGCCAGCCTCGGAGCCGTCTGGGCCGGCTGCGGCACCGACCTGGAGGCAGACGCCGCCATCGCCCGCCTGGCCCAGCTCTCCCCGCGGGTGCTGGTGGCCGCCTCCGGGCACCGGCACCGCGGCTCCTGGGTCGACCGCACACCCCAGGTGGAGGCGCTGCGGACAGCACTGCCCCACCTGCGCGGCACCGTGCTGGTCGGTCCCTCCGCGCACCTGCCCGGCACGGTGCCGTGGCCGGATGCGGTCTCCGCACACCACGACGGCCTGCACCCGACCCCACTGCCGGCCGACCACCCCCTGTGGGTGCTCTTCAGCTCCGGCACCACCGGCGTGCCCAAAGGCATCCTGCACAGCCACGCCGGCGTCGTCGTCGAACACCTGAAGACCCTGGGCATCCACCTCGACGTCCGACCCGGGGACCAGTTCTTCTGGTACACGACCCTGAACTGGATGCTGTGGAACCTCCGCACCGGCGCACTGCTGCGCGGCGCCACCGTCCACTGCTTCGACGGCGCACCCACCCCCGCCGCGATCTGGGAGCTCACCGGCCGGGCCGGCATCACCCACCTCGGCGTCAGCCCCGGTTTCCTCGCCGCCACCCAGCAGCAGGACCTCGATCCCACCGCGGCAGCCGACCTGGCCGCCCTCCGGATGGTCGGCTGCACCGGATCGGTCCTCACCCCCACCGTGCAGCAGCGGGCGACCTCTGTGCTGGGGCCGGGGGTGGTGGTCGCCTCCACCTCCGGCGGCACCGACGTCGTCAGCGCCTTCGTCGGAGCGGTACCCACCGTCGACGTCCCCGTCGGGGAGATCGCCGTCCGGTGCCTCGGGGTGGACCTGCACGCCTTCGACGCCGACGGCCACGCCGTCGTCGACGAGGTCGGGGAACTCGTCGTCACCTCGCCGATGCCCTCGATGCCGGTCGGCTTCTGGAACGACCCGGGCGGCGACCGGCTGCGCGCCACCTACTTCGACGACCACCCCGGCGTGTGGCGCCACGGCGACCGGATCACCCTCACCAGCCGCGGCAGCGTCGTCGTCCACGGCCGCTCCGACGCCACCCTCAACCGGCACGGCATCCGCATGGGCAGCGCCGACATCTGCGAGGCCGTCGAACGCGTGCCCGGCATCCGAGAGGCCCTCGTCGTCGGGATCGAGGAGCCCGACGGCGGCTACTGGATGCCCCTCTTCGTCACCCTCACCGAGGGCACCACCCTCGACGCAGCGCTGGCACGGACCGTCAAGGACGCCGTGCGCACGACCGTGTCCCCCCGCCACGTCCCCGACGACGTCATCCAGGTGTCCGGCATCCCGCACACCCACACCGGCAAGAAACTCGAGGTCCCCGTCAAGAACATGCTCACCGGCCACCCCGAGCCGGTCCAGCCCGAGTCGGTCGACCGACCCGAGCTGCTGGCCGAGTACGACCGCATCGGCGAGCACCGGCGGGCCACCCGATGACCCCGACCGACCCTGCAGGCGGTCCGCTCGAGCTGACCGTCCGCAGCAAGACCCGCGTGGCCGAGGGAGTCGTGCTCGTCGAACTGGCCCATCCCGGCGGCGAGGACCTGCCCCTCTGGGAACCCGGAGCGCACATCGACCTGCACCTCGGCCAGGGCGTCGGCATCCGCCAGTACTCCCTGTGCTCATCCCCCACCGACCGGTCCAGCTATGCCATCGCCGTCCTGCGGGAGGACACCGGCCGCGGCGGCTCGGTCCACGTCCACGACCGGCTGCAGCCCGGGCACGGAGTACGGGTCAGCCCGCCGCGCAACAACTTCGCCCTCGTCGCGGCCTCTCGCTACCGGTTCATCGCCGGCGGCATCGGCATCACCCCACTGCTGCCCATGATCGAGCTCCTCGAGCGCCGCGGAGCGGACTGGACCCTGCTCTACGGCGGACGCACCCGCGACTCGATGGCCTTCCGCGACGAGCTGCATGGGTACGGCGGCCATCGCGTGGTCCTCCACCCCCAGGACCAGCACGGACTGCTCGACCTCGCACGAGCCCTCACCGGCCCGCACCCCGGCGAGGTCGTGTACGCCTGCGGCCCGGGCCCCCTGCTGGACGCCGTACGCCACCACACCACCGGCTGGCCTGCCGACGCCCTCCACCTCGAACGGTTCTCAGCGGACGAGGACGCCCTCGCCGGACCGACATCGAACTTCGACGTGGAGCTCACGCGGTCCGGCCTCCAGCTCACCGTGCCGGCCGGCCAGTCCATCGTCGACGTCGTCGAGGCCGCCGGGGTGACCGTCGTCACCTCCTGCATGGAGGGCACCTGCGGGTCCTGCGAGACACCCGTGCTCGCTGGCGACATCGACCACCGCGACTCCGTCCTCACCCAGGCCGAGCAGGACGCAGGGACGTGCATGATGATCTGCGTCTCCCGAGCACGGGGGTCGCGGCTGGTCCTCGACCTGTAGACGAGCCACGAGGTCGACCTGAGGCCGGCTCTGGACCTCGTGGTCGCACGACACGGACTCGGCAAGAAACCGGCCCGTTCCCCGGTGCGCGG
Organism: Geodermatophilus sp. SYSU D01106; assembly: GCF_054049995.1. NCBI lineage: Bacteria > Bacillati > Actinomycetota > Actinomycetes > Geodermatophilales > Geodermatophilaceae > Geodermatophilus > Geodermatophilus sp. SYSU D01106. Next base: position 48,323 of record NZ_JBJGYM010000008.1, on the reverse strand, counting down.
CCGACACCAGCCAACAGCTCCCCCGCCGACGGGGCGAGGTCCTACGTCCCCCCGGGCCGGGCGTCGCCGTTCCAGCCGGCTCCACCGTCCCGACGACCCCGAGGAGCGCCCCGTCGTGAGCTCACCTGACGTGCTGCGCGGCCGGCTGAGCCTTCCGGTCGTCGCCTCGCCGATGTTCATCGTCTCCGGCCCGGACCTGGTCGTCGCCCAGTGCTCGGCCGGCGTCGTCGGATCCTTCCCGGCAATCAACGCCCGCCCCGCCGCCCAGCTCGGTGACTGGCTGACCGAGATCGACGAGCGGCTGGCCGCCGCGGCCGCGACCGGAGCGACCGTGGCCCCGTACGCGGTCAACCAGATCGTGCACCGCTCCAACGACCGGCTGGAGGCCGACGTCGCGCTGTGCGTCGAGCACCAGGTGCCGATCGTCATCACCTCGCTGGGCGCCCGCGAGGACGTCTACGACGCGGTGCACTCCTACGGCGGCATCGTGTTGCACGACGTCATCGACGACCGGTTCGCCCACAAGGCCGTCGACAAGGGCGCCGACGGCCTCATCGCGGTGGCGGCCGGCGCGGGCGGGCACGCCGGGACGACGTCCCCCTTCGCGCTGGTGCGGGAGATCCGGCGCTGGTTCGACGGGCCGCTGGCGCTGTCCGGGGCGATCGCGCACGGCTCGTCGGTGCTGGCCGCGCAGGCTGCCGGTGCGGACCTGGCCTACGTGGGCTCGGCGTTCCTGGCCACCACCGAGGCGCGGGCGGCCGAGGGCTACAAGCAGATGGTGGTCGACAGCTCCGCCGCCGACATCGTCTACAGCAACCTGTTCACCGGCGTGCACGGCAACTACCTGGCCGGCTCCATCCGCGCGGCCGGCCTCGACCCGGCCGACCTGCCCACGAGCGACCCGAGCGCGATGAGCTTCGGCTCCGACGGCGGCGCCAAGGCCTGGCGCGACGTCTGGGGCTCCGGTCAGGGCATCGGCGTCGTCGACGCCGTCGTCCCCGTCGCCGAGCTCGTCGCCCGGCTGACCCGGGAGTACGCCGAAGCCAAGGCCGCCCTGGACGCGGCGGTCATCGCGCCCGCCGCCGTGCGGGACGCCGAGGGGCGCCCGAGGCCGCCGACCTGACCGAGTCCGGGTCCCAGCGCGTGGTCGCGGGCGCCGACGGCGACCTGTTCGAGGCCGTCGAGGGCATCGGCTCGACCACCTGGCACCCACGAGGACCAGGACGAGACAGTCCCGCTGCCTGGCCGGCCCACCGTCCGATGCTGCCCCTCAGCCGGCGCCCCGGGGAGCCGCCGGCCCACACGGTGATCATCCCGCAGCCGACCTCACCGGAGATCCACGACCTGCGGGCGGGCGAGGGCCACGACTGGCTCCACGGGATCGCCGGACCCCTGGGCCTGGGGCTGGGCGATCAGGACGTGGTCCGCACCGCCGGCGAGGTCGCCGACGTCGACTCGACCCGGGCTCAGGAGTGCTGAGGAACGCCGGTCGACGCCCGTCGCTTCACGGATCGCTCCACGACGCGGGAGGCGGGCCGCCCGACTCGGACGACCCGCCTCTGACCTGCACTGTCGGGCTGACAGGATTTGAACCTGCGACCCCCTGACCCCCAGTCAGGTGCGCTACCAAGCTGCGCTACAGCCCGAGCGCCGGGCGGCTCGCACCGCCCGATCGCTGCGCCGACGAGGTTACCGCACGCCGTCGGCCGCCCTCCGCGGTGGTCGGGCGCGGGAATGCCCGGCCACCCCGAGGTGTCACAGTTGCTCGTGACAACCGGTACCCGCGCCGCGGTGGGACTCCGATCCGAGCGCGGGCCCGTGCTCGGGGCGGTCATGCTCAGCACCGCCCTCATCGCGCTCGACAGCACGATCATCGCCACCGCCGTCCCGGCCGTCGTCGACGACCTCGGCGGGTTCAGCCAGTTCCCCTGGCTGTTCAGCGTCTACCTGCTCACGCAGGCGGTGACCGTGCCGGTCTACGGCAAGCTCGCCGACGTGCACGGCCGCAAGCCGGTGCTCCTGTTCGGCATCGCGGTGTTCGTCGCCGCGTCCCTGTTCTGCGGGCTGGCGTGGTCGATGCCGGCGCTGATCGTGGGCCGGGCGCTGCAGGGCATCGGCGCCGGCGCCGTCCAGCCGATGGGCATCACCGTCATCGGCGACATCTACACCGTCGAGGAGCGCGCCCGCGTCCAGGGCTACCTCGCCTCGGTGTGGGGCATCTCCTCGGTGCTCGGCCCCACCCTCGGCGGCCTGTTCAGCGACGCCCTCTCCTGGCGCTGGATCTTCCTGATCAACCTGCCGCTGGGCGCGCTCGCGTTCTGGGCCCTGTCCCGCCGGTGGACGGAGAAGGTCGAGCGGAGCGCCCACCGCCTCGACGTCGCCGGCGCCGTCCTGCTGTCCGCCGGTGCCGCGCTGCTGGTCCTCGGCCTGCTCGAGGGCGGCAACGCCTGGGCGTGGGCGTCCGCGCCCGGCATCGCGGTCCTCGCGACGGCGGTCGCGCTCCTGGCCGCGTTCGCGCTGGTCGAGCGGCGGGCCGCCGAGCCCGTGCTGCCGCTGTGGGTGCTGCGCCGCCGCATCCTGGCCAGCGGCAACGTCGCCGCCCTCGGCCTGGGCGCGCTGCTCATCGGCCTGAGCTCCTACCTGCCCACCTGGGCACAGGGCGTGCTCGGCGCGAGCGCGCTGGAGGCCGGCTTCGCCCTCGCCGCCCTCACCCTCGGCTGGCCCGTCGCGGCGAGCCTCGCCGGCCGCGTCTACCTGCGGCTGGGGTTCCGCACCACCGCGCTGCTCGGCGTCGCCCTCGTGCTGGTCGGCACGGCCGGGACGGCGTTCCTCGGCCCCGACGCCTCCCTGTGGGAGGTCGGCGCCTGGATGTTCGTCACCGGCCTGGGCCTCGGCCTGTCGTCGTCGCCGCTGATCGTCGCGGTGCAGTCGGTGGTCGGCTGGGACCGTCGCGGCGTCGTCACCGCCACCAACATGTTCTCCCGCTCGATGGGCTCGGCCCTCGGCGCGGCGGTGTTCGGCGCCATCGCCAACACCACCCTCGCCGCGCGCTTCGCCGCCCCGCCGGCAGGGCTCGACGGCGAGGTGCCCACCGACGTCGACAGCACGACGGCGGCGCTCGGGCAGGGCGGGGCCGTCGCCGACTTCGCCCGGGAGAGCCTGCACGCCGCCTCGCACGGCGTGTTCGTCGCGACCGCCGTGACCGCCGTCGTCATCGCGCTGGCGGTGCTGGCCATGCCCCGCCGGACCGAGCCGCTGCACTTCGACGACGACCCGTCGGACGACGCGCAGGACCCGGCCCCGGCGGGCTGACACGCGGAGGGCCGCCCGCGGGCAGCGTGCCCGCGGACGGCCCTCGTGCGACCGGGACCGGCTCAGGGAGCCGGGGCCGGCTCCGGCGCCGGCGCGGGCTCGGGGAGCCCGGCCGGGCGGCCCGGGGTGAACAGCCAGACGGTGAACAGGTCGTCGAGTTCCTGCCCCGAGACCTCCTCGGCGTGGCCGATGAACTCCTCCGTGGTCGCCGTCTGCCCCGCCTTGGTCGCCGCCCACTCGCGCAGGAGGGTGAAGAAGGCCTCGTCACCCACCTGCACGCGCAGCGCCTGCAGCGTCATCGCGCCGCGGTAGTAGACCGCCGAGTGGAACAGCTGGTCGGCGCTCGCCCCGGGATCGCCGATGACGACGTCCCAGAAGCCCGGCTGCAGCGCCTCCTCCGGTGCGGCGGCGAGGGCGTCGAACTCCTGCTGCGGCGTGCTCACGCCCTCGTGCTCCAGCCACAGCCACTCGGCGTAGGTGGCGATGCCCTCGTTGAGCCAGATGTGCTGCCAGGTGTCGAGCCGCACCGAGTCGCCGTACCACTGGTGGGCGTACTCGTGGACGACGACGAGCTCCCCGAACAGCGGGTCGGAGAAGAAGTACGGCGAGTACACCGGCCGGGTCTGGGTCTCCAGCGCGAAGCCCAGCTCGGGGGCGTGGTCGGCGATCCCGCCCGCGGCGGTGAACGGATACGGGCCGAACCACTCCTCCTGCGCCGCGACGATCTGGGGCTGCCGGCCGAAGGAGTGGTCGACCACCTCACCGGCCAGTGGCCCCTCGGTCTCCGGGTCGGCGTCGAACTCCGCCAGGCGCGGGTCGACGGCGTCCCAGTAGGCGATGCCGTCGGCCTCGTAGGCCCGCACGTCGAACTCGCCGACGGCCAGGGTGACCAGGTAGGTGGCCATGGGCTCCTCGGCCGACCACGACCACGTCGTCCACCCGTCGGTGGTCCACGAGCCGCACAGCACGCCGTTGGAGATGCCCTCCAGCCCCTCGGGCACGGTGATCGCGACGTCGAGCGAGGCGGCGTCGCGGGGGTGGTCGTTGGCCGGGAACCAGGTCGCCGCGCCGTGCGGCTGGCCGGCGACGACGGCGCCGTCGTCGGTGTGGAAGAAGCCCGAGGCTCCGAGCTCGTCCTGGAGGGTCTGCGGGACGCCGTCGTAGACGACCTCGACGAGGAACCGCCGCCCCTGGTGCAGCGGGTGCGCGGGCGTGACGACCAGCTCCTGGCCGTCGCGGGTCCAGGCCGCCGGGTGCCCGCCCACGGTGACCGACCGGACCTCCATGCCCTGCAGGTCCAGGTCGAAGCTGGAGAGGGACTGGGTCGCCCGGGCCGAGATGAGCGCCGTCCCGGCGAGGACGTCGGTGGCCGGGTCGTAGCGCAGGTCCAGCCCGTAGTGCTGGACGTCGTAGCCGCCGTTCCCGTCGAGCGGGAAGTACGGGTCGCCGATGCCCGGCGCGCCGGGGCTCGGCGCGCCGGGGTGCGAGGCCTCCGGCCCGCCGTCGGCCGCGGCGGTACCCGCGCCCGCGACGACCAGGACACCCGCCGTCGTGATCACTGTCAGCCTGCGGTGCATCACTACCCCCGTCCATGGGCCGGATCCGTTCCGGATCCGGGTAGTGAACTCCCGCTGGGAGGTCGCTGCGAGGTCCCTGTGAGGGTCGTCCGGCGACCGCGCGCGGCGGCGCGGCCGGTCGCCCCGGGCGGTCGGCGGGCGACTACACCCCGCTGACCGCCCGGGCCGCCTCAGCCGCGCTTGTCGTTCCCCCGGCCCTCGCGGACCTTCACCGAGATGTCGATCGGCGTGCCGTGGAAACCGAAGCGCTCGCGCAGCTTGCGCTCCAGGAACCGGCGGTAGCCGGCCTCGAGGAAGCCGGTGGAGAAGACGACGAACCGCGGCGGCCGGACGTCGGCCTGCGTCACGTACTTGATCTTCGGGGCGCGCCCGCCACGGGCCGGCGGCGGGGTCTCCATGACCAGCTGGCGCACGTAGGCGTTGAGCTCCGCCGTCGGCACCCGGGTCTCCCACGAGGCGAGCGCGGCGCGCAGGTGGTCGGCGAGCTTGCCGACGCCGCGGCCGCTGAGCGCCGAGATGTTCACCCGGCTGGCCCACTTGATGCGGGACAGGTCGCGCTCGATCTCGCGCTCGAGCTGGGCGTGCCGGTCCTCGTCGAGGGTGTCCCACTTGTTGAACGCGATGACCAGCGCGCGCCCGGCCTCGATCACCTGGGTGATCACCCGCTGGTCCTGCTCGCTGATCACCTCGTCGGCGGCCAGCAGCACGACGGCGACCTCGGCGGCCTGGATCGCGGCCTCGGTGCGCAGGCTCGCGTAGTACTCCATGCCGCTGGCGGTGTTCACCTTGCGGCGCAGGCCGGCGGTGTCGACGAACCGCCACTCCTCGCCGCCGAGGGTGATGAGCGAGTCGACCGGGTCGACGGTCGTGCCGGCCACCGAGTCGACGACCGAGCGCTCCTCCTTGGCCAGCCGGTTGAGCAGGCTGGACTTGCCCACGTTGGGCCGCCCGACCAGCGCCACGCGGCGGGGGCCGCCCTCCTCGGGCTGCTCGCGCGGCGCCTCGGGCAGCGCGTCGAGCACCAGGTCGAGCAGGTCACCGCTCCCCCGCCCGTGCAGCGCGCTCACCGGCTGCGGCTCGCCCAGGCCCAGCGACCACAGCTCGGCGGCGTTGGCCTCGCTGCGCTCGTCGTCGACCTTGTTGGCGACGACGATCACCGGCCGGTCGCTGCGGCGCAGGATGCGCGCGGCGGCCAGGTCGGTGTCGGTGGCGCCCACCTGGCTGTCGACGACGAACACGATGACGTCGGCGGTGCGCATCGCGAACTCCGCCTGCCGGCTGATCGACGCGCCCAGCCCCTCGGCCTTGGGGTCCCAGCCGCCGGTGTCGGTGACGGTGAACCGCCGCCCGTTCCACAGCGCCTCGTAGGAGATGCGGTCGCGGGTCACGCCCGGCACGTCCTGCACCACCGCCGCGCGTCGGCCCAGCACGCGGTTCACCAGCGTCGACTTGCCCACGTTCGGCCGGCCGACGATCGCCACCACCGGCAGCGGACCGCCGGTGCCCTCCTCGCTCATGCGTCCACTCCTCGTGCCCCGGCCGCCGCGAGAGCGAGGTCGACCACCCGGTCGACGACGGCCTCGCGGTCGAGGTCGGTGCTGTCCACGACCACCGCGTCCGCGGCGGGCCGCAGCGGGCTGTCCGCGCGGCTGCTGTCGTACTCGTCCCGGCGGCGCAGGTCGGCCGCGAGCGCGGCGACCTCCTCCGGGGTGGTCAGGCCGAGCTGGGCCGCGCGCCGCTGGGCGCGCGCCTCCGGCGCGGCGGTCAGGTAGATCTTCACGGTCGCCCCGGGCAGCACCACGGTGCCGATGTCGCGTCCCTCGACGACGACGGCGTCGGCCGCGGCGACCAGGTCGCGCTGCTGGTCGACCAGCTGGCGGCGCACCGCGGGCACCGCCGACACCGCCGACACGTTGCGGGTGACCTCGGCGCCGCGGATGCGCTCGGCGACGTCGGTGCCGTCGACCTCCACGCGCTCGGTCGCAGCCGTCGTCCCCACCTCGATGCGGGCCGCGGCGACCACGCGGGCCACCGCCTCGGCGTCCTCGGGGTCGACCCCGGCGTCGAGCACGGCCACCGTGGCGGCGCGGTACATGGCGCCGGTGTCGAGATAGGCCGCACCGAGCCGGGTGGCCGCGGCGCGCGCGACGCTGCTCTTGCCCGTGCCCGAGGGGCCGTCGAGGGTGACCTGGCCGGCGAAGCGTGCGGCGCTCACTGGGCGATGTCCCGTCGCAGCGCCACGGCACCCCGCAGGTACACGTGCTGGATGTCGGCGCGCTCCTTCGGCGTCTCCACGTGCGCCATGAGGCGCAGCACCCGCGGCAGCGCGTGCGGCACGGCGATCTCGGTGGCGCACATCAGCGGGACGTCGCCCATGCCGAGCTCGCGCGCGGCCAGCGCCGGGAACTCCGACACCAGGTCCGGGGTCGCGGTGAACAGGATGCTGATGATGTCGGCGTGGTCGAGGCCGTTGCGCCCGACCACCTCGCTCACCAGCTCCCGGGTGGCCTCGAGCACCTGGTCGCGGTCGTCGGCGTCCACCTGTGTCGCGCCCCGGATGGCCCGTACGGCCACGTGCACCCTCCTCGATCGGTACCGGCTCCCGGATCTGGGGTGCCCGGTCGAGTCTAGGTGCGGCGCGCCACCCGCCTCCCCGCCGTCCGCCGGCCCGTATGGGCCAATAGCGCTACAAAGGCCCCTCTCGCCGCCTTCGCGCGCGGAGGACCGACCTCGGTGGGGCGGCCGCGTTGGGGATAACGGCCCATGGGACGACGTGCGGCACTACGAGCAGTGCCGTGCGGGTCAGAGCGGGCGGATGCCCCAGGTGCCGGTGACCGACTCCCCCGGCGCCAGCCGGCGGACCGCCCCGGTGCGCAGCGCGTCGGGAGCGCAGGTCATCGGCTCGACGGCCAGGCCGTACCGGCGCCGCGACGCCGGCTCGACGACGTCGCCGGTGAACACCTGCACGTGCGTGTAGGAGGCGTCCATCCAGACGGCGGCCCCGTGCCCGTCGGGACCGGTGAACCGCACCTCGGCGGTGCCGTCGGCGTCGCGGTCGAGGTCCGTGAAGCAGTCGTCGATCCGCAGGTCGCCGAGCACCCGGCCGGCGCGCAGGTCGAACGGCGTCTCGTGCACCGACTCGGTGCCCACGGGCAGCAGCCGGTCGTCGGTGAGCAGGCGGGTGGCGGCCGGGAGCACCAGCGTGCAGTCGTCGACCCGCAGGCCGGCCGGCGCGGCGAGGTAGGGGTGGTGGCCCTCGCCGTAGGGGGCGTCGGCGTCGCCCTCGTTGGTGGCCGTCGTCGTCACCCGCAGCCCGCCGGCGGACAGCTCGTAGCCCACCCGCAGGCGCAGCGCGAACGGGTAGCCCGGCTGCGGGTGCAGCAGGTGCTCGAGCACCACGGAGTCCGCCGAGCGGGCGAGCACCCGCCACGGCACGAAGCGCACCAGCCCGTGGATGGCCGTGCCGAGCGCCCGCTCGGTGACCGGGGTGACGTGCTCGGCGCCGTCCCAGGTGTAGACGCCGTCGCGCAGCCGGTTGGGCCAGGGCGCGAGCACGTGCCCGCGCACGTCCGGCGCCATCTCCCGCTCGGACCACCCGTCGAGGACGTCTCGGTCGCCGGCGGTGTAGGTGCGCAGGCCGCCGCCGACCTCGACGACGACGGCCTCGGCGTCCCCGCTGCGCAGGACGTGCTGCTCGCCGCTGGGGAGCACGCTCACCCGAGGCGCTCGCCGTCCACCGTGGAGAACAGGTGCACGTGGCCGACCCGCGGGGTGACGGCGATCCGGTCGCCCTTCAGGGGCGGACGGCGGCCGTCGACGCGCACGGTGACCGGGTGGCGGTCGTCGCCGACCAGCGCGGTGCCGTAGACGTAGGCGTCGGCGCCGAGCTCCTCGACCACCTCGACCTCCACCGGCAGGCCCGACCCGGTGACCTCGAGGTCCTCCGGCCGGACGCCGAGCACCACCGACGGCGCGTGCGCCTCGCCGAGGACCGAGCGCTCCACCGGGTGCACCTCGCCGCCGAGGCGCACGCCGCCGTCGGCGACCGGCAGGGTCAGCAGGTTCATGGCCGGCGAGCCGATGAACCCGGCGACGAAGACGTTGCGCGGCCGGTCGTAGAGCTCGCGGGGCCGGCCCACCTGCATGAGCAGGCCGTCCTTGAGCACCGCCACGCGGTCGCCCATCGTCATCGCCTCGGTCTGGTCGTGGGTGACGTAGACCGTGGTGATGCCCAGGCGGCGCTGCAGGGAGGCGATCTGGGTGCGGGTCTGCACCCGGAGCTTGGCGTCGAGGTTCGACAGCGGCTCGTCCATGAGGAAGACCTGCGGCTGGCGGACGATCGCCCGGCCCATGGCCACGCGCTGCCGCTGGCCGCCGGACAGGGCCTTGGGGCGCCGGTCGAGGTACTGCTCGAGGTCGAGCAGGCGGGCGGCCTCGCGCACCCGCTCGGCCGCCTCGGCCTTGCCGACGCGCGCCATCTTGAGGGCGAAGCCCATGTTCTCCGCGACGGTCATGTGCGGGTAGAGCGCGTAGTTCTGGAACACCATGGCGATGTCGCGGTCCTTGGCGGCGACGCCGGTGACGTCGCGGTCGCCGATGAGGATGCGCCCGCCGTCGACGTCCTCGAGGCCGGCGAGCATGCGCAGCGACGTGGACTTGCCGCAGCCCGAGGGCCCGACCAGGACGAGGAACTCGCCGTCGGCGACCTCGAGGTCGAGCGCGTCGACCGCCGGGCGGTCCGCGCCGGCGTAGACCCGGGTCGCCGCGTCGTAGGTGACGGTGGCCAAGACGGTTCCTCTCTACTTGCCGAAACCGGCGGTGAGTCCGCTGAGCAGGTAGCGGCGGCCCACGAGGTACAGGACGAAGATGGGGACGACGGACAGTGTGACCGCCGCCAGCAGGCCCGGGACGTTGGTGCCGAACTGGCCCTGGAAGTCCCAGAGGCCGAGGGTGAGCACCCGGGTGTCGCGGGACTGGGTGAGGACCAGCGGGAAGAGGAAGCCGTTCCACGCGTTGAGCGCGGTGAACACCGCGACCGTGGTGATCGCGGGCTTGGCCAGCGGCAGCACCAGGTGGCGCAGCACCGCCAGCGGCCCGGCGCCGTCGAGGGTCTGGGCCTCGTAGAGCTCCGACGGGATGTCGCGGAGGCTGTTGGTCATCACCAGCAGCGCGACCGGCAGGGCGAACGCCGCCGTCGGCAGGATGATCGCCAGCAGGGTGTCGTACAGGCGCATCTGGGTGATGAGCAGGTAGACCGGGATGATCGTCGCCTGCGCCGGGATGGCCAGCCCGATGAGCATGACCGAGAAGATCCGCTGCACGGTCCGGCCGGCGTTGCGGGCCACGGTGTAGGCCGCCGGCACGGTCACCGCGACCACGATCGCGACCGTCGCGACCGTGACGATCACGTTGTTGAGCAGGTACTGGGCGAACCCGCCCGAGAGCACGGTGGAGTAGTTCTCCCCCGTGGGCTCACCGGTCGGGGTCAGCGGGCTGGTGCTCAGGTAGTCCTGGCGGGTGCGCAGGCTCGCCGAGACCAGGTAGTACAGCGGGACGGCGACGATGACCAGCCAGACGGTGGCCAGGACGCCGGCCAGCCAGTTCGGCTTCTCCCGCCGGCCGGCGGGGCGTCCGCGCCGGACCCGCCGCGGGGCGGCCGGGGGGACGGCGCCCGGCTCGGCCAGGGCTGCGGTGGTGGCCACGGTCAGGCCCCTTCCTGCTGGCTCTGCATGCTGCGGAAGCCGGTCGCCCGGGTGACGACGAGCGAGAGGCCGGCGCCCAGGACGAGCAGCAGCGTGGCGATCGCGCTGGCGTAGCCGAACTCGAAGCCGCTGAACCCGCGGATGTACATGTACAGCGGCGCGATGCGGGTGGCGTCCCCGGGACCGCCGCCGGTGAGGATGAGGATCGTGTCGAAGGTCGTGAACGACCCGACCAGCTGCAGCACCGTCGAGGTGACGACCGTGTACTTGAGCAGCGGCAGCGTGATGGTGAAGAACTGCCGGTAGCGGCCGGCGCCGTCGATGGTGGCCGCCTCGTAGAGGCTGGCCGGGATCCCGCGGGCCGCGGCCTGGAACAGCAGCGTGTGGAACGGGATGTACTGCCAGGCGATCACGAAGACGACCGTGTAGACGACGACGTCGGTGTCACCGAGGAAGTTGAACCGGTCCAGCAGCGGCAGCGACTGGGTGACGCCGAAGTTCGGGTCGAGCACCGAGCGCCACAGCAGCGCGATGGCCGCCGTCGACAGCAGGAGCGGCAGGAAGAACAGCGAGCTGAGGACGGCGCGGTTGCGCTGCCGCCCGGCCGCCCAGACCCCGATCAGGATGGCGATCGGGGTCTGGACGACCCAGGACAGGACCATGAACAGGAGGGTCAGCCCCAGTGCGTCACGCGCCTCGGTGTCCTCCACCAGGCGGCTCCAGTTGCCCGCCCCGGACAGCTCGGGGAACCCGAAGCCCGACCAGTCGGTGAAGCTGAGGAAGACGACCAGCACCATCGGCACCACGGCGAACAGCCCGAAGAAGGCGACTGCCGGCACCGCGTACCACGCGGACGGACGCTGCTGCGCCGCCGGCGCGGAGGTCCGCTGCTGTGTCGTCGGTGCGGACGGACGCTTCTGCGTCGACACCGCGGACGACCCTCGGATGGCCACGATCCGTCGTACTCCGTTCGGTCAGGCAGCCAGGGCGTCGACGAAGCCCTGGGCGTCGATCTCGCCGAGGAAGAAGCGCGACAGCTGCTCGAGCATCACGGTGGCCTCGTCCGCGCTCAGGTCCTGGTCCCAGGAGAGCTGGAAGTTGGCCGCCTCGACCGTCTGGTCGTAGATGAAGGTCGAGTACTCGGCGTTGTCGGTCTCCTGCAGCTGCTCACGGACACCCTGCACGGGCGGGACGTCACCGGCCTCGATGAGGTCGGAGATGTACTCCTCGTCGGTCAGCGCGGTGGTGAGGAACTCCTCGGCCGCCTCGCGGTTCGGGGAGTCGGCGGTGAGCGAGTAGAAGTTCGACACGTTGCCCACCAGGTTCGACGGGTCGCCCGCGCCGCCGGTCACGGCCGGGAACGGCGCCCAGCCGAGGCCGCCGCCGGTGACGAAGTCGGGGCTCTGGCCGAGCTGGTTGGTGAACTCCCACGAGCCCATCAGGTGGAACCCGGCGTCGCCCTGGGCGAGGATCGTCGAGGCGCCACCGACGTCGTAGCCGACGGAGGCGAAGTCCTCGCCGAACGCGCCGCGCTCGATGAGGTCCTGCAGCAGGCCCATGGCCTCGAGCACCTCGGGCTGCTGCCAGCCGCCGTTCTCGCCGTCGCGGATGTTCTGGAAGACCTCCGGGCCGCCGACGCGGTCGAGCAGGTACTCGGCCCACATGAGCTCGGTCCAGGCCTGGCTGCCGGCCAGGGCGATCGGGGTGACGCCCGAGGCCTTGAGGCCGTCGACGGCGGCCAGCATCTCGTCCCAGGTGGTGGGGACGGCGACGCCCGCGGCGTCCAGGACGTCCTTGTTGTAGAAGAGGACGACCGGCTGCATGCCGCGCATGGGCAGGCCGTAGACGCTGCCGTCGAGCTCGGCGCCGGCGAGCACGCTGGGCAGGAACGCGTCGCGCAGCTCGGGGTTCTCGTCGAGCAGCGGGGTCAGGTCCTCGATCCGGCCCGCGTCGACGTACTCCTTGAGGTTGCCGCCGCCCCAGTTGAAGAACAGGTCGGGGGCCTGCGGGGAGTTGATCGCGGTGCGCAGCCGCTGCTTGTACGGGTCGTTGCCGAACGTCGCCAGCTCGAAGTCGCCGGCCTCGGAGGACTCGTTGAAGCGGTCGATCGAGGCCTGCTCGATCGGGTTGAGGACCGTGTCCTGCAGGGCCCACACCTGGGCGGCGTCGCCGCCGCCACCGCCGCCGCCGCCGGCAGGGCCGGAGGAGCCGCAGGCGACCAGGCTCGCTGCGAGGAGGAGAGCGCCGGCAGTTGCGGTGCCTCGGGTCAGACGCCGGGATGTCATCCCATGGCCGCCTTTCTGTTTCGACGTTGAAAACCGAAAGTTTCGGGGTGGTGCGAGAACGTAAGGCAGGTCACCGGACGTGTCAACGCCGGGGTCCCGATGCGGACGGCGTGTCGCGGGTCACGATCCGGCCTCGTCGGTCGGGCTCGCGGACTGACCAGCGTGGATGGGTCGGGGCTAGCGGTTTCGGAGATGTTTCGATAGCTTCTCGGACCACGATCGTCCGGCACCGACGCCGGTGGGCGGTGTGCCGCTCCCCGTCGCAGGCCGGACCCCGGCGAACCGACGGAGGACGGACAGTGACCGAGCAGACGGCCGGCCGCCCCACCCTCGCGAGCATCGCAGCCGCGGCCGGCGTCTCGCTGCCCACCGTCTCCAAGGTCGTCAACGGCAAGACCGACGTCGCCCCCGCCACCCGGCAGCGCGTCCTCGCCCTGCTCGACCAGTACGACTACGTGCCGCAGGCCCGCCGCGCGGTCGCCGAGCCCGAGAGCCCGCTGGTCGACGTCGTCTTCACCGCCCTGGACAGCCCGTGGGCGGTGGAGCTGCTGCGCGGCATCACCGAGAGCGGGCTGGAGATGGTCCTCGACTCCCTCGCCGCCCGGCCGCAGGGCGGGGACTGGGTGCGCTCGCTGATCGCCGGCGGCCGCCGCGGCGCGATCGTCGTCGCCTCCCGGATCACCGCCGCCGACCAGCGCCGGCTGGGCCGCTCGCACCTGCCCGTCGTGGTCATCGACCCGGCCGACATGCCCGGCCCCGACGTGCCCAGCGTCGGCGCCACCAACTGGTCGGGCGGGATGGCCGCCACCGAGCACCTGATCGAGCTGGGCCACCGGCGGATTGCGGTGATCGGCGGGCCCGAGGACTACCTGTGCAGCCGGGCGCGCATCGACGGCTACCGGGCCGCCCTCGACCGCGCCGGCATCCCCGCCGACCCGGCGCTGGTCCGGCACGGGAACTTCCACCACGACGGCGGCTACGAGCGGGCCCGCGAGCTGCTCGAGCTGCCCGACCGCCCGACCGCGGTGTTCGCCGGCAGCGACGAGCAGGCCTTCGGGGTCCTCGAGGCCGCGCGGCAGGCCGGCCTGTCGGTGCCCGACGACCTCTCCGTCGTCGGCTTCGACGACCTGCCGATGGCCCGCTGGTCCTCCCCTCCCCTGACCACCGTCCGCCAGCCGCTGGTCGACATGGGCCGCATGGCCGGCCGCATGCTGCTCGAACTGATCCACGGCCAGGAGCTCGCCAGCCAGCGCGTCGAGTTGGCCACCACCCTCGTGCCGCGCGCCTCCACGGCCCGGCGTCCCTGACCTCCCTCCCCCGGCCGGGCGGCACCAGCCCCGGCCGTCCTCCCCGCACGTCTGGAGTCCCCGCGTGACCGACCGTTCCCTGCTCGACGCACCCCCCGCCGGCGACTGGCGGGACCCGGCCCGGCCGCTGGCCGAGCGGGTGGGCGAGCTGATGGCGCAGATGACCCTCGAGGAGAAGGTCGCCCAGCTCTACGGCGTCTGGACGACGATCGACCAGGGCTCCGACGGCGGCGCCGACGTCGCCCCGAACCAGCACGAGTTCTCCGAGCCGCTGCCGCCGTGGGAGGAGCTCACCCGGCCCGGCCTGGGCCAGCTCACCCGGGTGTTCGGCACCGTGCCGGTCGAGCCGCTCACCGGCGCGAGGGTGCTCGCCGCCACCCAGCGCGGCATCGTCGAGGGCTCGCGGCTGGGCATCCCGGCGCTCGCCCACGAGGAGTGCCTCACCGGCCTGGCCGCCTGGCAGGCCACCGTCTTCCCGACCCCGTTGGCCTGGGGCGCCACCTTCGACCCGGCCACCGTGCAGCGGATGGCCGCCGGCATCGGCGAGCTCATGCGCTCCATCGGCGTCCACCAGGGCCTCGCGCCGGTCCTCGACGTCACCATGGACGCCCGGTGGGGCCGCACCGAGGAGACCATCGGCGAGGACCCGTACCTCGTCGCGGCGCTCGGCACCGCCTACGTGCGCGGCCTCGAGGGCGCCGGGATCGTCTCCACCCTCAAGCACTTCGCCGGCTACGCCGCCTCCGGCGCCGGGCGCAACCACGCCCCGGTGCGGATGGGCGCCCGCGAGCTCGCCGACGTCGTCCTGCCGCCGTTCGAGACGGCGCTGCGCGAGGGCGGCGCCCGCTCGGTCATGCACTCCTACGCGGCCGTCGACGGCGTCCCGCCCGCCGCCGACCCGGGCCTGCTCACCGACCTGCTGCGCGGCACGCTGGGCTTCGACGGCGTCGTGGTGGCCGACTACTTCGGCGTCTCGTTCCTCGAGACCACCCAGTCCGTGGCCGGCTCCCCCGGCGAGGCCGCGGAGCTCGCGCTGACCGCCGGCGTCGACGTCGAGCTGCCCACCGTGCGCTGCTACGGCGAGCCGCTGCTGGAGCGGCTGCGCTCGGGCGCGGTGCCCGTGGAGCTCGTGGACCGGGCCGTGGAGCGGGTGCTGCTGCAGAAGGGCGAGCTCGGCCTGCTCGACGCCGGGTGGGACCCCGAGCCGCCGGTGCTGCGCGACGGCGGCGCGCTGGACTTCGACCCGCCGCACCTGCGCGAGCTGGCCCGGGTCCTCGCCGAGCGCTCGGTCGTGCTGCTCGACAACCCCGGGGGCGTGCTGCCGCTGGCCGCGCCGGGCCGCCTCGCCGTCGTCGGCCCGTGCGCCGACGAGGTGCTGTCGCTGATGGGCTGCTACGCCTTCCCCAACCACGTGGGCGTCCAGCACCCCGACGTGCCGCTGGGCCTGGAGGTGCCGACCCTGCTCGACGCGCTGCGGGCCGAGTTCCCGGGTGCGGCGGTCGACACCGCGCAGGGCTGCCCGGTCCAGGAGACCGACCGCAGCGGGATCGCCGACGCCGTGCGCGCCGCCCGGGAGGCCGACGTCTGCGTCGCCGTCGTCGGTGACCGCTCGGGCCTCTTCGGCCGCGGCACCTCCGGCGAGGGCTGCGACGCCGCGGACCTGGCGCTGCCCGGCGTGCAGCAGGAGCTGCTCGAGGCGCTGCTGGAGACCGGCACCCCGGTCGTCGTCGTGCTGCTCACCGGTCGCCCCTACGCGCTCGGCGCGGTCGCCGGCCGAGCCGCGGCGGTCGTGCAGGCCTTCTTCCCGGGCGAGGAGGGCGCCGGCGCGGTCGCGGGCGTGCTCAGCGGCCGGGTGTCGCCCTCGGGCCGGCTGCCGGTGTCGGTGCCGCGCGGCCCGGGCGGGTCGCCGGCCACCTACCTCGCCCCGACGCTGGGCCGCGCCGGCGGGATCAGCTCGGCCGACCCGACGCCGCTGTGGCCCTTCGGGCACGGCCTGGGCTACACCACCGTCGAGTACTCCGGGCTGGAGCTCTCCGGCGACACCTGGGCCACCGACGGCGAGGTGACCGTCTCCTGCACGGTCCGCAACACCGGCGCCCGCGACGGCGCCGAGGTGGTGCAGCTGTACCTGTCCGACCCGGTGGCGAGCACCGTGCAGCCGCTGCGCCGGCTGGTCGGCTTCGCCCGGGTGGAGCTGCCGGCCGGGGCGTCGGCGCGGGTGTCGTTCCGGCTGCACGCCGACCGGGCGTCGTTCACCGGCCGCGACCTGCGCCGCGTGGTGGAGGCCGGCGACGTCGTCCTGGCCGTCGGCGCCTCCAGCGAGGACCTGCGGCTGCGGGCGACCGTGCCGCTCACCGGCCCGGACCGCGTCGTCGGCGCCGACCGGGTGCTCAGCACCCCGGTGACGGTGGAGACGACGGCCGCGCCCCTGCGGGAGTCCCTGCCTCGCTGAGCGGGTCCCTGCTCCCCCGCCCCGGCCGCGCTCCGGCCGGGGCGGGGTGCCCTACCGGGCCTCCTAGAGGCCGACGAGTTCCTCGAGCGCCCCGACCTCGGCGCGGCTGAGCCGGCGGATCGAGCCGGTGCGCATGCGCTGCAGGGAGATGGGGCCGACGGCGGTGCGGGTCAGCCGCGAGACCGGCAGGCCGACGGCGGCCAGCAGCCGGCGCACGATGTGCTTGCGGCCCTCGTGCAGGACGACCTCCACGACCGACTGGCCGGCGTGGGTGTCGACCACGCGGAACGAGTCGACCTTGACCGGGCCGTCGTCGAGCTCGACGCCGCCGCGCAGCGTGCGGTGCAGGTCGCGGCCGACCGAGCCCGACACCTGCGCGAGGTAGGTCTTCTTGACGCCGTAGCTCGGGTGGGCCAGCCGGTGGGCGAGCTCGCCGTCGTTGGTGACGATCAGCAGGCCCTCGGTGTCCTGGTCGAGCCGGCCGACGTGCACCAGGCCCGGCGCGAGGTCGCCGATCATGTCGCCGATGGTCGGCCGGTCGCGGTCGTCGCTCATCGCGGTGATGACGCCGAAGGGCTTGTTGAGCGCGTAGGTGACGCGGTCGTCGCGCAACTCGATGCGCTGCCCGTCGACGGCGATCTTGTCGGTGGCCGGGTCGACGCGCATGCCCTGCACGCGCACGACCGAGCCGTTCACGCTGATCCGGCCGGCGTCGATCATGTCCTCGCAGACGCGGCGGGAGCCGACGCCGGCGCGGGCGAGCACCTTCTGCAGGCGCTCCCCCTCGCGCTCGTCGGGTGCGGCGGCGGGCTCGCGGTCGCCGGGGTGGGCGGGGGCGAGCTCCATGTCCTCCGACCAGCCCTCACCGCCGGGGGTGGCGGGGAGGTCGTCGGGATGCGGTGCGGTGTCCATCCCCTCCATCCTCCCACCCCCGCCGGCGGCGCCGGCCGGTGCCGGAGGGGTCAGCAGTTCTCCTGGCCGAAGGTGTCGACGGCCTCACCGGCGGAGACGAGGTCGCCCTGCAGCCGGGTGGCCTCCTCGGCGAGGTCGGTGTTGGCCGACGGGTCGCTCAGGTCGGCCGACTCGATGAGGTCGGTGAAGGCCCGCCAGGAGCTCACCAGGTCGCCCCAGACCTCCTCGGCGTCGGCCGGGGGCTGCACCTCCTCCAGCTTCCCGACGGCCTCGTTCAGCACGTCGGGTGCGCTCTGCGGGTCGGAGTAGACGGCGTTGACGTCGTCGGTGATGTCCGACAGCAGGTCGGGCACCTGCTCGCAGAACGCCTCCAGGCGCTGCTCGTCCGCCGAGGCGCCGCAGCCGGTCAGCAGCAGGGCCGGGACGGCGAGCGAGGCGGCGAGCGTGCGGGCGGCGGTCGTCCGGGCGGCGGAGCGCGAGGTCATGCGCCGACCGTAGCCAGGGCGGCACCCGGTGCCACCGGCGGCCTCAGCCCTCCTGCTCCCGGGCGAGCGCGGTGGCGTCGGGCAGCAGCGGGGCCAGCGGCGGCAGCTCGTGCAGCCCGGTGAGCCCCATGCGCTCGAGGAACAGCGGGGTCGTGCCGTAGAGCCCGCCGCCGCTGTCGGGGTCGGTGCCCACCTCGACGACCAGGCCGCGGGTGAGCAGGGTGCGCATGACGCCGTCGACGCCGACGCCGCGGATCGCCGAGATGCGCGCCCGGGTGACCGGCTGGCGGTAGGCGATGACGGCGAGGGTCTCCAGCGCGGCCTGGGTGAGCCGGCTGCGCCCGCCGCCGGTGAGCGAGCGCTCGACGACCGGCGCGAACTCCTCGCGGGTGTAGAGCCGCCAGCCCTCCCCCGCCCGGCGCAGCGCGATGCCGGCGCGCCGGGCGTCGTAGCCCTCGGCGAGCTCGGCCAGCGCCGCCCGCACGCGGAGCGCGCCGACCCGCAGCGTGGCGGCCAGCGTCTCCTCGTCGGCCGGGCCCTCGGCGACGAACAGCAGCGCCTCGACGCCGCCGCGCACCTCGTCGTCGTCGAGGTCGTCGTCGAGGTCGGCCTCCGGCTCGGGTACCGGCTCGGGCGCGGGCGGCTCCGGCATGCCGGGCAGCACCAGCGGCTCGTCGGGGACGGCCGGGACGTCGTCGGCCGGCGGGGCGGGCCGGTCGGCCACCCGCGCGGCGAGCCGGGCGGCGACGGCGTCCCAGACGGCCGGGTCGGCGCCGGCGGCCTCGTCCTCGTCGTCCCGCGTGGCCTCCAGCTCGGCGGCCAGCGCCTCCCAGGAGATCGGCCCGCGCTCGTCCTCCCGCTCGCTCACGAGGCGACCCGCTCGTCGGCGCGGTCGTCCCCCGCTCCCCCGAGGTCGGAGACGGCGGAGACGGTGGCCGGGCCGGTCCACTGCACGTGCAGCTCGCCGAGGGGGGTGGGCTGGTCGAACACGACCCGCTGCTGGCGGTAGAGCTCGAGCAGGGCGAGGAAGCGGGCCACGACCTCCAGCGTGGAGGAGCAGTCGACGGTGAGCGCCCGGAAGCTGACCGCCCCGGCGCCGAGCAGGGCCGCGCGGACGGCGAGCAGCTGCTCGGCCACGCTGACCGGCGGCGCGTGCAGGTGGGTCACGCCGACGGTCGGCGGCTCCTTGGGCGCGAGCGCCCGCGCCGCCAGGGCGGCGAAGCGCTCGGGGGTGATGCCGAGCAGCACCTCGGGCAGCAGGCCGGCGAACCGGGGCTCCAGCGGCGCCGAGCGCGGGAAGCGCCGGGCGCCCTCGGCCTCCCGCTCGCGCAGCACCCCCGCGGCCTCCTTGTAGGCGCGGTACTGCAGCAGCCGGGCGAACAGCAGGTCGCGGGCCTCGAGCAGCTCGAGGTCCTCCTCGTCCTCCACCTCGGCGGCGGGCAGCAGCCGGGCGGCCTTGAGGTCGAGCAGGGTGGCCGCGACGACGAGGAACTCGCTGGCCTGGTCGAGGTCGAGCTCGTCGCCGAGCGCCCGCAGGTGGGCGATGAAGTCGTCGGTGACGACCGACAGCGCGATCTCCGTGACGTCGAGCTGGTGGCGGCCGATCAGCTGCAACAGCAGGTCGAACGGGCCCTCGAAGTTGGTGAGCCGCACGGTGAACCGGCCGGGGTCGGCGACCTCCGGCGCGGCTGCGACCGCGTGCGTTCCCGTGCTCACGGAACGCAAGGGTATCCGGTCCCACCGACAGTTCCGGTCACCCGCGCGCGGAAGGCGGACTCTGCCGGCCTCCCGACGGCGGCCGGGAGGGGCCTCTGTCGCGCTGATGGCCCCTGGGTCGCCTCCCGCATGCGGGAGGCGACTCGGACGTCAGCCCTTCAGGCGGCGGACGAGGACGGAGTCCTCGCCGTTGTCGGCGAGGTCGGCCAGCAGCACCGAGATCGCCTCGCGGACGATCCGGCCGCGGTCGGCGGCGACGCCGTGCTCGGCACGCAGCGACAGCCGGGCGCTCTCCAGCGCCAGCAGGTCCTCGGCCGAGATGTAGACGGTGATCTTCTCGTCGTGCCGGGTGCGGCCGGCGCCGGCGGCGCGGGCGGCCTTGCCGCGGGTGCGCGCGCCCGGGGCGGGCAGCGTCGCCGGCGCGCGGTAGGCGGCCAGCGGGTCCGCGGGCGCGCCGCCGGGGACGAGGGTGAGCGGCGCCGCGGGCTGCTCGACCTCCGCCTCGGGCTCGGGCTCCGGACGGCGGCGCGTCGAGCGCAGCGCCGGGGAGGCCGTGGCCGACGCCAGGTTGGGCAGCTCGGTGACCTCCGCCGCGGGCGGGGTGTCGGTGCGCCGGAACAGCTCCGCAGCGCCCGGGAGCACGGGACGGCGGGTCACAGGGAGATGACCTCCTTCGCCAGGTCGCGGTAGGCGGCCGCACCCGACGAGGTGGGCGCCCAGGTGGTGATCGGCTGGCCGGCGACGGTGGTCTCCGGGAACCGCACGGTGCGCTGGATGACGGTCCGGAAGACGGTGTCGCCGAAGGCCTCGACCACCCGGCTGAACACCTCGCGGCAGTGCACGGTCCGCGAGTCGTACATCGTGGCGAGGATGCCGTCGATCTCCAGCGACGGGTTGAGCCGCTCCTTGACCTTGTCGATCGTGTCCACGAGCAGGGCCACGCCGCGCAGGGAGAAGAACTCGCACTCCAGCGGGATCACCACGCCGTGCGCCGCGGTCAGGGCGTTGACCGTGAGCAGGCCGAGCGAGGGCTGGCAGTCGATGAGGATGTAGTCGTACTCGTCGCGCACGGAGTCCAGGGCGCGCAGCAGGGTCTGCTCGCGGGCGACCTCGCTGACCAGCTGCACCTCCGCGGCGGACAGGTCGATGTTGCTGGGCACCAGGTCCAGGCCCGGCACGTCGGTGCCCACGCGGACGTCGGCCAGCGTGGTGCGCCGCTCCATGAGGGCGTTGTAGATCGTGCGGTCGAGCTGCTGCGCGGGGACGCCGAGGCCGACCGACAGCGCGCCCTGCGGGTCGAGGTCGACCAGCAGCACGCGGCGGCCGTACTCCACCAGCGAGGCACCCAGGTTGATCGTCGACGTCGTCTTGCCGACGCCGCCCTTCTGGTTGCACATCGCGATGACGCGCGCCGGGCCGTGCTGCTTCAGCGGCGGGGGCTCCGGCAGCTTGCGCTGACGCGCGCGGGCCGGGTCCAGCCGCGAGGCGGCCGCACCCATCTCGCCGCCGTCGGCCGGGAGTGCGAGAGCCTGACCGGCCACGTCCCCTCGGATCGCCATGAGTCGCCCTTCCTCCGTGCTCCCCGGCGGTGCCGGCCGCGGTCGGCCGGCCCGGTCCGCTCGGGTCCGGGAACGACGGTAGGGAGATCACCTGCGCCGATCCACGGGACACGCCGGTCGCTGGCGGATCTCGCCCAGGTTCCTGCGTACCGGCGGGTAGCCGTGGGCAGGACCTGCCGAACGGGGCGCCCTGCCGTCGTCAGGACAGGGCCCGCGGGTGGCTCCCCGCGTAGACCTCGCGCAGCTTGTCGACCGTGACGAGCGTGTAGACCTGCGTCGTCGTCACCGACGCGTGGCCGAGCAGCTCCTGCACCACGCGGACATCGGCGCCGCCGTCGAGCAGGTGGGTGGCGAACGAGTGGCGCAGCGTGTGCGGGGAGACGTGCTCGGCCAGGGACGCGTCGCCGGTGCGCTCTGCCGCCGAGCGCAGGATCGCCCAGGCGCTCTGCCGCGACAGCGGGCCGCCGCGGGCGTTGAGGAACAGCCGCCCGCCCCGGACGCCGCCCCTCCCGGCGGCGGCCAGGGCCGGGCGGGCGCGCACGAGGTACTCCTCGACGGCGCGCAGCGCGAAGCTGCCCACCGGGACGATCCGCTCCTTGCCGCCCTTGCCCGCCAGCCGCACCACCGCCTGGCCGCGGTCGAGGTCGTCGACGGCCAGCCCCACCGCCTCGGAGATGCGCGCCCCGGTGCCGTAGAGCACCTCCAGCAGCGCCCGGTCGCGCAGCCCGCGCGGCCCCTCGACCGACCCCGCCGCCTCGATGAGCGCCACCACCGCCTCCACCGGCACCGCCTTGGGCAGCCGCCGCGCCGGGGCCGGCGGGCGGACCTCGGCGGCGACGTCACCGGTGACCAGCCCGTCGAGCAGCGCGAACCGGTGCAGCCCGCGGACGGCGACGACGGCGCGCGCCGCCGAGGTGGCCGACAGCGGCGGGTGCTCGTCGTCCCCGGCGCGCAGCGCGGCGAGGAACCCGGCGACGTCGCTCTCGGCCACCTCCCCCAGCCCGCGCACGCCGGCGCCGGCGAGGAACTGCGTGTACCGCCGCAGGTCGCGGCGGTAGGAGGCGATGGTGTTGGCGGCCAGGCCGCGCTCGACGGTGAGGTGGTCGAGGTAGCCGGACACCACCCGCTCGACGGCGGGACCGGGCGACAGGACGGCGGTCAGGACAGCAGCTCCTCCCACGGCACGGCGGTCATGCCGTGCGCCTCCGCGACCTCCGGCAGCACCACCTCGCCGGCCACGACGTTGACCCCGTGGGCCAGCGCCGGGTCGTCGGCGACCGCCGCCCGCGTGCCCTTCCCGGCCAGGGCCATGACGTAGGGCAGCGTCACGTTGGTCAGTGCGTAGGTGGAGGTGTTGGGGACCGCGCCCGGCATGTTCGCCACGCAGTAGAACACCGACCCGTGCACGCGGAAGGTCGGCTCGTCGTGTGTCGTGGGCCGGCTGTCCTCGAAGCAGCCGCCCTGGTCGACGGCGATGTCCACGAGCACCGAGCCCGGCTTCATCCGCGAGACCAGCTCGTTGCTCACCAGCGTCGGCGCCTTGGCGCCGGGGACGAGCACGGCGCCGATCACCAGGTCGGCGTCGAGGACGGCCCGCTCCACCTCGTAGGAGTTGGACGTGACCGTCTGCAGGTGCCCGCGGTAGATGGCGTCGGCGGCGCGCAGCTTGTCGACGTCGCGATCGAGGACGACGACCTCGGCCTGCATGCCCAGCGCGATGGTGGCGGCGTTCATCCCCGACACCCCGGCGCCGATGACGACGACCTTGGCCGCGTAGACGCCCGACACCCCGCCGAGCAGCACGCCGCGGCCGCCGTGCGCCCGCTCGAGGCTGTGCGCCCCGACCTGCGGCGCCATCCGGCCGGCGACCTCGCTCATCGGCGCGAGCAGCGGCAGGGCGCCGTTCGCCGTCTGCACCGTCTCGTAGGCGATGGCGGTCGTGCCGGAGGCCACGAGCGCGTCGGTGCACGACTTCGACGCCGCCAGGTGCAGGTAGGTGAACAGCGTCTGCCCGGAGCGGAGCCGGCCGTACTCCTCCTCGACCGGCTCCTTGACCTTGAGCAGCAGGTCGGCGTCGGCCCAGACGTCGTCGGCGCTGCCGACGATCCGCGCGCCGGCGGCGGTGAAGTCGGCGTCGGGGATGGAGCTCCCCTCGCCGGCGCCCCGCTCGACGAGCACCGTGTGCCCGGCCCGGGTCAGCTCGGTGACCCCGGCGGGGGTCAGCGCGACCCGGTACTCCCTGTTCTTGACCTCGCGAGGCACCCCGACGTGCATGCGATCCGCTCCCGTTCTGCGACGGCCGGGCCGAGGTCGTCGGTCCCGCGCCTGTGACGTGGCTCCCGGTGGGGAACCAGACCGGACCCTAGCCAGCGCCCGGGCTGCCGCCAGTCCGCGCAGCGCCGACGATGGCGCGAGTCCCCGTGCGTCCACCCGGAAGGCTGATCCATGCGCCTGTACGCCGCCCGACCCGACCACCGGCTGCGCCAGCTGCTCGCCGACGCGGGGCTGCTGGCCTGGGTCGTGCTGTGGGTGGTGGTGGCGCGCACGGTGCACGGGGCGGTGCTCGTGCTCGCCGAGCCCGGCCGCGCGGTGGAGGACCTCGGCTCCTCGGTGGCCGACAGCATGGGCTCGGCGGCCGACGCGGCGCAGGACGTGCCGGTGGTCGGCGACGAGCTGTCGTCGCCGTTCGACGCGCTCGGCGACGCCGCGGGCTCGGTGCGCGGCGCGGGGCAGGCCGCGCAGGACGCCGTCGGCACGCTGGCGTTCGTGCTCGCCGTCGTGCTGGTGGTGCTGCCGGTCGGCTGGGCGCTGCTGCGCTGGCTGCCGTGGCGGCTGGGCTGGATCCGGGAGGCGACGGCGGTGACCCGGCTGGCCGGCGGCCGGCACCCCGACCTGCACCTGCTGGCCGCCCGCGCCGTCGCCACCGCTCCCCTGCCCCGGCTGGCCGCCCTGCCGCCGGGCACCGGGGAGGCGTGGCGGGCCGGCGACCCGGCGGCGGTGCGTGCCCTGGCGGCGCTGGAGGCCGGGCGGCTGGGCCTGCGGCTGCCCGCCCCGGACGGCCCCGGGTCGGGCGCCACCACCCCTGGTCCCGGCGCCACTGCTCCCCCGTTCTCGGGTTGACATCGCTCCCGCCGGTGCCGATGTCCCGGGCGGATCGGGAGGTGTCGGTGGGACGAGCGGGACGCACGCGGGGACGACGGCGGGGCCGCCGGGGCGCGTCGGCCGCCGGGATCGCCGGGCGCGTGACCGCCGCCGCGGCCGTCGGGCTGGTGGCGCTGTCGGCGCCCGCCACCGAGATCGCCGCGGAGGTCAGCGCGTCCTGGGCGCCGTTCCGCAACGCCGGCACCGCCGACGGCCCGGAGCCCGCGCCGGTGCTCACCCCGCAGGCGGTTCCCGCGCTGCCGGAGCCCGCCGTCGACACGCCCGTGCTCGCCCTGCCGGTGCCGCGCCGGATGGACGTCCAGCTGCCCGCGCCGATGGTCCCCCGCGGCGAGCCGCTGGAGGTCACGCCGCCGCCCGCGCAGTGCGGCGGCTACGGCAGCCTGCGGCAGATGCCGCCGGGCGTCGTCCCGGGCCCGGGCTCCGCCACCGTCACCTGGCAGGCCGACGGCCGCGAGACCGTGCAGGGCTACCGCGTGACGGCGGTCAGCCAGCGGCTGGTGGCCGGCGAGCAGCCGGCGCCCCCGCGGGTGGACGCGCCGCAGCGGGGCGACTGCGGCGAGGTGAGCGCGGTGCTCACCGGGCTGACGCCGGGCACCCCGTACGTGTTCTGGCTCGAGGAGGCCGTGCTCGACCTCGACACCCAGGTGGTCGAGTACGTGCAGGTCGGCTGGTCGAGCCCCGTCGTCGTCGGCTGAGCGGCGCCCGCTCGCGCGCCGAGCCCCGCCGGCCGGCAGGTCCTCCCGCCGACGCTCGTGCTCTGCACACGGTGGTGTGCAGAGCACGAGCGTCAGAGGGAGGACACCTCAGGTGGCGTCGAGGGGACGCAGCCGCGGCTGCGCGGCGCGGTGCTGGGCGGCGGCCAGCAGGCCGATGACGGCGGCCGAGTTGCGGATCGCGCCGTCGAACACCCGCTGCACCGCGTCGGCCAGCGGCACCCGCTCGATCGTCATGTCGAGCTCCTCGTGCTCGACGGTGAAGCCCTCGGGCCGGCCGACGTCGGACAGGCCCTCGGCGAGGTAGACCAGCACCTGCTCGTCGCAGAAGCCGGGCGTGCTGAACGTCGTCGTCAGCAGCGACCAGCGCTCCGCCGACAGCAGCGCCTCCTCGGCGAGCTCGCGCTGGCCGGTGAGCAGCGGGGCCTCGCCGTCGGCGTCGCGCAGCCCGGCCGGCAGCTCCCACAGGTAGCCGCCCACCGGGTGCCGGTACTGCCGGACCAGGACGACGTTGTCGTCGTCGTCGAGCGCGACGACGGCGACCGCGCCGGGGTGGCGGACCACCTCGCGCACGCTGTCCCCGCCGCCGGGCATCGCGACGGTGTCCTTGACCAGCCGGATGACCCGGCCCTCGTAGACGGTCTCGGTGCCGAGGACGCGGTAGTCGCCCTCGGCGGCCGGCTCCGTCATCAGATGCCGACCTTCTCGGCCTCGTCGAGCGGCACGGGGAGCCGCGCGGACTCCTGGCGCTCGATCGCCGCGGCCACGAACGCGGCGAACAGCGGGTGCGGGCGGGTCGGGCGGCTCTTGAGCTCCGGGTGGGCCTGGGTGCCGACGAAGAACGGGTGCACCTCGCGCGGCAGCTCGGCGAACTCGACCAGCAGGCCGTCGGGCGAGGTGCCGCTGAACACCAGGCCGGCCTCGGAGAGCCGGTCGCGGTAGGCGTTGGCCACCTCGTAGCGGTGCCGGTGCCGTTCGGTGATCTCCGTGGAGCCGTAGGCGGCCGCGGCCTGCGAGCCCTTGAGCAGCGCCGCCGGGTAGCTGCCCAGCCGCATCGTGCCGCCGAGGCCGCGCTCGCCGGCGATGACGTCGACCTGGCTGGCCATGGTCGCGATCACCGCGTCCGGGGTGTCGGGGTCGAACTCGGCGGAGTTGGCCTGCTCGAGGCCGGCGACGTCGCGGGCGTACTCGATGACCATGCACTGCAGGCCCAGGCACAGGCCCAGCGTCGGGATGCCGTTGGTGCGGCTGTAGCGGATGGCGCCGAGCTTGCCCTCGATGCCGCGCACGCCGAACCCGCCGGGGATGCAGACGCCGTCGACGTCGCCGAGCGCGGCCGCCGCGCCCTCGGGGGTCTGGCACTCGTCCGACGGCACCCAGCGGATCTGCACCCGGCTGCGGTGGGCGAACCCGCCGGCCCGCAGCGCCTCGCTGACCGACAGGTAGGCGTCGGGCAGGTCGACGTACTTGCCGACCAGCGCGATGGTCACCGTCTGCTTCGGCCGGTGGACGCGGTCGAGCAGGTCGCCCCACACCGTCCAGTCGACGTCGCGGAACGGCAGGCCCAGGCGGCGCACGACGTAGGCGTCGAGGCCCTCCCGGTGCAGCACCTTCGGGATGTCGTAGATCGACGGCGCGTCGGGGCAGGCGATGACGCCCTCGGTGTCGACGTCGCACATCAGGCTGATCTTGCGCTTGAGCGCGGTGCCGATCTCGCGGTCGGCGCGGCAGACCAGCGCGTCGGGCTGGATGCCGATGTTGCGCAGCGCGGCCACCGAGTGCTGCGTCGGCTTGGTCTTCAGCTCGCCGGAGGGCGCGATGTAGGGCACCAGCGAGATGTGCAGGAAGAAGCAGTTGTCGCGGCCGATCTCGTGGCGCACCTGCCGGGCGGCCTCGAGGAAGGGCAGCGACTCGATGTCGCCGACGGTGCCGCCGATCTCGGTGATGACGACGTCCACGCCGCCGTCGGCACCGTCCTCGTCGTCCCCGGCGGCGCCGGTCTCGGCGGCGGCGAGGATGCGCGCCTTGATCTCGTTGGTGATGTGCGGGATCACCTGCACGGTGTCCCCGAGGTACTCCCCGCGCCGCTCCTTGGCGATGACGTCGGAGTACACCTGCCCGGTGGTGACGTTCGAGCGCGCGCCCAGGTCGGTGTCGAGGAACCGCTCGTAGTGACCGACGTCGAGGTCGGTCTCGGCGCCGTCCTCGGTGACGAAGACCTCGCCGTGCTGGAACGGGTTCATCGTCCCGGGATCGACGTTCAGGTACGGGTCCAGCTTCTGCATGGTCACCCGCAGGCCTCGGGCGGACAGCAGCGCGCCGAGCGAGCTGGCCGTCAGGCCCTTGCCGAGAGAGGAGACAACTCCACCGGTGACGAAGACGAACTTCGTCGGCTGGGAGTTGTGGAGGAGCCCGCGATCACGTGTTCCAGGTCGACCCACGGGAGGCAACCGTAACACCACCGGCGTCCTCGCCCGCGGTGCCGTCGGACACGTCCCCCCGGGCGGGGGACGTCGCCGCCAGCGCCACCAGCAGCGGCACCAGCAGCGCCGCGGCGGTGGCCGGCAGCGCCACCCCGGAGTCGTTGACGGCGGCGCCCAGGGCGAGGCTCAGGGCGGTGGCGACCAGCCCCGCGCGCAGCACCGCGGCGTCGACGCGCGCGAGCCCCGAGCCGCCGTCGCGCAGCAGCCCCGGTCCCCGCAGCGGCCCGCGGCCCAGCCGGCCGCGGACCGGCCGGCCGCGGACCGGCCGGCCGCGGACCAGCCACAGCGCGGCCACCAGCGCCACGGGCAGCAGCCAGGCCAGCGCGCTACCGAGCAGGATGTCGACGTTGGCCTGCGCCTTGCGGCTGACCACCGTCCACGCCTCGCCGGTGAGCAGCTGCTCGACGAACCGGCCGAGGTGGCTGCGCTCGTCGGCCGGGCGGGTCCAGTCGAGGACGGCGAGCGCGCCGACGGCGACCACCCCGGCGGCGAGCACCGCGCCGAGCCGGACGAGGGTCACCCGCACGCCGGTGAGCAGCATCGCCAGCAGCAGGAAGCCGGGCAGCGCCGCGAGCACGCCGCCGAAGTCGCGGCCCAGCGACGGCGTGCCGACGAGCACGGTGGTGAGCGCCCCGGCGCCGAGCACGACCGCGCCGGTGACCCGCCGCTGCCGCCGCCCGCCGTCGTCCCGCCCGCCGTCGTCCCGCCCGCCGTCGTCCCGCCCGCCGTCGTCGCGGCCCCGGCCGGCGCGGCGGCCGGCGGCGGTGGCGAGCACCGCGGTCGACAGCAGCGCGGCGGCGGCGAGCAGCCCGGAGCTCAGGTTGCCGTAGCCGGTGAACCGCCCGGCGACGATCGCGTCGTACCCGAGCAGGCCGTCGAGCTCCAGCGGCGAGCCGGCGAGCACGTCGCCGACGAGGGTGGCGAGCGTGACGCCGAGGACGACCAGCGGCGGGCCGAGCCGGCGGCGCCGCCACGGGCCGAGGAGCGCGAGGGCGGCCACGACGGCGGTGGCCAGCAGCACCGACCCGGCCAGCGCCCAGCGCGGCGCGCCGGTGCGCTCCCAGGGCAGCAGCCCGGCGAGGTAGGTGGCCACCGGCAGCGACGCGGCGGCGAGGGCGGCGGCCTCCAGCAGGGGCCGCAGCCGGGGGCGCGCCCGCCCGCGCAGGCCGAGCACGAGCAGGCCGAGGGCGACGACGGCGGCGTCGACGGCGACCAGCCCGACGAAGAACGTGCCGGTGCTGCGGTGGTGGGTGACGGCGGCGGTGTTGGCCCGCTCGAGCTCGGCGACGGCCTCGGCGGTGCCCGGCCGGCCCTCCGCGACGGCCAGCGGCTGCCCGTTGACCGACGCCGGCCGCTCGGCGTCGAGGGCCCGCAGCACGGTGGGCGCGACGTCGATGAGCTGGGTGAACGGCGCCCGGCCGGTGCTGGCGGAGGTCAGCCAGCCCGGCTCGGTGAACCCCGGCCCGGACGCGATGGCCACGTGCAGCTGCGGGCGGCCGTCGTTGACCTCCGACACGCCGTGGAGGAGCAGCAGCGTCTCGCCGGGCAGGGCGGCGACGGCGGCCCGCAGCCGCGCGACGGCGTCGTCGATGCCGGCCAGCGCCGCCTCGCGGGAGGCGGGCTCGGTGCCGGTCTCGCTGCCCTCGGGCGCGGGGACGCCGGCGTCGACCAGCCCGTCGAGGGACACCAGCGTGAGCGGGCAGGGCTCGAGCAGGGCAGCGACGGCGGCCGGGTCCTCCGGCAGCGCCTCCTCCCGGGTCAGCCCCACCCCCGGCGCGGCCACGGCCAGCGTGGCGGCCCGCCCGACGGCGGTGGCGCAGCCGACGGCGGTGCCCAGCGCGCCGGGCTCGGCGCCGAAGCGGGTCGTGGCCCGGTCCTCGGCGACGGCGCGCACGGCGGTCAGCGGGTCGGCCAGGCCCACCTGCGCCAGCCGCTCCTGCAGGCCGCAGTGCGACAGCTCGGGGCTGGCCGGCGGGCCGGCGGGCACCGGCTCGGGCGACGGCGTGGCGTCGGGCCCGGCCCCCGGCGTCTCCCCGGGCAGCGGCACGGTGGGCAGCGGGACCGGCGGCGCGGCCTCGTCGGGCGCGGGGAAGCGGGCGCGGTTGCCGGCACCGAGGGTGGCCCAGCCGTCGAGCAGGCAGGTGGTGGAGCGCGCCGCCCGCACCGACCCGGCGCCGATCGGCGAGGTGTCGGCCAGCTCCCAGAGCGCGGGCGTCGCCTCGGGGTCGACGTCGTCCCAGACGAGCCCCGGCACGCCGACGACGAGCACCCGGTCGGCCGAGGGGTCGCCGGCCGCCGCCGCGGGGCCGGCGCCCGGCAGCGCGAGCGCCAGCACCCCCAGCACCGCGAGCAGCAGGACGGCGGCCCGCCTCATGCCGCGCCGCTCTCCGGCGGGCCCAGCAGCTCGCGGTAGACGGCGGCCAGCGTGCGGGCGGTGGCCGCCTCGTCGGGCCAGCCGGCGGCCCGCTCGCGCCCGGCGGCGGCCAGGGCGGCGGCGCGGGCGGGGTCGGCGAGCAGGTCGCGGACCGCGGACGCGAGCGCCGCGGCGTCGCCGGGCGGGACCAGCACCGCGGCGTCGCCGAGCAGCTCGGGCAGCCCGCCGGCGCGGGTGGCCACCAGCGGCGTGCCGGCCCGCAGCGCCTCCTGGGCGGTGAGCGAGCGGGCCTCCCAGCGGGAGGGCAGCACGACGAGATCGGCGGCGGCGAGCAGGTCGGCGACGTCGTCGCGCCGGCCGAGCAGTGCCACCGGCAGGGACCCCTGGGCGATCCGCGCCGACAGCTCCGCCTCCAGCGGCCCGTCGCCGGCGATCGCGACCAGCGGCCGCGGCTCCCCCGTCCAGGTGGCGGCGGCGTCGAGCAGGACGTCGTAGCCCTTCTGCGGGTGCAGCCGGCCGACGGCGAGGACCAGCGGGCGCCCGTCGGCGAGGCCGAGACCCGCGCGGACCTCCTCGCGGGTGCGGGTGGGCGGGGGCAACGCGGGCGCCGACACGGGCGCCACCCGGACGTCGCGGGCGCCCAGCCGGTGCGCGTTCTCCGCGAGGTCGGCCGAGGCCGCCAGCACGACGTCGGCGGCGCGCACGGTGGCCCGCTCGGCCTGCGCGAGCACGCGGCGCAGCGGGCCGGCGCGGTCGGGCAGGGCGTTGTGCAGGGTGACGACGAGCCGGCGCGGCGGCCCGGTGCGCACCGCGGCGGCGGCCACCAGCCCCGCGCGCAGGCCGTGGGCGTGCACCAGGTCGGCGCCGGTGAGCGCGCGGCGCAGGGCCAGCACGGCGCGGGCGTCGGCGAGCGGGTCGAGGCCGGCGGAGATCTCGACCGGGGTGAAGCGGGCGGCGGCGGAGAAGCCGAAGAGGGCGTCGGTGGCGACGGGCCCGCAGACGGTGACCGCCGCCCCCGCCCCGGCGAGCGCGGGCAGCACCGAGCGCAGGTGGGTGCCCACGCCGCCGGTGCTCGTGGCCAGCACCTCGGCGACGCGGCGGCCGGCGAGCGGTCCCGGCGCGCCTCCCGCGTCAGTCACCGTGCACCTCCGTCCCCCCGGGCGTCCGCAGCCCGCGCACCGCCGCCAGCAGGGGCCGGCGCGCCGTCCCCATCATGACCGCCGCCGCCACGGCGGTCACGGCCGCGGCGGCGAGCACCCCGGCCCCGACCGCGCCGGGCAGCGACCCGCCGGGCACGGGGTCGGCGCCCAGCGCGCGGGCGGTGAGCAGCCCGGCGGCGGCGCCGGCCAGCGCCGCGAGCAGGGCGGGCAGGCCGGTGCGGGCCACGCCGGCCAGCCCGCCGGGCGCCACCCGGGCGGTGACGGCGAGCAGCGCGAGCCCGGCCACCGTGACGCCGGTGCTGTGCCCGGCGGCCAGCGCCAGCGCCCGGTCGGCGGGCGGCAGCAGCGCGGAGAGGACGAGGTCGGCGGCGACGGCGAGCAACCACCCGCCGAGCACGCACGCGGTGGGCGCCTTCCACAGCCCCCGGGCGTACAGCGCGCGGGTGAGCACGGCGACCAGCCCGTAGCCCGCCAGGCCCGGGGCGAAGCCGAGGATCGTGTCGCGCAGCGCGGCGACGCCGGCGTCGGGCCCGCCGACGAGGAACACCCGCGCCATGGGCCCGGCGACGGCGGCGAGCACCGCGGCGGCGCCGAGCGAGGCGACGAGCACCAGCGTGGTCACCGGCGCCAGCGCGCGGCGGTAGCCGGCCTCGTCGCCGGTGCCGGCCCGCTCGGCCAGCAGCGGGTAGGCCGACGTGGCCAGCGGGACCGCGACCGCGGCCCACGGCACGAGGAACAGCGTCAGGCCGGCGGTGTAGGCCACCTGGGTGCCGTCGGGGGCGCCGCTGGCCAGCCGGATCGCCACGGCGGCCACCAGCTGCTGCCCGGCCAGGGTGAGCACCCCGGCCAGCGCCAGCCGGCGCACGCGCGGCGCCGCGCCGACCGGGAAGCGCAGCGACGGGCGCAGGCCCAGCCGCAGCCGGCGCAGCGGCAGCAGCAGCGGCAGGGTCAGCGCGACCACGCCGAGCGTCGTCCCCACCCCGAGGACGAGCTCGGCCGGCGTCGAGAGCCCCTCGACGTCCCGGGAGCCGCCCAGCCACGCGAACAGCGCGTACGCCCCGGCGACGACGACGCTCGACACCAGCGGCGCGACGGCGGGGGCGGCGAACCGGCGGTGCGCCTGCAGCACGCCGGTGAGCACGACGGCGAGGCCGTAGAGCACCACCTGCGGGGCGAAGACGAGCAGGAAGCGGGCGGCCAGCGCCACCTCGGCGTCGGTGCCGGCGCCGAGCAGCAGGCGGGCGATCGGCTCGGCGAGCAGCGCGAGCAGCGCGCCCAGCGGCACGAGCACCAGCAGCGTCCAGCCGAGCAGGGCGCTCGCCGTGCGGCGGACCCGCTCGCGGTCGCCGGTGGCGATGCCGCCGGCGAGCATGGGCACCACGAGGGAGGCCAGCGCTCCCCCGGCCACCACCTCGAAGACGATGTTCGGGACGGTGTTGGCGGCGGTGTAGGTGTCGCCGGTGCTGTCCAGGCCGACGGCGTTGGTGAAGACCAGCGTGCGGCCGAACCCGGCGACCCGGGCGAGCACGGTGAGGACGGCGATGAGGAGCGCCGCGCCGGCCACGCCCTGGGCGACCCGGCGTCCGGTCGTCGCCGGCCCCGCGGTGCTCACGCCGGCCCCGCCGTGCTCACGCCGGGCGGCGGCCGAGCCGGTCCAGCTCGCGCAGCCCGGGGGTGGCCTCGATGACCCGGGTGAAGCTGACCCGCTCGCTCGCGAGCGTGAGGGCGGTGACGACGGCGAGCGCGCCCGCCCGCGCGGGCCATGAGGGCACCTGCGACAGCCGCAGGCCCAGCAGCGCGCCGAGCGCGTTGGCGCCGGCGTCGCCGAGCATCACCCGCTCGCCGAGGTCGTCGGGCAGCACGGCGAGCGCGGCGCCGAGCGGGCCGGCCACCAGACCGCCCGCGGACCCGCCGAGGCCGGCCGCGGCGGCGATCGCCCCGGCCTTGGCCGCGCGGCCGGGGCGCAGGTCGAGCAGGTTGACGAGGTTCGCGGAGCCGGCCACCAGGCCGGTGGTGAGGACGGCGTCGGCGAGCCCCCGCTCGCGGCGGGTCAGCAGCGCGGTCACGGCGGCCGCCGCGCCGATGCCGGCGACCTTGACCGCCCCGGCCGAGACCCGCCCGGCGCGCAGCGCCCGGAGGTGCCCGGCCAGGCCCTTGTCCCGGGCCTGCTCGGGCCGGGCGCCGGCGAGGTCGTCGTAGCCGCCGACCAGCCCCGACACCGCGCCCGCCACGACGGCGGCGGCGCGGGTGCCGGCCGGCGCGCCGAGGGCGGCACCGGCGGTCGCGGCGGCGGCGAGCGCGGGCCCGCCGAGCAGGGTCACCGGGCGGCCGGCGTAGTTGGTGCGCCGCCAGGGCGCGCCGGCCGGGCGGGCGTCGAGCGCGCGGCCCGCGGCCAGGCCGGCCCGGGCGGCGGCCGCCCCGGCCAGCGCGGCCAGGACCGGGCGGGCGGTCACGGGGTGGTGGCCGGCACCGGCGGCACCGGCTGGGCGTCCTCCCCGGTGCCGTAGGCGCCGGAGGTGCCCTCGCTCTCGCTGCGCAGGGCCAGCACGGTGCTGACCTGGCCCGAGGGGCTGGTCACGTTGTCGACGGTGGAGACGGCCGCGGCGGTCTCGGGGTCGGCGCGCACGACGCCGACCAGACCGTCCTCGCCCGCCGACGCGGCGTCGCCGGCCACCACGGCGCCGGAGCCCGCGGCGTCGAGGGCGGTGACCAGGTCGAGCAGCACGCCGTTGCGGTCGGCGGCGTCGTCGCCGGAGACCGTGCCGGAGGTGAGCACCACGGCGAAGTCGGCCGGGGTGAGCGAGGCGGAGTCCTGGGTGAGGACGTCGAGCGCCTGGAGGCCCGCGACGACGGTGGAGACCCCCGCGGCGTCGGGCGCGGGGCCGCCGGCCGGGACCATGAGCACCTCGGCGAGCAGCGCGCCGACCAGCCGGCCGGTGTCGTCGGTCTCGGGCAGCTCGACGCCGGCGGGGCGGCCGGCGGGCGTGGTCACGTAGCTCTGCAGCGCCGGCTCGCTGGCGGGGTCGCTGTACTCCGGCGCCAGGGTGAGCTGGCCGGCCACCGTGCCGCCGGCCTCGGTCACCAGCGCGGTGACCTCCTCGACGGTGTCGGTGGTGACGTCCTCGGAGGCCACGACGAACAGGACGCTGCGGCCGGCCAGGGCGCCCTCCACGAGGGCGGGGGCGACGGCGGACTCGAACGCCTGGCTGCCGTCGACCTGGGCCTGCAGGCCCTGGGTGGTGTCCTCGAGCTCGCGCTTGTCCTCCTGCAGCGAGGTGACCTGGCCCTGGAGGTTGTCCAGCAGCGGGCCCGACAGCTGAGTCGCGCCGATCACCAGCCCCAGGGCGATCGCGAGGAACACCGCGATCAGGGAGACCAGGTGGTAGCGGAAGTCGATCACGAGAAGAGGTTCTCCAACCAGAACACGAAGCTGTCC
The DNA here is from genome assembly GCF_054049995.1 of Geodermatophilus sp. SYSU D01106. NCBI lineage: Bacteria > Bacillati > Actinomycetota > Actinomycetes > Geodermatophilales > Geodermatophilaceae > Geodermatophilus > Geodermatophilus sp. SYSU D01106. Next base: position 13,688 of record NZ_JBJGYM010000008.1, on the reverse strand, counting down.
CACTGGTCGACCAGCAGGTCGAGGTAGATGCGCCCGGCGGTGGTGACGGCCACGGCGGCGACGATGGCGACCAGCGCGGCGAGCACGAGCACGACGAGCGCGGCGGTCGAGATGCGGCTGCGGTACAGGCGGCTCACGCCCTTGGCGTCGACGAGCTTGCCGCCCAGGCGCAGCCGGGTGAGGAACGTCGAGGCCATGCCGCCGCGGCCCTTGTCGAGGAACTCCACGAGGGTGGCGTGGGTGCCGACGGCGACGATGAGCTTGGCGCCCTTCTCGTCGGCCAGCAGCATCGCGATGTCCTCGCTGGTGGCCGCGGCCGGGAACGTGATCGCGTCGACGCCGAGGTCCTGCACGCGCTGCAGGCCAGGGGCGCGGCCGTCGGCGTAGGCGTGCACGACCACCTCGGCGCCGCTGCGCAGGACGTGGTCGCTGACCGAGTCCATGTCGCCGATGATCATGTCCGGCTGGTAGCCGGCCTCGACCAGCGCGTCCGCGCCGCCGTCGACGCCGACCAGCACCGGCCGGTAGTCGCGGATGTAGGACCGCAGCGCCTGCAGGTCCTCCTTGTAGTCGTACCCGCGGACGACGACGAGGACGTGCCGGCCCTCGATCGCCGTCCTGACGTCGGGGACGCCGACGCCGTCGAGCAGCAGCGCGCGCTCGCGCTTCATGTACTCCATCGTGTTGGTGGCGAACGCCTCCAACTGCGTGGACAGCCCGGCCTTCGCGTCGGCCATGGCGGCGGCGACGGTGTCCGGGGTCTGCTCGGTGCCGGTGGCCACCTGCTGGCCGTCGGGGCCGTAGAGGACGTTGCCCTCGACGCGGACCTGCGCGCCCTCCTTGAGCGCGGCGAAGACCTCCTTGCCGACGCCGTCGACGAGCGGGATCCCCGCGGCGGTGAGGATCTCCGGGCCGAGGTTCGGATAGCGGCCGGAGATGCTCGGCGCGGCGTTGACCACGGCACCGACCCGGGCGGCGACGAGGGAGTCGGCGCTCACGCGGTCGATGTCGACGTGGTCGATGACGGCGATGTCGCCGGGCCGCAGGCGCTTGGTGAGGTTCTTCGTGCGACGGTCCAGCCGGACGGTGCCGCTCACCCCGGGTTCCGTCTCCTGGGCCCGGCTCCGTCGCAGGGTGCCGATGCGCATTGACCGATGCTCCCACGCACGCCTGGAGGGGCCGACCTCCGACGCGCATCGGCGACGACCTGCTCACGGAGGGTGTCCGACACCACGGACAGCGCGACACGCCCGGCGCGTACGCCCCACCCGCACCGCCGACACCGCCCCGATCGCTGTCTAGCGTTCGTCGCTGTGACTCGTGGGGCTCCAGCCGTCAGCGTCCCGGCGACCCGCCCCGGGGCCGCGGACGGGGGCGCGGGCGGGAGCTCGGGCGGGGGCACGGGCGGGAGCACGGGCGGGAGCACGGACGGGAACGCAGGCGGAGGCGTGGGCAGCGGCTCGGCGCTCGTCCGCGCGGTGCCAGGCGCCCGCCCGGCCCCGGTCACGCCCCCGCGGGCCCCGGCCGCTCCCCCGGTGGACCGGACCCCGCCCGCCGTCGAGGCGCCCGCGCCGGCCCCGCCGCCCGCCGTCGACGCACCCGCGCCCTCCCCGCTGGCCGCGCCGCCGGGCGGCCTGCCCGCCCCGGAGCCCGCGGACGGCGGCCGCGCGGCCCGGCGTCGTGAGCGGCGGGAGCGGCGCGGCCCCGGCGTCCGGGAGCGGCGCCGGCTGGAGACCCACGACCGGATCGTCGAGGCCGCCGCGGCGCTGTTCGCCGAGCGCGGGTTCGACGCGGTCAGCGTCGTCGAGATCGCCCAGCGGGCCGGCGTCGTCGAGAAGACGGTGTTCAACCACTTCCCGGTCAAGGAGGGGCTGGTGCTGGCCACCGACCCGCCGATGCGCCGGGCGCTGCTGGCCGCCGTGGCCGGCCGTCCGGCGGGCGAGTCGGCGGCGGCGGCGGCCGGCACGTTCGTCGTCGCGGCGATGACCTCCCTCGGCGACCCGGAGGCCGCCGCCGGGGTGGCCGCGATGGCGCGCATCGTGCGCGGCTCGCGGACCCTGCAGGCGCGCGAGCGGGAGATCCTCGGGGAGATCACCGCGGCGCTGGCCGCGCAGCTCCGGGAGGAGACGGGGTCCGACGACGGCTCGGTCGAGCCGGAGCTCACCGCGGCGGCGGTCACCGCGCTCTACGGGCGGCTCCTGGAGCTGGCGCGCGACCGGGTGCTGGCCGGGGTGACCGGGCCGGAGCTCGGCGCGGAGCTGCGGGCCGCCGGCCGCCGCGGGCTGTCCCTGCTGCAGTTCGGCCTGGCCGGGTACGCGAAACGCCGCTGACGGGGAGTTCCGGAACGGGGCCGCGTCTGCCAGGGTGCGCGGCGTGCGCCTGCGCCGGACCGCCCTCCTCCTGCCCTGCGCGGTGCTGGCCACCTCCGGCTGCGCGCTGCTGACCGCCGTCGCCACGCCGGACGAGGAGCCCCCGGTGGCCGTGTCGGCGCCGACGCCGTCGGTCCACGTCCCGCCGCCGCCCGCGCCGGTCGAGGTGGGCGCGGCGCGGCTGTCCGACCGCTCCGGCGACCTGCTGTTCACCGCGTCGGTGCGGGCGACCCGCTCCCCGGTGTCGGTCGGCGTCCCGCCGCTGCCGAGGTCCTTCGCCGCCGACTGCGCCCTCCCCGACGACGGCTCGGTGCGCTCGCTCGTCCTCGAGGTCGGGTTCGCCAACGAGACCTTCGCCATGGCCGGCCTGGCGGCGGACGTCGAGCTCACCGCGGCCGACGGCGGCGCCCCGCGGGCGGGAACGGCGGTGTTCGTCGGGTCGTCGGCGCCGGGCACGCGCTGGTGCCAGGACGGGACGACGTCGCCCACCCGCGACGGCTTCGGCCTGTCCGCCGGCGCCGGGGACGGCGCCTCGGCGAGCGTCCACGTCGTCGCGCGCGACGCGGCGCCGACCAGCGACCTGGTGCTGCGGATCTCGGGGCTGCGCAACGAGGCGGGCTCGAACGCCACCGGGCCGTGGGACCGGGTGACCGTGGCCGCCGGGGCCTGCGCCGACGACCCGGCGGCGCTCTGCGTGCCCCTGGGCTGAGCCGTCAGGTCCCGGAGCCGTCGGGCCCCGGAGCCGTCAGGCCGGCAGCTGCAGCGCGTGCAGCAGCTGCTCGCCGCGGTCGCCGGGGAGGTCGGGGTCCCGGGTGAACAGGGCGACGGCGACCATGTACTCGTCGTCGCCCGCCCAGCCGCGGCCCTCCGCGACGATCCGGCGGATCTGCTCGCGCACCTTCGGCTCGCTGCTGTAGGGGCCGTAGTCCAGGCCCATCGCGAGGAAGTTGACCACCCGGTAGCCGAGGTCCGCGGCGGTGCCCACGGTGGTGACCGGGTCGGCGTAGCTCGCGACCGCGGTGACCACGTGGTCGTAGCCGGCCTTGAGCAGCTGCAGCGTCAGGTCGTTGCCTCGCTCCCCGCCCCACAGCTCGGGCATGAGGATGTCGCGGTCGGGCGCCGGGATGTACGGCGGGTTGGAGATCGCCGTGGTCACCCGCTCCCCGCCGGCCGCGTCGGCCTGGTCGAAGAAGTCGCCGAGCTCGACGGTGTAGCGGTCGGCGACGCCGCGCTCGGCCACGTTGGCCCGCGCCCTGCGCACCGAGTCCTCGCTGATGTCGTAGCTGCGGATGCGCAGGCCGGGCAGGCCCGCGACGACGTCGGCGATCGCCGAGGCGTCACCGGTGCCGAGCTCCACCACGGGCGCGGACTCCCAGCCCAGCTGCTCCCGGTACTGCTGCAGCAGCATGCAGACCGAGAAGCCGTAGTGCGCCGACTCGTCGGCCGAGCTGAAGCAGCTCATCGGGCACCCCCCGCGGGGCATCGGGGGGCGGTTCGGGATCGGGCATCGGTGCGCACGGGGAACGCCTACCCGGCGACCGCGATCGACACTCCTGCGTTCCGTCACCCGATCGCCCACGACCGAGCGGCGCGGCAACTACTCCGCTCGGGCGGTGGCGGCGACGGCCAGCAGCTCCCGGGCGTGCGCCTGGCCGGTGTCGCTGTCGGCGAGGCCGGACAGCATCCGGGCCAGCTCGCGCACCCGGTCCTCGCCGTCGACGGCGCGGATGTCGGTGGCGGTGACGCCGGCGGCGGTGTCCGGGGACTTGTCGACGACCAGGTGGGTGTCGGCGAAGGCGGCCACCTGCGCGAGGTGGGTCACGACGACGACCTGGTGGTCGCGCGCCAGCCGCGCCAGCCGCCGCCCGATCTCGCCGGCCGCCTGCCCGCCGACGCCCGCGTCGACCTCGTCGAACACCATCACCGGCACCGGGTCGGCGCCGGCGAAGACCACCTCGATGGCCAGCATCACCCGGGAGAGCTCACCGCCGGACGCCCCGCGGTGCACCGGCCGCGGCGGGGCGCCGGGGTGGGCGGCCATGAGCAGCGCGACCTCGTCGATGCCGTCGGCGCCGGGCTCGCCGGGGTGGCTGTCGATCGAGAAGGACACCCGGGCGCTCTTCATCGCGAGGCCCGCCAGCTCGCGGCCCACCTCGGCGGCGAACCCGTCGGCGGCGGCGCGGCGGCCGGCGGAGATCCGGCCGGCGAGGTCGTCGACCTCGGCGCGGGCGGTGTCGCGGGCGGCCTCCAGCGCCTCGAGCGCCTCGTCGGAGACGTCGAGCGCGGACAGCTTGGCCCGGGCGTCGTCGGCCCAGGCGAGCACCCCGGCGAGCCCCTCGCCCGGGTCGGCGTACTTGCGCACCAGCGCGGTGAGCGCGGCCCGCCGGTCGAGGACCTCGGCCAGCCGCGCCGGGTCGGCGTCGAGGTCGGCGACGTAGCCCGCGAGCTGGACGCTGACGTCGGACACGACCGCGACGGCGTCGGCGAGATCGCGGGCCAGGAGCACCAGCGCGGGGTCGTCGGTGGAGGACAGCGCCCGCTCGGCGGCGGCCAGGGCGGCGGTGGCGTCCTGCGGCAGGCCCTCGCCGCCGAGGTCGCCGGTGACGTCGCCGACCAGCGCCATGCGCGCCTCGTCGACGGCGGCCCGCAGCGCGTCGGCGTCGCCGAGCCGCTTGGCCTGCGCGTCGAGGGTCTCGTCCTCGCCGGGCTCGGGCGCCAGGCCCTCGATCTCCTCCAGGCCGTGGCGCAGCACCTCGGCGGCCTGGGCGAGCTCGCGGGCCTGGCCGCGGCGGCGGTCGAGGTCGGCCGACAGCTCGCGCCAGCCGGCGTACGCGGTGCGGTAGGTCTCGAGCAGCTGGAGGTGCGCGGGCCCGGCGTAGCGGTCGAGGGCGTGCCGCTGCTCGGCGGGGCGCGACAGCCGCAGCTGGTCGCTCTGCCCGTGCACGGCGAGCAGGCCCTCGGCGAGCTCGGCCACGACGCCGACCGGCACGCTGCGCCCGCCCAGGTGCGCCCGGGACCGGCCCTCGGCACTGACGGTGCGGGCGAGGATGAGCGACCCGTCGTCGTCGGGCTCGGCGCCGGCCTCGGCGGCGCGCTCCCACACCGGGGAGCCCTCCGGCAGCTCGAGGCGGCCCTCGACGCCGGCCCGCCCGGTGGCGCGCACGCGGCCGGGGTCGGCGCGGCCGCCGAACAGCAGGGTCAGCCCGGTGACCACCATCGTCTTGCCCGCGCCCGTCTCGCCGGTGACCACGGTCAGGCCGCGGCCGAGCTCGAGGGTGACGTCGTCGATGGCGCCCAGGCCGCGGATGCGCAGCTCGGTCAGGCGGCCCCGGCCGTGCGGCGCGCGGGGCGCCGGGGCGAGGCCGTCGCCGGCGGGCGCGTCCCGCCCGGCCGCCGTCGCGCCCTCGGCGGGGCGGCTGTCCGCGGCCGGCGCGCTGCCGGCCGGTGCCGTGCCGTCGGGGGCGGTGTCCGCGGGCGCCGCGGTGCGCCGGGCACGGGGGCCGCGCTCACGCGTCGGGGTCCGCGGAGCCACCGCGCACCTCCTCCCGTGCCGGGCCGCGGCCGGGAGCCGGCGGCAGCGACACCACGTCGCGGGCCAGCACGTTGCGCGACGGCGTGAGCTCGTGGCCCGGGTCGTGCCGGCGCACCTCGCGGAAGCCGCGTACGGGCAGGCCGAACTTGGCCACCAGCCGGTCGCCGAAGGTGGCGGGGTGCACGCGGGCGATGCGCACGGGCCGGGCGGCCCGGCGCACGTCGACGCGGCCGCCCTCGGGCACGTCGAAGGCGCGGCGGCCGTCGGCGGACACGCGGGCACGGTTGCCGTCGGGCGGGATCGAGACCGACAGGACGGCGTCCGGCGAGGTCACCAGCGGCCGGGCGAACAGCGCGTGGGCGTTCGTGGGCACGAGCAGCATCGCCTCGACGTCGGGCCACACCACCGGACCGCCGGCGGAGAACGCGTAGGCGGTCGAGCCGGTGGGCGTGGCGAACAGGACGCCGTCGCAGCCGAAGCTGGTCAGCGGCCGGCCGTCGACGGAGATGACGACGTCGAGGACGCGCGAGCGCTGCGCCTTCTCCACCGACACCTCGTTGAGCGCCCAGGTGCCGCCCACGACCGCGCCGCCGGCGTCGATGACGTCGACCTCCACCGCCAGCCGCTTCTCCACCGAGTACTCGCAGCGCTCGATGGCCGTGAGGGTCTCCTCGACGGCCTCGGGCTCGGTCTCGGCGAGGAAGCCGACCCGGCCGAGGTTGACGCCCATGAGCGCGGCGTGGCTGTAGCGGGCGAGCTCGGCGGCGCGCAGGAAGGTGCCGTCGCCGCCGAAGACCATGACGATCTCCGCACCGCGGGCGGCCTCGGCGTCGGGGGCCACCACCTCGGCCCCCTCGATGCCCAGGTCCTTCGCCTCGTCCTCGAGGACGCGCACCGTGATGCCGGCGCGCGCCAGCCGCGCGGCGGAGCTGCGGGCCAGCTCGACGATGTCCTCCCGCCCGGTGTGCACGGCGAGCAGCACGTGCCGCGTACCCCCGGGACGCCATCCGCCCTGGCCGGCCTCGCTCATCGGTCCTCCCTGCTCGTCGCTGTCGTCCTGCGGCTGCTGCGGCCGCGTCCCGTCCCAGCGTCCCCCGGGATCGCCGCCCGCGCCCGGCCCGGTCACCGCGGCCCCTCCTCGACGGCGCGGACGACGTCGGCCTCCTCCGGCGGCGGCGCGTCGCGGCGCAGCCACAGGAAGAACTCGACGTTGCCCGACGGCCCCGGCAGCGGGCTGGCCACCACCCCGGCGGTGCCCCAGCCCAGCTCGGTGGCCGCGCGGGCGACGGTGAGCACGGCGTCGGCGCGGTGCGCCGGGTCCCGCACCACCCCGCCGGCGCCGAGCCGCTCGCGCCCGACCTCGAACTGCGGCTTGACCATGGGCAGCAGGTCGGCCTCCGCCGTCGCGCACGCGGTGAGCGCCGGCAGCACCAGGCGCAGCGAGATGAACGACAGGTCGGCGACGACCAGCTCGGCCGGCCCGCCGACGTCCTCCGGCGCGAGCGTGCGGACGTTGGTGCGCTCGTGCACCCGCACCCGCTCGTCGGTGCGCAGCGACCAGGCCAGCTCGCCGTAGCCGACGTCGACGGCGACGACCTCGCGCGCGCCGCGGGACAGCAGCACCTCGGTGAAGCCGCCGGTGGACGCGCCGGCGTCGAGCGCGCGGCGGCCGGCGACCTCCACGGGGAACGCCTCGAGGGCGCCGAGGAGCTTGTGCGCGCCCCGGGACACCCAGCGCTGCTCGTCGGGGTCGGTGCGGACGACCACCGGGGTGGCGGGGTCCACGCCGGTGGCCGGCTTGTTGGCGGCCTGCCCGGCGACGGCGACCCGTCCCTCGCTGATCAACGCGACGGCGTGCTCGCGGGAGCGGGCCAGGCCCCGCCGCACGAGCTCGGCGTCGAGTCGGCTGCGGCGCGGCATCAGAGCTGGTCGATCGTGGCGAGCTCGCGGGCCAGGCGGTCGTGCTCGGCCTCGAAGACGGCGACGTGCTCGGCCACCGGTCGCTCGTCCAGGCCCTCGAGCGCCGTCGCGGACGCGCGGGCCGGGTCCGCGACGGGACCGGGCCGCGGCGGGCCCGGGACCGGTCGCGGTCGGCTCGGCTCGGTCATCGCGGGGACCTTCCGGGAGAGAGGGCGGAGGCGGGGCGGGCAGCCCGGGGAGCGGGGGCCTCGGCGGAGGGGACGCGGTGTCCCCGGCCCGCGAGACTACCGGCCGGGGACGACACCGCCGCCCGCCCGCGGGAGCCGGCCGGTGCTCCCGGGGCCGCCCCGCAGGAGAGCCTCCCGGCCCTCCTCACCGCGGCTCCAGGTCCCAGCGGGCCAGCGCCGCCCGGGCGCGCTCGTCCCCCGCACGCACCCGGACGCCGTCGGCTCCGCTCCCCCGCGACCAGGCCGCCACGCACAGCGCCCGGAGCCCGTCGAGCCCGTCGCCGTCCCGGTCGTCCCCGTCCGGTTCCGTCCTGCCGGCCGTGCGCAGCACCAGCGTGCCGTCGCCGTCGGCGGCCGCCACCCAGCCGCCGCAGCGCCAGCCGCCGTCCGCGGCCGTGACCGGCGGGTGGGCGACCAGGACGCCCCGGGCGTCGGGTGCCAGCAGGTCGGGCCGGTGGTCCGGGCGGGCGGCCAGCAGCGTCGCGGGCACGGTGACGCCGCTGAGCACCAGCAGGCTCGCGGCGCCGGCGCGGTGGCTGCCCTCGATGTCGGTGTCCAGCCGGTCGCCGACCACGAGGGGCCGCTGCGCCCCGGTGCGGCGGACGCACTCGGCGTGCATCGCCGGGTCGGGCTTGCCGGTGACCAGCGGCTCGACGCCCGTGACGTCCCGCACCACCCCGACCATCGCGCCGTTGCCCGGCAGCGGCCCGCGCGGTGAGGGGATGGTCGCGTCGGCGTTGGTGGCCACGTGCCGGGCACCGCGCCGGACGGCCACGACCGCCTCGGCGACCTGCTGCCACCCGACCTCGCGGCCGTAGCCCTGCACGACGGCCACCGGCTCGTCCTCGGCCCGCTCGACCACCGTCAGCCCGGCCGCGCGCAGGGCCGCCGCCACCCCGGGGCCGCCGACCGGGAGCACGCGCGCGCCGGCGCCGAACGTCCCGGCGACCACCGTGGCCGCGGCCTGCGAGCTGGTGATGACCTCGTCGGGGACGGCCGGCACGCCGAGCTCGCTGAGGTGCGCGGCCACCTCCTCGGGCGGGCGGGCCGCGTTGTTGGTCACGAACCCGAGGCGCATGCCGGCCGCGCGGGCGGCCGCCAGCCCCTCCGGGACCCCGGGCACCGCGTCGGGGCCGACGTAGACGACGCCGTCGAGGTCGAGCAGCGCCACGTCGAACAGCTCGGCCGGCGGGCGGGTGCTGCCGGCGGCCAAGGCCGGCGGGCGTCCGGTGCTCACGCCGCCCCCGGCCCGGAACCGCGGCGGGCGCGCACGCCGCGCAGCGCACGGGCGTAGTGCGGCAGGTCCGGCCGCATGGCGACCGCCAGGGCCAGGTGCTCGGCCGCCGTCTCCAGGTCGCCGGCCCGGCTCGCGGCCAGGCCGAGCCCGAACTGGGCGTAGTCATCGGTGGGGTTCACGGCGGCCAGCTCCCCGAAGCTGTCGACGGCTTCCCGGTAGCGGCCGGCGTCGTACTGGGCGCGGGCGAGGGCCTCGAGCACGCTCCGCGAGCTCGGCTCGGCCTCGGCGGCCCGGCTGAGCAGCGTGGCCGCGGCGGCCGGGTCCCCGCTGCCCAGCAGGTCCAGCCCGCGGCGGTACCACTCGTAGACCCCGCCCTCGGGCCCGGTGCGGCCGGCCGCTCCCTCGGGCGTGGTCTCCGCCCCGGCGTCCTCCGGCGGTCCTGCTGTCGACACCGATGCCCTCCCGATCTCCCGCGGTCGCCCCCGCCCGCCCCCGCTGACCGGTCGCGTCGGCGGGCCGGGGACGGCGGCTCCTACGATCCGGTGGTGCAGTCGTCGCCGGCGGGTCCCCCGCTCCCCGTCGCGACGGGGATCGACGTCCGGCCCTTCCGGGCTCTCACCTACCGGGAGCAGGACCCCGGGCACCTGGCCCGGGTGAGCTCGCCAGCCTACGACCTGGTGACGCCCGACGGCGCCGAGCGGCTGGCGGCCGCCGACCCGCACAACATCGTGCGCCTGATCCTGCCCGGGGGCACGTCCGGTCCGGGGACCGCCGGCGCCGGTGGCCCGGTCGCGGCCGGGGACGTCGCCGCCCGCGCCGCCGCCACCCTGCGCGACTGGGAGCGCGACGGTGTCCTGGTCCGGGACGGCGAGCCGGCCCTGTGGCGCTACGAGATGCGGCCGGCGACGGGGACGCCGACGGTCGGCTGGCTCGGCGCCGTCGGGGTGTCCGCCGCGGGCGGCCGGGCGGTGTTGCCGCACGAGGACACCTTCCCCGCCGCCGTCGAGGGCCGCCGCGCGCTGCTCGCGGCGACCGCCACCGACCTCGAGCCCATCGTGCTGGCGCACGACCCCGAGCCGCGCGTGGCCGCCCTCACCGCCGCCGTGGCGGGCGCCGCCCCGGACCTGCAGGTCGTCGACGACGACGGCGTCGCGCACCTGCTCTGGCGCGTCGCCGACCCCGACGTGCTGCGGGAGCTGACCGGCGCGCTGGGCCGCACGGGCGCGGTGATCGCCGACGGGCACCACCGCTTCGCCGCCGCGCAGGCCCTGCACCGCACCCATCCCGACGGCGACTGCCGCGTCCTGGCCCTGCTCACCCCCATGGGTACCGGCGGGCTGCGCGTCGAGTCCATCCACCGGGTCGTGCCCGACCTGGGGCTGCGGGAGGCCGCCGACGCCGCGGCGCGCGGGTTCGCGGTGGCCGAGGTGCCCGTCCCGGGCGGACCCGGCGCCGTGTCGGCCCACGTGGCGTCGCTGCTGCCCGACCTCGACGGCTTCCTCGTCACCGACGGGGAGCGACTGCTGCACCTGACCGGCCCCAGCGCCGAGGTGCGCGCCACGGTGCCGGCGGAGGCACCGCCGGCCTGGCGCGGGCTCGACGTCGTGCTGGCCACCACGGGCCTGGTCGGCGCGCTGTGGGGCCGCAGCGACGAGCCGGGGTCGCTGCTCGTGGCCCACAGCGTCCCGGAGGCGCTCCGCCTGGCCGGGGCGCGGTCGGGGGTGGCCGTGCTGCTGCGCCCGCCCTCGCCCGCCGACGTCGCTGCCGTGGCCCGCGCGGGCGCCCGCATGCCGCGCAAGTCGACGCTGTTCGTGCCCAAGCCGCGCACCGGCCTGGTGCTCCGCCCGCACGGCGGCTGACCGGCGGGCGCTCACGCCGTCCGGACGCCGCCGCCGGCCGACGACCGCGGCACCTTCCGCCCCCGGCGGCAGTTGACCTCGCACACCGAGGCGGTGCCGGCGCCCGTGCGCCAGAAGCGCCGCTGCAGCGCCCCCTCCACCTCCACGACGTCACCGGCCTCCCAGGCGGCGACACGACGCTGCAGCGCCCGGTCGTAGGTGATGCAGGTGAGGACGTCGACCGAGGACCCGCGCGCCCGCGGCTCGGGCCGGCGGACGACGAGCCGGAAGGTCACCAGCGGGTCGCCGCTCGGCAGGGTGCGGAGCTCCGCGGGAGCCGAGAGGCGCCCGCGGAGCACGACGTCGTTGCGGTCGATCACAGCCACGCTCATGACGGCAGCGTGCGGCCGCCTCCTCCCCGGCGGTGAGCCGACGAGGTGGCTGTGGACGGGAGACGCCGGTGTGGACGGCGCCGCCGTGACTGTCGGCGGTCAGTGCCCGGGCTGGTCCCCCGCCGGCGGCTCGACCTCACCGAGCAGCTCGGCCACCTCGCGCTCGACGTCGGAGTCGAAGTCGAGCTCGTCGTCGTCCGCGTCGTCCGCGTCGTCCGCGTCGTCGTCGAGGTCCGCGTCGCCGCCCAAGTCGTCCTCGTCCGCGTCGTCCGCGTCGTCGCCGAGGTCCGCGTCGCCGTCCGACGCCGCTGCCTCAGCGGTCGGCGCCAGTTGCGGCTCGTCGTCCACCGCCAGCTCGGCGAGCGGGACCTCCTCCTCGCCGAAGGCGATGTCCTCGGCCTCCGGCTCGGCGGCGGTGACGACCTCGCGCCACGCGTCCGCGGACGCGTCCCCGGACGCCGCGAGCAGGTCGGCGTAGGCGGAGGCGAGGCGCAGGGTGCCCTCGTCGCGCAGGTCCACCCGGCCCGGGGCCGGGCGGCCGCCCAGGGCGCCCTCGAGCACCAGCCGCGCCGCGGCGACCTCGCCGAGGTCCTGGCGCGCCCCGGCCTCGACGAGCTGCAGCTCGACGGTCTCCTCGCGGTCCGGACGGTCGGCGAGTGCCTCGCGCACCAGCCGCAGCGCGACCTCGGGCCGGCCCAGCGCCCGCTCGCAGTCGGCGAGGACGGCGCGGTAGCCCTCCTCACCGCTCATCCGCCGGTAGGCCCGCAGCTCGCGGGACGCCTCGGCGTAGTCCCCGGCGTGGTACGCGGCGACGCCCACGGCCTCCCGGACGACGGCGAGACGCGACGCGCGGTCACGGGCGGCACGGGCGTGCGCGAGCGCGAGCTCGGGGTCCTCGTCGACGAGCGTCCCGGCGACGACCAGGTGCTTGGCGACCTTCTCCGCGTTGCGCGAGTCGAGCCCCCGGAGGGCGGCACGCACGGCCGGGTCGAGCTCGCGCGGGTCGGCCCAGTCGGGCAGGTCGGGACCGGGCGTGGCCGGCGGGGTGCGGTCGCGGTCCGGGCGGGCACGGCGGTCGTCGGTGGGACGGCGGTCGCGCCAGTCACGGCCCCCGGCGCGGTCGGGCCGACCGCCGGCACCGCGCGGCTCCGGACGGCCCCTGCCGCCCTCGTAGCCACCGGCGCGAGCGGGACGCTCCCCCTGCGGACGACGGTCCCGCCACTCGGGGCGCGCATCGACGTCCTGGCGCCGCGGACGGTCCTCGTACGGCCGGGCGCCGCGCGCGGCGTCGTCGCGGCGGGCCGGACGTCCGCCTTCCCCGCGGTCGCCGCCCGGGCGACGGTCCCGCCAGCCACCGGCGGACCGGTCCCGGACCGGGCCCACGTCGCTGCGACGGTCCTGCCACGAACCCGACGACCGCTCGCCCTCCGGACGCCGGTCGCGCCAGCCTCCCCCGCCACCGCCGGTGGGGCGGCGGTCCTGCCGGTCGCCCGTCGGACGATCGCCACCGGGCCGGCGGTCGCGCCAGTCCCCGGACGACCGAGCCGGACGGCGGTCCTGACGGTCGTCGCCGCTGCGGTCGCTGTCGGGACGCCGGTCCCGCCAGTTCCCGCCGGCGCGGTCGGTGCCCGGACGACGGTCGCGCCAGTCCCCGGCGCCGCGGCTCCCGGCGACCGGGCGGCCGGCGCGGTCACCCTGGGGACGGTCCCCGCGGGCACCCTGACCGCCGCGGGCAGTCCCGCCCTCGCGGCCACCGCTGATTCCGTCACGTCGGGAGCCGTAGCCGCCCGATCCGCGTCCCGCACCCGAGGGGCGACCACCCGATCGCGGACCCTGGCGGTCGTCGCGGCCGGATCGGCCCTGCCCGCGACCGTCCTGGCCGTCGGGCCGGCCACGGCCGGCGGAGCCTCGTCGGGGAGATGTCATGGAGTCCTGAGTACCTCGTACGGCGGGGAGCACTCCTGTGAGCGCTCCGTGGGATGGAATCTGCGGACAACGCACGAAAACGGGGGCCGGAGCCAATGGCTCCGACCCCCGTCTCGAATGGTTGTCCGGCGGCGTCCTACTCTCCCACCCCGTCTCCAGGGCAGTACCATCGGCGCTGAGAGGCTTAGCTTCCGGGTTCGGAATGGGTCCGGGCGTTTCCCTCTCGCCATGGCCGCCGTAACACTGT